>NZ_JBQENP010000014.1:0-86298 GCF_052044755.1 Acinetobacter sp. 22512 | reverse complement strand
TTCCAAACGGTATCAACCATGTTGCCTTTAATGATTTAGAAGCTGCAAAAGCGGTGATTAATGAACAAACATGTGCTGTGATTGTTGAGCCGATCCAAGGTGAAGGCGGTGTTATTCCTGCTGACATCGAATTTTTAAAAGGTTTGCGTGCACTGTGTGATGAGTTCGGTGCCTTACTGATTTTTGATGAAGTACAAACCGGTGTTGGCCGTACAGGTGCACTGTATGCCTACATGAACTCTGGTGTTATTCCAGATGTATTAACGACTGCAAAAGCACTAGGTGGTGGTTTTCCAGTCGGTGCAATGCTAACAACTGATAAATTTGCACCGCATTTTTCAGTCGGTACACATGGTACGACTTATGGTGGTAACCCGTTAGCAAGTGCGGTTGCTGGTGCAGTCTTTGAGTTTATTAATACGCCTGAAGTACTTGAAGGTGTAAAACATCGTCATCAATATTTCCTAGACGCATTAAATAAATTAAATGCTGAATACCCGATTTTTGAAGAAATTCGTGGTCAAGGCTTACTCATTGGTTGTGTATTAAAAGCTGAGTATGCAGGCAAAGCGAAAGACATTACGACTTGGGCGGGCGAAGAAGGTTTGCTTGCTTTAATCGCGGGACCAAACGTGGTTCGTTTTACACCGTCTCTAATTATTCCTGAACAAGATATTGATGAAGGAATTGCTCGTTTAAAACGCGCATTGGCAAAGTTGGCTAAATAAAAAAAAGGAAAGCTAGCCATGATGATCGTCCGTCATGCCGAGTTTCGAGACCTTGAAGATATTTATAAATTAGCAGGTAAGTCGGGTGTAGGCCTGACTTCCTTGCCGCAAAATATGGATACACTTTCGGCTCGAATTTCACGTACTCGCAATACTTTAAATGGCAATGTCCATAAAAGTGAACAAGGTTATTTATTTGTTCTTGAAGATACAGAAGCTCAACGTGTTATTGGATTAAGTGCAATTGAAGTTGCTGTAGGGCTCATTGAACCTTGGTACAACTTTCATGTTGGTACTCAAGTACACGCTTCAAAAGCATTAAATGTCTATAAGTCATTACCTACTTTATTTTTAAGTAATGACAGAACAGGTAGTAGCGAACTCTGTACACTATTTTTAGATCCAGAGCGTCGTGAAAACCAAAACGGTAAATTCTTATCGAAAATCCGTTTTATGTTTATCGCTGCCTTTAAGCAATATTTCGAGAAAAAGTTAATTGCTGAAATGCGTGGTTTCTCGGACGAAAATGGATGTTCTCCATTTTGGGATGCGATTGGTCACCATTTCTTTAATATGGATTTTTCAACAGCAGACTATTTGAGTGGAATTGGGCAAAAAGTGTTTATTGCAGAGCTTATGCCACGTTTCCCAGTCTATGTAGATCTCTTGCCAAAAGATGCGCAAGAGGTAATTGGAAAAATGCATCCACAAACTTTGCCTGCTTATCATGTGCTTGAGTCGGAAGGCTTACGCTATCAAGGATATGTCGATATTTTTGATGCTGGTCCAACCATTGAAGCCAATATTGATGAATTGCGAGCAGTAAAAGAAAGTCAGTTACTAAACGTCAAAATTACAAGTGAAGCTGCGGTCGGTAAGACCCAATATCTCATTGCCAATGATAATTATCATGACTATAAAGCAATGTTGTTAAAGCTTGATCTTGTTGATAACACAATAAATTTAACACATGAACAAGCTGAAAAACTCGGTGTACAAGAAGGTCACGCTGTTCGTGTGTTATCACTAAATCCTATGGAAGTATCCTGATGTCAAACTCTTTATTTATAAACGGTGTCTGGTTACAAGGCAGCGGCGCAACATTTGAGAAAACAAATCCGGTTGATAACCAAACTGTATGGTCAGGTGCCGAGGCTACTGCTACTGATGTAGAGCAAGCTTGTCAGGCAGCGCGTACTGCATTTCCAGCTTGGGCGCGTTTACCGCTTGCAGAGCGTGTAGCGATTGTTGAAAAATTTGCCGCTTTGCTTGAAGAAAATAAAAAGCATTTAGCAGAAGTCATTAGCCAAGAAACCAGTAAGCCATTTTGGGAAACGTTAACTGAAGTTCAATCAATGATTGGCAAAGTTGCGATTTCGATTCGCGCTTACCACCAGCGTACAGGCGAAAGCTCAACTGAAATGGCCGATGGTGTAGCATCTTTACGTCATCGTCCGCATGGTGTGCTTGCAGTTTTCGGTCCATATAACTTCCCGGGCCATCTACCAAATGGGCATATTGTTCCTGCATTGCTTGCTGGCAACACAGTTGTATTTAAACCAAGTGAATTAACGCCTTGGACTGCTGAAGAAACTGTAAAACTTTGGCAGCAAGCTGGTCTGCCAAATGGTGTAATGAACTTGGTGCAAGGTGGTCGTACCACGGGCGAAGCATTAGCTGCCTCACATGAAATTGATGGTTTATTGTTTACCGGAAGTGCAAACACGGGTTATCACTTGCATAAGCAAATGGCGGGTGCACCTGAAAAAATTCTTGCGCTTGAAATGGGTGGCAATAATGCATTGATTATTGATGAAATTATCGATGTCGATGCAGTAGTTAATCTTGCTATTCAATCTGCTTTTGTTTCGGCAGGTCAGCGTTGTACATGTGCACGCCGTATCTTGGTAAAAAATGGTGCTGAAGGTGATGCATTTATTCAACGTTTTGTTGAAGTTGCTAAAAACCTAAAAGTTGGCCGTTGGAACGACGAACAACAACCATTCATGGGCGGGGTAATCTCGTCAGTTGCTGCAACAAACATGATGAATGCTCAGCAAAAGTTACTTGAGCTGGGTGCAAAAAGTTTATTAGCCATGACACGTCCTCAAGAAGACAGTTCTCTACTTACTCCGGGTATTGTTGATGTCACAGGCGTGAAAGATATTCCGGATGAAGAATATTTTGGCCCGCTTACCACCATTCAACGTTATGACAACTTTGATGAAGCATTAAAAATTGCTAACGCAACTCGTTTTGGCTTGTCAGTTGGTTTGGTTTCACCAAAACGTGAACTGTTTGATGACTTACTCATCGAAGCACGTGCCGGTATTGTGAATTGGAATAAGCCATTAACTGGGGCTTCAAGTGCCGCGCCATTTGGTGGTGTAGGGGCGTCAGGTAATCACCGCGCGAGTGCTTTTTATGCAGCTGATTATTGTGCTTGGCCAATGGCATCACTTGAAAGTGACAGCTTAACCTTACCAGAAAAATTATCTCCAGGGATTGTGTTGCCTTAAACACTAGGGAAAGAAAAAATGAAAGGATATGAAGTAAATTTCGATGGTTTAGTGGGACCAACACATCACTACGCGGGTTTGTCGTTTGGTAATGAAGCATCGACAAAAAACCGTAATAATACCTCGAATCCAAAATTAGCAGCTAAACAAGGTTTGCTAAAGATGAAAGCTTTGGCTGACATGGGAATGAAACAAGGTGTACTTGCTCCGCATGAGCGTCCACATGTTCCAATGTTACGCCGTTTAGGTTTTACAGGTGATGACATTAGCGTTGTTGCTCAAGCAATGCGTCATTCACCTGAACTATTATCATCTTTAAGTTCAGCTTCTCCAATGTGGACTGCCAATGCGGCTACCGTTTCACCTTCGGCAGATAGCCAAGATGAGCGCGTGCATTTTACCGCAGCGAACCTGAACAATAAGTTTCACCGTTCAATTGAAGCTGAAACTACAAGCCAAGTTTTACAAGCGATCTTTAAAAATGAACGCCACTTTGTACACCACGAAGCATTACCACAAGTAGCTTTGTTTGGTGACGAAGGAGCAGCCAATCACAACCGCTTAGGTGGTGATTATGCTAAGCGCGGTGTTCAGGTGTTTGTTTATGGTCAACAACATTTAAATAATGGCTTGCCGGGACCAAAACGTTATCCAGCTCGTCAAACGCGTGAGGCAAGTGAAGCAATTGCACGTTTGCACCGTTTAGATGATGCACATACTGTTTTTGTTCAGCAAAATCCAGATGTAATTGATCAGGGCGTTTTCCATAATGATGTGATCGCGGTAAGTAACCAACAGGTTTTATTCCATCATCAACATGCCTTTTTAAATCAAGATCAGGCCTTTGCTGAAATTCGTCAAAAAATGGCAAGCATCGGTGAAGACTTTATTTCAATTGAAGTCCCTGAAAACCGTGTTACCGTTGACGATGCCGTAGCAACCTATTTATTTAATAGCCAAATTTTGACTCGTCCAGATGGTGGAATGACTATTGTTGTACCGGAAGAGTCTCGTCAAAATGCAGCAGTCTGGGGCTATTTGAATGACATGATTCAAATGGGCACACCAATTGATGCTATTCAGGTATATGACTTACGTGAAAGTATGCGTAACGGTGGTGGTCCAGCTTGTCTACGTTTACGCGTAGCT
Source organism: Acinetobacter sp. 22512 (assembly GCF_052044755.1). NCBI lineage: Bacteria > Pseudomonadati > Pseudomonadota > Gammaproteobacteria > Moraxellales > Moraxellaceae > Acinetobacter > Acinetobacter sp. 22512. Next base: position 81,902 of record NZ_JBQENP010000014.1, on the reverse strand, counting down.
TTAAACGAAACTGAGTTAAATGCCGTAAATCCAAAAGTTCTGATGAACGATCAGTTGTTTGGCACACTCAATCAATGGGTAGATAAACATTATCGTGATCGTTTAGCACAAGAAGATTTGGCTGATCCGCATTTGTTAATGGAAAGCCGTATGGCACTTGACGAACTGACCAAAATTTTAGGTTTAGGTTCGGTTTATCCTTTCCAAAAATAATGAGGAGGTGACATGCAAGATTTTCTAGCATTAACCTTACAAGGTGAGCAGCCTACAACTCGCGAAGGAAAACAAAATAATTTTTCTTGGCGCTGGTTGGGTGAAGGACTTCTTGAATGTACGCCAAACGCACAGTACGACAAAGCTGTCGTACTGTCAGCTGGAGTGCATGGTAATGAAACAGCACCAATTGAATTGTTATCTCATCTTTGCGCGGATTTATTTGCAGGGCGTTTAAACCTTGCTGTGAGGTTGCTGCTTGTATTGGGTAACCCTTATGCAATGCGTCAAGGCAAACGCTATGTGCATGACGATGTAAATCGAATGTTTTGTGGTGGATATAAAACTCTAGGCGTGTCTGAAGAATCAAAGCGTGCTGAAGTTTTAGAGCAAGTTGTCACAAATTTCTTTCAAGAAAGTGCAAGTGATGCTAAACGCTATCACTATGATTTACACACAGCAATTCGTACTTCATTGTTACCAACGTTTGCTTTATTTCCCTATCAAACGCATGGCTATGATGCTGATTTAACAGCAAGTCTTGAAGCAGCCGATTTAGATGCTTTGGTTTATCACAATGCAGCAGGTAAAACGTTTACACATTTTACGAGTGAGAATTTTAAAGCTGCGAGCGCAACTTTAGAGTTAGGCAAAGCCTTACCATTTGGGCAAAATGACTTGAGCCAATTTGCTGCAATTGATGAAGTTATTCGTAATGTAGTTTCTGAGCAAGCCTTACCGCTACGCAATAAAACAAAAATTCGGGTCTTCAAAGTATCTGATTCTTTAATTAAAAAAGATGAAGATTTTCAGATGAATTTATCTGCTGAAGCTCCGAATTTTTCGACTTTTACCAAAGGTGAAATCATTGCAACTCAACCTTCTGGTAATTATGTTGTTGAGCAAGATCAGGTCTGGATTTTATTTCCAAACCCAAATGTGAAGCTTGGTTTGCGTGCGGGCTTAGTTTTAACTGAAGCGAGTTGAATACTTGATTTTTGAGAAATAAAAAAGGGCAATTAATTGCCCTTTTTTATTTATAACGGATTAGTTATTACCGAAAAGACCTTTAATAAAAGATTTCTTTTCAGCTTTTTGTGTAGTCGCTTGAGCGCCTGCATTTAAGTTTGCATTTGCATTAATACCAGCAACATTAACACCAACGTTTACACCTGTTTGAGCGTTAACTCCATGAGCTGGTTGAGCTGTATTTAATTTTGCTTGAGCATCAGCTTTAGTGTCAGCTACAAACTCTTTTTGCTCAGCTTGGTTTTGAGCTACACGAGTTTTTACAGCATCTACATGCGCTTGAGCATTAGCTTGTTTTTCAGCAGTAAATTCTTTTTGCTCAGCTTGTTTTTCTGCAACTTTAGCTTTTACAGCATCAACACCTGCTTTTGTATCAGCTTTCGCTTCAACTGCTAAGTTTTTAGTACCGTTTGCAGCTTTAGTCGCTACATTTTTAGTACCTGTTACTGCTTCGGTAGCAAAATGTTTAGTACCAGTTGCGGCTTTAGTTGCTACATTTTTAGTACCTGTCGCAGCTTCGGTAGCAAAATGTTTTGTACCATTTGCAGCTTTAGAAGAAAGTTCAGTCACTTTTCCTGTTGTTTTTTTTGTTGCTTTAACTGTAGTGTCAGCCGCTACATGACCAGCATGCTTTGCTGTGCTACCTACATTATGAGCAGTATTTTTGACTGTGTTGGCTACGCCACTAACAAGACCACCCGGTTGTACATTTACTTGAGCAGAAGCACCTGCATTAACGCCCGCACTTTGTGCAAAAATAGAGGCAGAAGCAAGAACACTTGCAGTAACGATAGCTGTTTTCATCATTTTCATTGCGATATCCTTCAAAGAATATACCCTTTTAGTGAGGTATTTCATAAACGCAAACGAATCATAGCCAAGGGAATATAGTCTTGTGAACTGTCTTCATCAAAATGTTACAACAGTGTTACGTTGAGTAAACAGACTAGGGATAAATTGTGAAGATTAATAAAAATTAATAATAAAGTGAAAAAGAACATTTATTTGTTAGATATTCTAATTAAGCTCTCTTATCTTTCCTTTTTTAAAAAATATCCTTTAATTTTTTCTCTTTCGGTTTTTCTCGACTTGTCCTTTATATCTTTAAATGTGATGTGAATCTAATTATTTATTAGAGGAAACGGCATAATTATTGCTTATTATGAGAATGAAGTGCTTTTTTAGCACTTTTTTGAACCATATTCTGCCAGAAATATAAATGTACAGGGCAGAACTGTATTTTTGATTATTCGGGAAAAGATACTTTAGCTTTTCTCAGGTTTGTACATTTCATGAAATAGAAATTTCACATGAAATGTATTGAAAGAAATAGCACTTTATTTCGAATAATCAAAAATAAAAATAGATATCTATAAACAAAAAAACAGAGATATGACAGATGAAAATTATTGCTTCCCTTCTTGTATTGGTCGGCTTGGTCGCCGTTGTTCTCTATCTTAAGCCCACAAGTGGTGCATCTGATGTGTTCAATTCTGCTTTACATGAGTCGAATTCGCCACAACCAGATACATCTTCGTTTCTTTCTAAACTTAAGGAGCCTACCCAACCTAAAAATCTATCTCAACATTCAACTCATCCTCAATCGGTATCAGCTGATTCTGTTCCTTTTTATGACACAAAAAGTGATCTTTCTATTCAACCGATTGATCCAGAAAAAGATCCAGCAAATGAAATAAAAGCGAAATAAGCAAATTGTTAGTTGAAAAACTACGGAGAAAAATAATGCAAAGTAAAACGTTATTTCTATTAGGTCTATGTACGATATTAAGTACAACTGCATCCGCTCTTCCTTTGGATTCTCAAGGTGCTAAACAGCGGTTAAATCAAGCAGCAAAACAAAAAGTATTTCAGGGCAAAATCGATTTGGATGCCTTGGTCAATAATGATTCGAATGATTTAATCGTCGAATACAATATTCCTTCGGTGAGTGTGCCTTCCGGTTTAGAGCGGCGGAGTTATATTGCAACAAATAAAAAGAATATACAGGCAAGGTTTAACCGTGCTGGTGGTGTCCAAGTACTTCGGGACTACAATAATTTGCCTTTAGCTTTCTATCGAATTAGTAATCGCGAAGCTTTGGTGACTTTATTAAATGATCCAAATGTTAAAGCAGTTTATCCGAACCGTATTAACCGGACTACGACCAATGAAAGTTTACCTTTAATTAATCAACCACAGGCCAATACCAATGGTTTTACGGGCGAAGGCTCTAGTGTGGCAGTGATTGATACAGGTGTGAATTATCTTCACTCTGATTTTGGCTGTACGGCAGTAAATACACCATCAAGCACATGTCGAGTGGTTTATTCATTTGATAGTGCACCAGATGATGGCGCTTTAGATGATGATGGGCATGGGAGTAATGTTTCAGGCATCGTATCTAAGGTTGCTACCAAGACCAAAATTATAGGCATAGATGTCTTTAGAAAGGTCAGATCCCAAGGTAAGTGGGTAAGCACAGCTTATGATAGTGATATCCTCGCAGGGATTAACTGGGCTGTAAATAATGCACAAACCTATAATATTAAAGCGGTGAATTTGAGCCTTGGCGTACCAGGTGTTAAATATACCTCGGAGTGTAGTGATAGCAGTTATGGAACTGCATTTGCCAATGCACGAGCTGCTGGTGTGGTGCCTGTAGTCGCTTCAGGTAATGATGCATTTTCAGATGGAATTTCATCTCCTGCCTGTGTTGCTAGTGCAGTAAGAGTTGGTGCTGTATATGACAGTAATATTGGTGGTGTGTCATGGGGGAACCCTGTGAAATGTTCGGACCCAACAACAGCGGCAGATAAGGTAGCGTGCTTTAGTAATGGTGGCAGTCTTGTGACCTTATTAGCGCCTGGAGCAATGATCACGGCGGGTGGTTATACCATGGGTGGTACATCTCAAGCGACACCACATGTGGCAGGTGCAATTGCTTTGTTACGAGCGAATAGCGTGAGTCCAACAGAAAGTATTGATCAAACCATCAGCCGTTTAAAAACGACAGGTAAACCAATTACTGATTCAAGAACGGGCTTGGTTTTCCCACGTATTGATTTACTGGCAGCAACAAATGGTTTAACCATTAATTAATAGCTTATTTATAATTTTTTAAATTAGGTCCAAGAAATTTATAAATGGCTATAACCCGTTGCAAAGGGTAACTTCTGCAACGGGCTTTTTATGAAAAAAGTATTAATTACACTTTGCTAGATTCGCTGGATTAAAGTTGCTTTGGAGTTTTTTGAAATTATTTTGAATTTCTGGATCTTGAATATTAAAAGTCGTTGAGCTTTTGGTTGTAGAGTTGGTTGCCTGATTTAATATGCCTGATTCATCAGGATACTGCATAGTCGATGAGGTCGCTGAAAGCAGACCATTATTATTAAAAGTCCAGTGCTCAGTTACATGTCCGCCCCCTAAATAGCCAGTAAATTCAATCATACAAGCCTGTTTATCTTGTTTAATGAGTTTGGCTACATTACCAGTAGTTGATGGATAAGCTTCAATATTCGTATCTTGCTCTAAAACTTGTGCCTGAGAATAAGAAGAGATAGGTGCTGAAGTTGCACATGCAGTTAATGCCAAGCAGCATAGCGTTGAAAAGAGAAGTTTTTGACTATTCATAGGGTAGATTCCTAGCTTTCTTATAGTTAATGACATTATTTCTAGATGAATATCTGTGTTTATAAGCGCGCGGAGTTATCGCGCTATCCAAAAAATTAGTTAGCTGTTGTGCTCGATTTACTTAATTCACCTTGCTCAATCGGAATATTTTCACCATTTCGGCTACTGGTAATATTTTGTTTGGCTTGCTCTATTTTCTGTTCAGTAAATACTTTGGCTGTATCTGCTTTTTGTTGAACGACTTCTGCTTTTTCAGCAGTAAATTCTTTGGTGTTTTGCCATTTCTCACTAATTTTATTCGATGTCTTTTCAGAAGCACCTTGAATAGAGTTTCCTAAATTTTGTATGCCTTTGCCTGTTTTATACAACAGTACGCGCCCTAAGCTAGGATTGTCACCATAAGGTTGTGTTTTAGGTGTCGTTTCAACAACTTGTTGTGGCTGTGTTGTTTCTGCAAATAAGGTTGATGAAGCCAATATAGAACTTGCAACGCATAACACTTGTAAGGTTTTCATATGGATCAATCTCCCCAACCAGAATCAAAAGATGAAGTGGTGATCTTACTGTTAAAAATAAAGCTTGTACTGCAATGAGATAAAACCCATACGATTTGATTACGATAAATCATCATTTAATAGCGCTAAACCAATCACTGCAATGATTCATAAGCTAAATTCAGTCTTAATCAATTCTATAAACATGTCTCTGGCTTTATGGTTGCTCACATTTTTATGCCAGAAAAAGTGATTTTGCATAAAGGCAAGATATTCAAATTTATAACTATGAATATGGGCCAAATTTTTATATTGCTCATAAATGCTCTTGGGCACCAGAGCCACCCCTGAACCTGCACTGACACAGCCAATAATCGTGGCATAGCTGGTAATGCTGGTGATGGGAAGAGAGATATTCTTCAGTTTAAGCCATTCTTCAAGGGCTGCACGGTAAGGACAGCCTTCCGTCCACATAAAAATTTCTTTACCTATCAGGTCTTCTTGGCAATGAATTTCTCCCAAAGAGTGAGATGCGATTAAGACCATATCTTCTTGGTAAATACCGAGCTTATTGAGCATCGGAAACTCAATATTACCCGCGACAATTGCCCCATCAAGTTTATGCTGAGAAATATCGACTAATAGCTGTTTCCATGTGCCAGTAATAATTTGAATAGAAACTTCTGGAAAACGTTGATGATATTTCGCAAGCAAGTTTGGCAGACGAGTGGTAGCAGAAGATTCAATTGCACCAATTCTGAGTGGGCCAGAGGGCGGTGCATCAGGGTGAATACTACGTTTTGCCTCATCACATAACGCTAAAATTTTATGGCAATAATTTAGGAAAATTTCTCCTGATGGGGTGAGTTTTAAAGCTTTACCTTCACGATAAAACAGCGGTGTGCCTAGTTCTTCTTCGAGTTGTTTAATACGCGTTGTGATATTGGATGGTACACAATGCAGTTGCATTGATGCCTTTGCCATTGTTCCGCATTCAACCACAGTTTGGAACATTTTTAACTGAGCGATATCCATGTTTTATCATTCACTTTTAATGAATATTAAACTCAATATAAGTTAATTTTATTCAACTATCCATGCGCATATGATGAAAGAGTTCCATTTCATTAGTGCAGATTTAACATGGCAATTTCTCTTGCTGCCGAAACCCAGCCTCCCGCATTTAAGCTCTATTTATATATTGCTGTGACTGTCTTTTGTTGGGGCTATTCACCTATTGGTGTACATAGTGCTTTGCATTCATATACACCGCAGCACATTGCCTTGCTTCGCTTTTTGATTGCATCGTTTTTTTTACTGCTTTTGGTCATAAAAAAAGGCATTCAGCCTTTAAATTGGAAAGATGCTCCTGCGCTTGCTGTATTAGGTTTTTTCTCTGTAACGCTACATCACTTACTTATAAATACAGGGCAGCAATATGTAACTGCAGTCGCATCTAGTATTTTGAGTCAATCCATTCCGCTATTTACCTTTATTATTTCAGCTTTGCTTTTTAAAGAAAAAATCAGTTTTAAACAGTGGTTGTGTATTTTGCTGGGACTTTGCGGCGCCGTGTTGGTGGTTAGTGGAGATCATGGTTTTGGTGTACCGAGCCCTTATAGTTTATTGATTGTGTTAGCAGCAATTGCGTGGGGTCTGTACTTTAATTTATATAAGAAATTTGCTTTAAATTATGATGCTTTGAGCATGATGTGCTACATCATCTGGTTCGGAACCATTCCTTTACTATTTTATAGTGCTCATTTACCCCATGAAATTTTACATGCTACTTGGCAAGCCAATATGTCGGTTGTCTTGCTAGGTATTTTCCCAAGTGCGATGGCTTATGTGCTTTGGGGTTATGTACTTAAAAATATGTCGTTAACGATTGCATCGAATTTTTTATATTGTTCGCCCATTGTCGCAATGAGTTTGGCAGTTGTTTTCTTAAATGAAAAACCGTCAATGATGGTGCTGCTTGGTGGAGTGATTATTGTAGGGAGTTTGGTGTGGATGAATTGGAAAAAATAATTCTTTTACCAAGCTGAGTAAATAATAATGTGGTAGTTATTGAGTGCTGATTTAAAAATGAAAATATTAATTTTATTAAAAAATTCATTTAAATCAGCATACTGAAATAGTTTTTAGAATTTACTTTTATTGATTTTACTTTAAAAAAGTTTGGTTATAGCCAAAAATTAAATTATTCGACTCTTTCGACTTTTTCAATATGACTAGAAGAATCATATGTAATCTCAATTACTATTTTCTCTTTGTTAAGTGCTGAGTCTGAGATTGATACCGTTTCGTCCACAGAATCCAGCGATAATTCACTCGGCATTACATTATGTAATGTCGACACGATTGTATTCGCTATTAAGCCATTATATAAAGCCATTCCATATGCTTTTGGTTTATTGTTAATTTTATAATAAGTGATCGTATCTATCCTTTTCTCACCAATGAGTCTACTTACTACGGGTGGATGGAATTTATTTAGAAATTCATTTCGAGACATTCCAACTAAATTAATCTTTTCTATAGCAGGCGGATTGGTAGTGTCTGGTAAATTGATCCGATGAGGGTTTATAGAACAGGCCATTTGTCCAATGGATAAGATAGAAATAACAAGTAATAAAATATTCTTCTTCATTTATATAATCTTAATTAATAAAAGCTGCTAATTTATAACGATATTTTTTGAAAATATCAAATTATTATAAAAAGTTTTAATGTAGATGAATTGGGGGAATAGGCGTACTATCGAATAATCTATAGATCATTAAACTATCTATAGACTAATGCTATGTCATACGCTACTTGCTTTAAGAGAATAAGATGATTGTTGTTACCTTGACCTATAAAAAAACCATTAGCCGAAGTTGATGCTGTATTGAAAGAACATATTGCATTTTTAGATCATTACTATGAGCAAAAGAAATTTCTGGCATCGGGGCGCCGAGAAAATAGAGTAGGTGGGGTAATTTTAGTTCTAAGCTCTTTGATTCAAGAAGCTGAGGAGATTATGAAAAATGATCCATTCTATATTCATGATGTGGCCGATTATGATTTCATGTGGTTTGAGCCATCGAAAAGTTTAGAAGAAATTAAAGAATTTGTTTGATTACATTAGAGAACTACTTAAATTTAAGTAGTTCTCTAACCTTTTGGTTAATATTTATTATTGCTCAACAATATAAATACTATTTTCGAATACATCTCCTTTACTCGTTTTAACTACACCAACACATAAATTGTCAGGAGTTTGGATAAAAGAAACTAAGGATGTATCTGCATTAGTTTTACAGTTTTTTTGCTTGTTCTCATCAAATGCTTTTAAGTTTAATTGATGTTGCAAATCTAAAGTGAATACTTGGCTAAGAGCGCTAAATGCTTGATCTGCTTTTTTCATAAATAATAAATTATTTTGAGCTTCCCATTCAGCTAAAGAAATACGTTCTTTGCTTACATAGTGATATAAGCGTTTTGTATCTGCATTATTGTCTGCCGCATTTTTAAATTGGGTCTTTAAACCAAAATTTACTTTTACAATTGGCTTTTCACGGAAAGAAAGGCGTGAATAAGGCACAATTTTAATTTCAGATGCCTGATTTAAACTTAGAAGTTTTAGAGTAGGATCTGCTTTATTTTTGGCGAGAGAATCGTTAATTTTTTGATTTATTAACTGGTCAAATTTAATAGGTTGATTGAGAGAGCTTTTTTCAATGGCTGAACTATTTGCATTTTTATCAATTGCCATTGCAACACCTACTCCGATAAGGCCAAACATTCCAGAAACTGGACTGGCTGAAGCACTACTTGCATCACCAACTAATATTTGGCTTTCCTTTACAAAGTAATCACCTGCCCCTGATTCAGTCATTGAAGAAAGTTGTTCTGAAGAAACAGAAAGAGAGGTTTGTTTACCCGCTGCTGGATATTGAATCGATTTGGTCGTTGCACATCCAGTGAATAGTAATGTTGATATGAGTAATAAATTTAAGTTTTTCATTGCAATGATACTTTGTTAAGTTTGGTAATTATTTGTTTTAGTTTATTGAATTGTGGATAAAAAGTGAAGGAAGTAAATAATTCTTATTTATTAATTGAACGTAAAATAATCATTTATAATTATATTGAATGAAATTCTTCAATAAAAAACCATGTTTCCAACTAGAGTGAAAACATGGTTTTTATTAAAGCTTAATTATACAAAAATTAATTTTTATATAATTTTAACCCTGCAACACACTCACATCAGCTACAGCAGTAAACAAGTTACGTAACTGAGCCAATAAACGTAAACGGTTTGCTTTTAGGTCAGCATCATCTGCCATTACCATTACGCCATCAAAGAATGCATCAATCGGCGCGCGAAGTGCTGCAAGCTTAGAAAGGGCAGCAGTGTAGTCTTTTGCTGCAAGTAATGGCTCAACCACAGGTGTCACTGCTTGAAGCTCAGCAAATAATGCTTTTTCAGCGTCTTCAACTAAGTTCGCTTCAACTACAGAACCTTCAGGTGTTGCTTCTTTGGCAAGAATATTAGCAACACGTTTGTTCGCAGCAGCAAGTGCAGCAGCTTCAGGTAGTGTACGGAAGTGGTTAACAGCATTTACACGCTTGTCAAAATCAAGTGGAGATTTTGGTGCAAGAGCTTGAACGGCTTGAAGTACGTCAACAGCAACACCTTGGTCTTCGTACTTAGCACGGTAACGACCTTCCAAGAATGCAACAGCATCAGCACGAGTTTTATCGTGGTCTTTAACGATATCGCCATAACCTTGAAGTGCAAGATTCACTAATTCTTCAATCGTTACATCTAATTCATTTTCAATGATTAAACGTAAGATACCAATTGCTGAACGACGAAGAGCAAACGGGTCTTTAGAACCTGTAGGCGCTTGTCCAATACCGAAAATACCAACCAGCGTATCTAAACGGTCAGCAAGAGCAATGGTTGTACCTGTTTTGGTTTTTGGTAAAACATCGCCAGCAAATTTTGGTAAATATTGCTCACCTAAAGCTTCAGAAACTTCAGTGTTTTCACCTTCAATACGCGCGTAGTAAGTACCTGCAATACCTTGAAGTTCTGGGAATTCACCAACAAGCTCAGAGGTTAAGTCGCATTTAGCAAGTAATGCAGCTTTTTCAGCATCGGCTGGGTTTGCACCAGTGATTGAAGATAATGCAACAGCAAGTTTTGCAATACGTGTTGATTTGTCCCAAAGCGTACCGAGTTGTGCTTGGAATACCATGTTTGCTAATTTTTCTTTACGAGATGCAAGCGGTTGCTTTTGATCTTGTAAGAAGAAGAACTCAGCATCAGACAAACGAGGGCGAACAACTTTTTCGTTACCTTCAATAATTTGAGTCGGATCTTTAGACTCAATGTTTGAAACAGTAATGAAATAAGGCTGTAATTTACCTTCGCTATTGATCAAGCAGAAATATTTCTGGTTGTCTTGCATCGTCGTAATGAGTGCTTCTTGAGGAACAGCAAGGAAGCGCTCTTCAAAGTTTGCACGAAGAGCAACTGGCCATTCAACGAGGCTTGTTACTTCATCAAGTAAGTCAGCTGGAACAATTGCAGTTGCGTTCACTTCATCAGCTAGCTTTTTCACTTGTTCTTGAATAGTTGCTTTACGCTTTTCAAAGTTCGCAACAACGTAAGCTTTTTCTAAAGCAGCTAAGTAATCATTTGCATGAGCTAAAGTCACAGCTTCAGGTGCATGGAAACGGTGACCATAAGTCACATTGCCAGCTTTATGATCTTGAATAGTCGCGTCAACAATTTGGTCATCTTTGAGTAAAAGAACCCATTTAACCGGACGTACAAATTCGGTACGGCTTGCAGCAGAACGCATACGTTTAGCAATTGGTAAATTGTCTAATGCAGTTTGTAAAATCTGTGGAAGTAAAGCATCAAGGCTTTGACCTTTTACATCTTTTAAATAGCAAACTTTTTCAACTTTACCTGCTTGGAATGTAGAAAGCTGGTCTACAGTAATACCTTGACCACGCATAAAGCCTTCAAGTGCTTTAGTTGGTTTGCCTTCCGCATCGTAAGCTGCTTGAACTGCAGGACCATCAAAACGTTTTTGTGTATCAGCTTGAGCAGCATCGATATCAACAATTTTAAGCGCTAAACGACGTGGGGCTGCATAAGCTTCAATTGATACGAAGTTTAAGCCCGCATCTTTTAAACCTTTTACCGTTTCTGCCTGTAATGCATCACGTAAAGTTTTTAAGCTTTTTGGTGGAAGCTCTTCACAGCCAAGTTCGAATAAAACAGTATGTTTGCTCATTAGTTTTTCTCCGCCTTTGCTGCTTCACTTTCAGCTTGTGCTTTTAGCTGTGCCAATACTTCATCACGCAAGTGTGGTTCTGCCATTGGGAAGCCAAGCTCTGCACGTGCTTGTACATAACTTTGTGCAATAGCACGCGCTAAAGTACGTACACGTAAAATGTAACGTTGACGCTCAGTCACAGAAATTGCGCCACGTGCATCAAGTAAGTTAAAGGTATGAGACGCTTTAACCACTTGCTCATAAGCAGGAAGAGAAAGTTTTGCTTCAATTAAACGGTTTGCTTCTGATTCGTAAAAATCAAACAGTTCAAATAGTTTTTCAACTGGAGCGTATTCAAAGTTATAAGTCGATTGCTCAACTTCATTTTGATGGAAGACGTCGCCGTAAGTTACCGTGCCGAATTGGCCTTTAGTCCAAACAAGGTCATAAACCGAGTCAACACCTTGTAGGTACATCGCAAGACGTTCTAAACCGTAAGTGATTTCACCTGTTACTGGGTAACATTCAACACCACCGACTTGTTGGAAGTAAGTGAACTGAGTTACTTCCATACCGTTAAGCCAAACTTCCCAACCTAAGCCCCAAGCACCTAGCGTTGGAGACTCCCAGTTGTCTTCTACGAAACGAATGTCGTGAGTAAGCGTATCAATCCCGATTGCTTTTAAAGAATCGAGATAAAGCTGTTGGATATTGTCTGGATTTGGCTTAAGTACCACTTGGAACTGATAGTAGTGTTGCAAACGGTTCGGGTTTTCACCATAGCGGCCATCTTTTGGACGACGTGAAGGTTGAACGTATGCAGCATTCCAAGTTTCAGGCCCTAAAGCGCGTAAGAATGTTGCGGTGTGGAATGTTCCAGCGCCCATTTCCATGTCGTACGGTTGTAGTACGACGCAGCCTTGTTCGGCCCAATAGTTTTGTAGGGCAAGAATTAAGCCCTGAAATGTATCAATGTGCGAGATGGCGCGACTCATGTAGCATCCACGAATTTATGAGAAAAATTGCCACTAAGTATAAGGATTTTGTGGGGGAGTGGCAAAGGCTTAATCACAGGAATATGTGTTTAGCCGATTTGTTTTCGCCTCAGCCATTCCAAGCCTAACCAGTAACAAAAGCTGGTAAATAAAATCATAAGATAAAAACTATAGATCTTATAAATATGCCACCAAGGAGAAGGGAATGAACCGACAAAAATTAAGCGCGTAATAGGGCTAATCAAAATCCAGATGACAGTTGCGCAGATAAAAATACTTATCAGATTTAAACGATTTTTACGCGCGAGAAAATATGAAGTGATATATGCGAAAGGAATAACCAGAAGGCCATAAAAAAGTAAATAAAATAAGAAATGGGCTAGAAAAATAACTGCAACCGAATAAAGATTAAATTCCGTATTGAAGATGATTATTCCTAAGGCAGATATACTCAACAAAGGGATGGGGGCTAGCGCAAGTGCGCGAATAATCATTTTTTTGTTATATTGAAGCATATTAAAAATTATAGAATTGAGAATAAATTATGCTGAAATTTTGCTGCAAACTTATTGTTTTATCCAGTCTTTTCTGTAGTCCATGGTTATATGCGCAGACTGATGCTGATGAGCAAGACGAGTATAACCAATGTGTAGAGCAGACCATTAAAGAAATGCAGCTTGAGAGTATTAACAATATGGTTGTGCATAGCTGTTCTGAACAAGCTAAAAAGATTTATGAAGAAAAAATAGTTGCTCTGATTGATCAAATTCGCACACAAAGCGAAGAATACAAACAGCCAGAACGTTACCAAGATATCCTAAAATCTCAGCGACTTTGGAAAGCTTATGTAGATCAGGAGTGTAATAATACAGGCTCATACATTGGTTCACCGATGTATTCATATTGCCCAATGCAAGAGTATGCCGAGCGTGTAAAGCAACTAGAAGAATACGTTAATTAAGACGGATTATTTTAAACGTCACCTCATGACGCCGAGCGTACTTCACTGGATTAAATTTAAGAATGCAAAATGATATTTTTTAAACGATGCCATAAATGAGTCGTTTGATATGTCTGATCGCATTCGGGAAAAACTACAGATTCTTGCTGATGCTGCTAAATATGATGTGTCTTGTTCATCAAGTGGCAGTGACCGTAAAAATAAAGATAAAGGTTTGGGAGATGCCAGCCATTCGGGTATTTGCCATAGCTATACTGAAGATGGCCGCTGTGTATCTCTCTTAAAAATTCTATTTAGTAATGTTTGTATTTTTGACTGCGCCTATTGCGTTTCACGTCGTTCTAATGACGTCCAGCGTGCAGCATTTACGGTGCAAGAGGTCGTAGACTTAACCATTAATTTTTACCGCCGTAATTATATTGAAGGCTTATTTTTAAGCTCGGGTATTTTTAAATCGGCAGATCACACGATGGAGCGTATGCTTCAAGTCGTAAAGAAGTTGCGTCTTGAAGAAAACTTTAATGGTTATATTCATCTTAAAACTATTCCGGGAGCATCGCCTGAACTGATTCATGAAGCAGGTTTATATGCTGACCGGATGAGTATTAATTTAGAGATGCCGACCGAAATTGGGCTAAAAACTTTTGCACCAGAAAAATCACATCAGGAAGTGCAAAAAGATTTAGGTTTGGTCCGTGACAGGCTCATTCAGCTTAAAGATGAGCGACAAGTCATTAAGCATGTGCCGAAATATGTGCCAGCAGGGCAGACCACACAAATGGTAGTGGGGGCCCATCAAGAGTCAGACCAAGATGTCTTGTTTATGGCAGACAAGCACTATAAAGAATTTAAACTCAAACGTGTCTATTTTTCGGGTTATATCCCAATTAATACTGAAAATAATTACTTGCCCGCCGTTGGTTCAGCACCTCCGTTGCTTCGTGAAAACCGACTCTATCAAAGCGATTGGCTGATGCGTTTTTACGGTTTTGAAGTCAATGAAATCGTCAATGAAAAACACCCAAACTTAGACCTTGATGTAGACCCGAAATTAAGCTGGGCTTTAAGGCATCCTGAACAGTTTCCAGTAGATTTAAATCGTGCCGATTACCAAATGATTTTGCGTGTACCGGGTATTGGCGTGAAATCGGCTAAGAAAATTGTGCAGGCTCGCCGTTTTGGAAAAATTCATATCGATTTACTTAAAAAACTAGGCGTGGCTTACCAACGTGCAAAATTCTTTATTCGCTGTGAAGACAGTCCAAAATTCCAGAAAGAATTATCCTCAAGTTTTGTTCGGCAGGAGATTTTAACGCAGGGATCTTCGAAATATGTGCAGCAACTCTCGCCACAATTAAGCCTTGGGTTTTAGTCATGTTTAATGATGAAGTAGCTTACTATTTTGATGGTTCGATGGTTGGGTTGCTGAGCTGTGTGTTTCGTGCTTTTCAATTTAAAGAATTACAGGTCAGGCTCCATCTGAATGATGCAGCTCAACATGGCTTATTTGCCGATAAAATTGAGGTTGCAAATAACGAGCAGCATGCTGAGCGTGTGTGGTCTGCGCTACAAAAAAAGCTTTCATCTTCTTCGTTAAAACAATTTTATTTTGCCTCTTTATCTGAATCTTTAGATGCCTATCAGCATTTATTTAATTACTGTATTTATGTGTTTACTAGCCATGTTTCTATAGAAAAAGATTATTCAAATCCAAGTGTTTTAGCGATTGCACAGTGGACGAAAAAGGTCGGGCGAGAGAAGCATCGGATGGAAGCTTTTATTCGGTTTAAGAAAACCAAAGATGAGCTTTTTTTAAGTTTAGTACGTCCTGATTTTAATGTTTTACCGCTTATTCAGCCACATTTTAAACGGCGCTATCAAGATCAGCGTTGGCTTATTTATGACGAGCAACGCAAGTTCGGGCTTTATTATGATTTATGTGAAATACATGAAGTTTCACTCGAAGCCTCTGAGGTTGACCGCAATTTAAAAAATGGGATGAGTCAAAGCTTTCAGCTTGAGCTTGATGAGCAGGAAGTTTTATATGATCAGCTTTGGAAGGATTATTTTAACAGCGTAAATATTACTGAACGCCAGAATATAAAACTTCATGTGCAATATTTGCCGAAGCGGTATTGGCGCTATTTAAATGAAAAATTTATGGAATATTAAAGTTTTAAAATCATAAAAAATAGTTCAGCCAGTTTTCTTACTGTTGAAAGGTATAATTTAAATGCACTTTATGTGGCTTTGGGCGTATACTTTTGCCCGTTATAAATGACGGCATATCCCCTAAGGTGTACTGTGAGTGTTATACAGCGAGAATGGTTACAGATTTTAAAGCCAAATTTTAAGGTTTTACCCTTAAAAGAACGGTTACTTTGCGGTATTGGAGCGTTGTGTGGTTTAGCAATTTCCTCCTTAATTAGCTGGTATGTTCTCGGTGGAATTAATGCATGGTACATCGCCCCAATGGGTGCCTCATCTGTTCTTCTTTTTGCTGTGCCGACTAGTCCCTTAGCTCAACCATGGAATGTAATTGTTGGTAATACCTTAGCCGGCATAATTGGCGTTGCCTGTGCACAGTGGATTCCTGATTTAACCACGGCTTTTAGTGTGGCTGTGGGTTTTGCTATATTTTTAATGATGACCACCGACTCTTTGCACCCACCGAGTGGTGCAGTCGCAATTACGGCTGTGTTGGGCGGTGCTGCAATTCATAAATTAGGCTTTTATTTTATTTTTTATCCAGTTTTACTCAACTCGTTACTTCTACTTGGGGTTGCTGTTTTCTTTAATCGATTGATTGGGCGACATTATCCAGTGACTGCTCATTTAAATGAGCGAAGTAAGGACCCAACGCCAACTCAAAAAGTATCAATTCAGCCGAAAGATATTGAGTATGCATTAGGCCATCACACTGAACTTTTAGATATTAGCCAATACGACTTAGAAAAAATCATTTTAGAAGCTCAGGAGCATGCCAATGAGCGTATGGTAAATCAATATATCTGTCAGGATATTATGAGCCGTGATGTGATTAAACTACATGAAGATGATGATATTCATCAGGCACTCGATAAGTTTAAACAAGTGAACTTAATGAGCCTACCTGTAGTAAATGCAGAAAACCATTTGGTCGGAACTTTAGCGTTATATGAAGTCGTAGAGTGGTTTAAAGGTGCAGCCGACCCGAGGAATTCTTGGCAGCATTATGTAAAACAAATTATGAGCCGTCGAGTGGTTACCGTACTGCCAACTCAACCTATTCAAGATTTAGTGCCATACTTTGTTGAAAAGTCTTTTAATTACATTCCTGTTGTTGAAGATCGTAAGCTTATAGGAATGATTAGCCGTGCAGATATGATTGCTGCATTACAGCAACAGTTAAATCGAAAGTTATAATTTTTAGAATAAAAAAAGCTACGGTTGATTAGGGGATGCAACCGTAGCGACCAAAGTTATGAATTAACGTACTTGTTCTTCATTTACTGTTCGGACGGATTGTCGATAGCCTTCAATATGTTCTGGCTGTTTTTTCGGAATCACTAACCATAAAACCAGATAAACTAAAATTCCTGGAAAGGCAGCACTCATAATTGAGATCAAAACAAAAATGACACGTAGTAAAGTTACGTTCCAACCAAAACGTTCAGCAATACCACCCATTACACCGGCGATCATGCTGTGTCGGTTCGAGCGATATAAACCAGAACTGGCCATCTAATTCTCCTTAAAGATAAAAGTTACAAGAAGCTATTGCTCTTGCTTAATAAAAATATGGAGATGAAATAACGGGTTTAAAGTCCTTTAAAAAGTAAAATAGTTAAAATATGTAAAGGATTGAAAGGAACGAAACCAACATCTACTAAAATGCACCTTTTCAGGGCTTAAGAGTTTAAAGCGGCAATCAGCTAATACTTGATTTGAAGTGTAAATAGAGCTGTTGCTGTTATCTGTGAATAATGTATATGTCTTTGAAGTGGTCTCGTTTTTCAGTTAAGCATGTGGTTGTAGTGGCTGCGATGTGCATGACACTGAGTGCTTGCGATATAAACCATACCAATTCAAAAGATCACTCGACTACAAGTTCTAGTTCTAATCATGAAGAAAACTTAATAAAAAGTAGTACATCTATAAAAACATTGGATTATGTCGCTGGACGAACTTTCTTACCTGAAGATACCTCAGATCAAACCCAAAAATTAAACGCAGCCTCATTGCAATATGTAGGGCGATATCATACTCGTATTTCATGCGAGGATGCTTTTGCTGATTGTGAATCAGGCGAAGCAGAGTACATTTTAAATTTATTACCAAATGGGTCGGCTTATTGGAATGTTGTTCATTTTGGTCGTGTGGGAAGTAAAGACGGGGCTAAAAGTGCCGCTGTAAATCAATTATGTCCTACTCTAAATTGGAAAGTGGATGAAAAAGAGCGTGAGTTAACGATTCAATGTCCATTATCTAAAGTTAATTTTTATTTTAATATTGATTCAAATAAAAGATTGGTCACAAATTTAGAAAAATTACTTTATAGCGACTATGGAAAAAATCGTGAATTTTTAGAGCAAAACTATTTTGTTCCAAATCGGGCTTATGTTTTAACTAAAGAATAGATATCCGATAAATATAAAAAAGAGCGCAATATTAAATTGCGCTCTTTTTATTTTATGACTTAAAAATCATTAGTAGTCGAAGCTAAAGTGTTCAACTGGTAATGATGTTAATGTGCGAGATGTAGTCACCATTGATTCTGCATGACCTTGAGCGCGTGGCAATAAACGGTCAAAGTAGAAATCAGCAACTTTGATTTTTGCTTTATAGAACTCAGCAGTTTCTTGGCCGTTACCTGCTTCTAATTTTTCAGAAGCAACCACAGCTTGTTGAGCCCAGAAATAAGCCATCATCACGTAGCCTGAGAACATCAAGAAATCTACAGAAGCAGAAGATACGATGTCGCGGTCTTTACGTGCAGCAAGCATGATACGAACTGTTAAAGTGTTCCATTGAGCACAAAGCTTAGTTAAGTCCCATGCAAAACGACGTAAATATTTATTACGTGCATGTGCAGCACAGAATTTTAAGATTTCAGCAGTGTATTCACGAACTACTTTACCTTTTGAACTTAACAACACTTTACGACCAATCAAGTCGAGTGCTTGAACACCAGTTGTTCCTTCATACAAGGTCGCAATACGTGCATCACGTGCGATTTGCTCCATACCCCATTCTTTAATGTAGCCATGGCCACCGTAAACTTGCATACCATGGTTAGCAGCTTCTAAACCAAGTTCAGTTAAGAAACCTTTTAAAATTGGTGTATAGAAACCAAGTTTATCATCGTAGTCTTCAAAAGCAGCTTGGTCGCCACGTGCTAAAGCGTCTGTCATTTTGTCAGCGATTTGAGCAGCGTAATAAATCATAGAGCGACCGCCTTCAGCGATTGCTTTTTGAGTTAATAACATACGGCGTACGTCTGCATGGTGAATGATTGCATCAGCAACTTTATCTGGATCTTTTTTACCAGAAAGCGCACGCATTGACATACGATCTTTGGCATATGGTAATGCGCCTTGGAAAGATAACTCAGCGTGTGCAATACCTTGAACAGCAGTACCAATACGTGCTGTATTCATGAAGGTAAACATTGCATGTAGGCCTTTGTTCACTTCACCGATTAAATAACCAGTTGCATTATCAAAGTTGAGTACCGCAGTTGCAGATGCGCGGATCCCCATTTTGTGTTCGATTGAACCACAAGCGACTGTATTACGCTCACCAACACCGCCATCAGCTGTAGGCATGAATTTTGGTACGATGAATAATGAGATACCGCGCGTACCAGCAGGTGCATCCGGAAGGCGCGCAAGTACGATGTGAATGATGTTTTCAGTTAAATCATGTTCACCAGCAGAAATGAAGATTTTTGTACCGGTGATTTTGTAACTACCGTCTGCTTGAGGTTCAGCTTTAGTTTTTACCTGCCCTAAGTCTGTACCACATTGAGGTTCGGTTAAGCACATTGTGCCGCTCCAAGTGCCTTCAACAAGCTTAGGCATATATGTTTGTTTTTGCTCATCAGTACCGAATTGCAAAATAGTGTTCATACAACCAGAACTTAAACCTGGGTACATGGTAAATGACCAGTTTGCAGTACCCATCATCTCTGATTTAATCAGGTTTAAAGACATTGGTAGGCCTTGACCACCAAATTCTTCTGGGTAAGAAAGACCTTGCCAACCGCCCATTACGAATTGGTCATAAGCTTCTTTAAAGCCTTTAGGCGTAGTTACTTCGCCGTTGTCAAAATGGCAACCTTCTTCATCACCAGATTGGTTAAGTGGCGACAATACGTTTTCACAATAATCTGCCGCACCTTCAAGAATCATATCAACAGTATCTGGATCAGCATTTTCACCATTTGATAAAGTTTTATAGTGAGCAGGGTAATCTAGTACTTCATTCATTAAGAAGCGGATATCGTGTAGCGGAGCTTTATATGCTGGCATGGCTTTAATCCTAATTTTGAATCATTGTGGGATTATCTGTATCGATGATTTGATTATTCACTCGCATGATAAAAATACAATGTTAATCGCACCCGAAAGAAATGTCAGAAAAGCGAATTTTGTCGAAAATAAATACACCTGAAATTATAATTTCTGCTACATTCAGGACTTATACTTTTATGTGAAAAAACAACTAATTTTCTTATTTTTAGCAAGTTTTGTTAAAAAGATAAAGCGATAAGGTTTTAAAAAAGGTTATGCATTTAAAATATCTCAGTTTATGTTTATTTAGTTTGGGTTTGACCGCTTGTGCGCAGCATAACCTACGTCCATCGGTACCATCTACTCAGTTAGATCAAAAAGTCATTCAGGGTATGAATGCAATATATGAATACCCAAGCTATGACTATCGTGGGCATTTTAAAGTTAGTGTTGATCCAAATCAGTCAAAAAAAATAAATAATGTAGAAAAAACAGTGCAGTTAGATGCTGCAGTGCAAAAAAAAGTAGATCAATATTTACGTGAACAAAAAATTAATTTGAATAAAAAACAGAAGCAGGCGCTGTATGCCGCAATTGCAAATGAGCAAGCGGATTCAGGCATTTCTGGTGAATCACGCTCAGAAAAAGTAAACGCCGTATTAATTAATTTATTAAATGATCTTCAATTTAGTTACGATGGTTCGGTTCATTATCGTCAAAAAATGGGGTCTTTAAACCTTACAGCAAGGTATGAAAAACCGACACTTTTGGTACAGGCAAAATTGCCAATGGTACTTGATCTGAAAGATTATAAATTTTACGTTAATTATTTTGGATTAATGCCTTATCTGGTCAATAAAGATAATCAAAATAATTTAGCGTATGTCGATTTTTCAAAGTATAAAAATCTGTTTACGAATGTCGATATGAAGAAATTCGTTGAATATGCGAAAGCTTCTGGCGCTGTATCTTATCGTTTGGCTGAACCACAAAATTTACAGCGTTTATCAGTTAGTGACGCTGAGCGTAAAGCGGGAATTGTAGAAAAAATTCGTTTAAAAGATACGGTTGAAGCATTATTGCTACAATCGGAGCTCTATAGTCAGGTCAATGCTAAATATTTGCAAAAAAATGTTTTCGGTTTTGATGAAGAAAAGATTGCCGAATCTATAGCAACTGAATTAGCTGCTTCAGAAGCGAAGGGTAAAGAAAATAATGCTGGTGGGCAAAAAGTTTCTTCAGAAGATGCAGCAGCAGTTAGCCAACAACTTTACTCACTGATTAATGCTCATTTCGGCAATGCTTTAGATTCAGAATATGGTGATGAAGACCAATCAAGTGCAGTTCAAGCTGGGGCAGCCGAAGAGTATGCTTCTGATACGGCCCAAGCCGAAGATGTTGCTGTAGCAGATGCTGAAGAAGTCACACAAGATGAAGAAGTGGCTTCACTTACAGAAGATCAGTGTGTCGAATTACAGTCTCAAAAAAGTTCCGTTGCCTTAGGTGATATTAATTACTGTCAAATTTACGGTATTGATGTGCTTGATCAGAGCGCTGGAAATACCGAAAAAACTCAGATTAAAGCTCGTCAAGCTGCGTTGAAACAAACTTTTGCTGCTTATGATCAAAACCAGTTTGTTGATGATGAGGCATTCAAAGCTCTATGGATCAAGCATAAAGCAGAAATTGAACAAGCTTTACCAAAACAAAGAAATCCGGTTGCGATTGATGTCGGACTGGATGAAAAGGGCCGTTTAGTCAACGCGGATTATGATATTGCGTATACACCAGCTGAATTTAACCATCGCTTTAATATTAAAGCAGACATGCAAATTCTCAATTATGGTAAAGCGACCCCAATTAATCAGCAGCAGCTTAAACAGGCTAAATCAGTTGCAGAGGCAAGCAAAGGTTCTTTATTTGAAAACTTCGTAAAAGGATTTAGTGAAAAACTTGGACAGGGTGATGTTTCTGAGCATCCAGTTGGTGCACATAGCGATGTACAAGATTTAGATTCTAGTCTGGCGCTGTTGGCTAACCAAACTTATGATGCAACACATATTTATGATAAAACGTATAAGGCTGTTTTTATTGCAAAATTGACTGCTGAAAAACCGTCATATATTCATTATTATTCAGTTCAACAGTTGCAAGAAATTGCCGAGGTTTATGCTTATTGGTTCTCTGAAGAGGAAACTTATAACCCTCAAGGCAAAGCTTTAGAACGTATTGAGGCGTTACAGAAAAAACATCATCTTGAGCAAGAAGATCAGTTTGATAATGACTTAGGCCGAGCTGTGGACCATATTGTGATCACAACAATACAAGGTGAAGCTGGGCGTGAAGCATGGCAAAAACTACAGAAACAATATAAGCAACCTGAACAGCTTTTCTCAAAACAGTATCAATTAGAGTTTGAAAAACAAAATGGTACTTCTGATGAAGAAAAACATTTGTTGTCAGAAACAGCTGATATTTTAGGTAAAGTTTATGTCGCTGCTCGTAAACAGCAACTTACGGAAAAAACAATTCAGAATTTAAAACCTGAACATAATGAATTTATTGATTATGAGATTTTCCGAGATGTTTATAAGCAGATGGTTACAGCTAAAAAATAATAGATGAAATAAAAAAGAACCTACTTCGTGTAGGTTCTTTTTTTGACTTATAGAAAATCTTTTAATTCTGGCTTTACGCCATTCCAGATATAGAAGGCTTCAATGGCTTGGCCAACTAGCATGCCAAAACCTTCTGCATAAGGCACATTGCGTTGTTTCGCTTGATCAAGAAAGCTAGATGGCTTGCCATAGGCCATCTCATAGGCATATTTGAACTCTAGACTTTCAGGTAGTTGTAATGCATCACCAGACAGGCTTGCAGAAGTTGCATTAATTACAATATCAAATTTCCCTTCTAACTCATTTAAAGAAATTGCTTGTAATTGAGCTTGAGGAACTGCCGCTTTTAGGTCATCTACAAGTTGTTCAGCACGAGCAAGAGTTCGGTTTGCAATCACAATCTTTTTAGCACCAGCCTGAACAAGCGGGTAAATAACACCACGAGTTGCACCACCAGCCCCTAAAATTAAAATAGCTGTATTTTCTAAGTTCCAATCTAAAGCTTGAATTGCGGCAACTAAGCCTTGGCCATCTGTATTGTCACCATGCAATTTGCCATCTTCCATCCAAAGTGTATTTACAGCTTTGGCAATTTGAGCACGTTCAGTCAGCACATCACACAAAGCAAATGCCTGTTCTTTAAACGGCACGGTAACGTTCATGCCACTCCCGCCATTTTCAAAGAAACTACGCATACTCGGCTCAAAACCATCAAGAGGGGCAAGACGTTTTTGGTAGTCTAGGCCAATACCTGTTTTTTGAGCGAAAGCATGATGCAATTCAGGAGAGCGTGATTGTTCGATGGGGTTGCCAATTACTGCAAACTGTTTGGTCATTCTTATATCCAAAATTTTAAAATGGCATGAGGCAGATAAGGTCTGTACTGAATTTTCAGCAGGCCTCACTATAAGCCAAATTTTAATAAGAAAAAATATTTGAATGAGATTCAAAAAATTGAAAATAAAAAAGGAGATTCTTTAGGGTGGAAGCCAAAGAATCTCCAAAAAGCAAAAAATTAAGCAACTTTTTCTTTTAGGTTTAACCAATCACGTGGTTTTAAGTAATAGTCGGTTAAACGTTTCTCTGGTGAGTCTTCATCCCATTCTGGACGATATGACCAAGCTGCAAGATTAGGCAGGCTGACTAAAATAGACTCAATACGTCCACCTGTTTGTAAGCCAAACAATGTTCCGCGGTCATAGACTAAATTATATTCGACATAGCGACCACGACGGTAAAGCTGGAACTCTCGTTGAGCTTCGGTATAAGGCTGTTCACGATGTTTTTCGAAAATTGGCAAAATGGCATTTAAATAACCATTACCTACAGCTTGAATATATTTAAAGCAGGTTTCGAAATCCCAGCAATTTAAATCATCAAAGAATAAACCACCGACACCACGCTGTTCATCTCGATGTTTTAGATAGAAGTAATCATCACACCATTTTTTATGTTCAGCATAGACATTGTCACCAAAAGGCTGGCATAGGTCATGTGCGGCTTGATGCCAATTGATAACATCCTGTTCATCTGGATAGAACGGTGTTAAGTCAAAACCGCCACCAAACCACCAAATCGGATCTTGTCCTTCAGGCTCTGCAACAAATAAACGTACATTTGCATGGGAGGTTGGAATATTCGGGTTTTTAGGGTGAATCACTAATGACACACCAAGCGCTTGTGCTTTAGCACCAGCAATTTGAGGATGTCTTTCTGTAGCAGAAGCGGGCAGTTTACTAATGTTGATGTGAGAAAACATCACACCACCTTTTTCAATCACGGTGCCATTTTGTAAAACTCGTGAACGACCGCCACCACCTTCTGGACGTTCCCAATCATCAATAATGAATTCACCCGTACCACCGCCAGCTTTTTCTTGTTGTTCTAAACCAGCACAAATACGAGCTTGTAAATCGAGGAGAAATTCGCGGACACGTTGAATATCTGTTGAAGTCGGATGCTGCATAGTGACCCTCAAAGATGATTGAGATAGGAGATAGATACATCAAAACACAAAACCATAAAAAAAGTAAGGGATTTTTAAGAAATGTCTTAAAAATCCCTCCCAATCATTTTTAAATTTATAATTTTGTTTTAGAAATCATCTTTTTGATAAAGGTGATCCATGCGTTCACGTTTAGTTTTTAAATATTGTTCATTAAAAGGATTACGTCCAACCGTTAACGGAACACGACCAACCACATTTATACCTTGATCCTTGAGTGCCTGAATTTTCAAAGGATTGTTAGTAATTAACTTAACTTCTTTTACTTTTAAATGATCAAGCATAATGCTACACATGTCATAACGGCGTGCATCAGCAGGTAAATTTAAAAGTAAATTTGCATCTACAGTGTCGTGACCTTGATCTTGTAAGGCATACGCACGAATTTTATTTGTAAGCCCAATACCACGTCCTTCTTGACGTAAATATAAAATAACGCCTTGACCTGCTTCGTTAATGAGCTTTTGAGTTGCCTGTAATTGAGGGCCGCAGTCACATTTTAATGACGCAAAAGCATCACCTGTTAAGCATTCTGAATGAACACGTACTAAAACAGGGCCTGTGGGTGGATTTTCTAACCCTTTAGAAAGTGCCACATGTTCTTCACCTGATACTGGATCTTGAAACACAGAAATATTGAATTCACCAAAAGCGGTCGGGAGTTTTGATGTTGCAATGAACTCTATAGGCACAGATTAACTCATCTTTTAACCGAAAACGGTTTAAAGTATAGCGTAATGCTGGGAGATTGGTCGAATTGTCATAATCATTTTGAGCACTAAGGTTTTCTTTTTTGTATAAAGAAGACGATAATAGTTGATAAATAGTCAGATTATTCAGGATAATCTGCCAACCATACCCATACTGTATGAGAGACTGCTTTGCATGACCTCGTTCGCAAATGTGGCTGATTGAAGGTGACTTCATTCGATTGTATGATCGACCCATTTTGACCCAGCTTAGGATTTGCCAGGCTTATAAAGGCTTTGCCACATATGTTGTATACCGAAATTCCAACTCAACGCCCTGTTACGCCATTGTTAGATGCAATTGATCATCCTCAACAATTACGTCAGCTCGAGCATAGCCAATTGGTTCAAGTGGCTGATGAGTTGCGTCAATATATTTTATATGCAGCAGGCCAGAGTGGTGGCCATTTCGGTGCTAACCTCGGCGTGGTTGAGCTGACGGTTGCGCTGCATTATTGCTTTAATACTCCAAATGACCGATTAGTTTGGGATGTAGGACATCAGGCGTATCCACACAAAGTCTTGACTGGTCGCCGTGAGCAAATGACAACAATCCGTGCTAAGAACGGTTTAGCAGCATTTCCAGCTAGAGAAGAATCAGTTTTTGATACTTTTGGTGTAGGGCATTCATCAACTGCAATTTCAGCAGGTTTAGGAATGTCTTTAGCACGTCGCTATCAAAATGACCCATGTGAAGTCGTTTGTATTGTGGGTGATGGCGCAATGACAGCAGGTATGGCATTTGAAGCCATGAACGATGCTGTGGCACACGATGCCGATTTAATTGTTGTACTTAATGACAATGACATGTCGATTTCTTGCAGTACAGGTGGTTTTGCTAAGCATTTAGCTGCAATTTGGGAAAAAGGCCATTTAGTTAATGTCGATGAACATGGCGAGGCGTATGTACAGCCACATCCGAAATGGACGTACAACTCTCGTTTACATCAATCGGCAACAGATGCGGCCGATAATTTATTTAAAGCGATTGGTTTTGATTACTTCGGTCCTTTCGACGGACATGATGTAAATCAACTCGTTCAAGTATTTAATGCTTTGAAAAAACGTAAAGGTCCACGCTTAGTCCACGTCTATACTAAAAAAGGTAAAGGTTTTACTCCGGCAGAAGCTGACCCAATTACCTATCATGCAATTGGCAAAATTAATGCGACTTCAGCAGGTAAAACACCGCCAAAATATTCTGATGTATTTGGTCAATGGTTGTGTGACGAAGCTGCACAGGATGAACGTTTATTAGCGATTACCCCGGCCATGTGTGAAGGCTCGGGCATGGTTAAGTTTGCTAAAGAATTTCCAAAACGTTTCTTCGATGTTGCAATTGCCGAACAGCATGCAGTAACACTTGCAGCGGGAATGGCGTGTGAAGGTTTAAAACCTGTTGTTGCGATTTATTCAACATTTTTGCAACGTGGTTATGATCAACTTATTCATGATGTCGCATTACAAAATCTTGATGTAACTTTCGGGATTGATCGTGCTGGTTTGGTGGGTGAAGATGGACCAACTCACGCAGGTGCATATGACTATGCATATATGCGTACAGTTCCGAACATGGTCATCATGGCACCAAAAGATGAAAATGAATGCCGTCAAATGCTACATACCGCTTATGCTTATAATGGACCAGCAGCAGTACGTTATCCTCGCGGTGCTGGGGTAGGCGTTGAAATTCAGCAAGAGCTAACTGCTATTGAGTTAGGTAAGGCAGAAGTAGTTGCTGAAATTAAATCTGCTTGTGATGAGCAGATTACGATTTTAGCGTTTGGTAGTCGCGTTATGGTTGCCATAGAAGCTGCTGAGCAGTTTGCACAAAAACATGATGTTGGTGTGCGTGTTGTAAATATGCGTTTTGTGAAACCACTTGATGAAAAAATTATTCGTGATTTGGCTGAACATACACAATTATTTGTAACTGTTGAAGAACACGCAATTATGGGTGGTGCAGGCAGTGCAGTAAATGAGTTCATGGCACAAGAACAAATTGTTAAACCTATCATTAATTTAGGTCTGCCAGATTTGTTCTTGCAGCAAGCGTCACATGGTCAAATGCTGCAAGACTGTGGGCTAGATGCTAAAGGTATTTTGAGCTCAATTGAACGAGCTTGGCTTAAGCTAAATCAAGTGGTTTAAGCCTTTAATAAAATTTTTGAAACATTTTTTCCCATAAAGCGCATTCATTTGCTAAAATGTATGCGCTTTTATGCATTATTCTTTGTCAAAATCTTCAAATTTGTATTGTAGTGGGTGTTCAATGGAACCTATGGTGGTTATGGCTGCGCGTGCGGCTCAAACAGTTGGTCAAGAGCTTTTAAAAGCGCATCAAAATCGTCATAAACTCGATTTGCAAGTTGAAGAGAAAGGCATTGATGGCCCAGTAACACGTGTAGATCGTTATTTGGAACAATTGACGATTGATACATTACGTAAAAGTTATAAAAACCATAGCTTCTTAGGTGAAGAGTTCGGTTTGCAAGAAGGCAAAGGCCACGATGCAGACTGGTGCTGGGTAATCGACCCGCTTGATGGCACGCAAAACTTTATTAATGGTTTCCCTCATTTCTGTATTTCTATTGCAGTTCAGCATAAAGGCGTTACTCAACACGGCGTAATCTACGACCCAGTACGTGACGAATTATTCTCTGCAAGTCGCGGTCGCGGTGCAGTTATGAACCAACGCCGTATCCGTGTAAATGTAAAAGATACTTTAGAAAATACATTCTTGGCAGTAGGCCATCCTTACCGTGCTAAACGTGCTGGTGAGATCGTATCTTATGCAGAACAACACTTTGCTTCGTTATTAGCTGTGACTCAAGCAGGCGCACAAATTCGTCGTGGTGGTTCAGCTGCTCTAGATTTAGCATATGTTGCTGCTGGTCGTTTTGATGGTTTCTTTGAACTTGGTTTAAAACCATGGGATATCGCTGCTGGTGAGCTTATTATTAAAGAAGCGGGCGGTGTAGTGGTTGACGCACGTGGTGGTAATGAGTCTCTTGAAAACGGTCAAGTGCTTGCAAGTTCACTCAAAATGCTAAAACCTTTAATGCAAACTGTAGTTCCAGCTTGGGGTCAAGCTGCAAAATAATTTAATTATTTATAAATAAAACCCTCTATTATCAGAGGGTTTTATTTTTTAAGTAATTGGTAAATTTTAGTTAGTTCAATAAATATGAAGAAAGTTGATTAAAACACATGACTTTTAATTTCTTTCTGCTATAATCCGCCCACGCACTTAAATTTCCGTTCATTACCTGAACATTCTGTTCTATTCATTGTAAGCGCACGCTGTCCATAGAGAGGACCATTTCTTGCGCCCCGATCGCTCAGCGATTCTTCAGGTTCGGCCGTAATCAAGCGTGCGTTTAGTCCACATCGTCGTTACTCGGATTGCTGCTGAAAAAACGTTTCAGCTAACTTTGCTTTGCCGCTTTGTGCCGATGTCTATTTTGTATTTATTAAAAATGGAGCACCCACTAGGGTGAAACTCTCTATGAGCAAAACTTTTGCCGAATTTTCTTTGCATGAAACCTTACAACAA
Source organism: Acinetobacter sp. 22512 (assembly GCF_052044755.1). Classification (NCBI taxonomy): domain Bacteria; kingdom Pseudomonadati; phylum Pseudomonadota; class Gammaproteobacteria; order Moraxellales; family Moraxellaceae; genus Acinetobacter; species Acinetobacter sp. 22512. The sequence goes on along the minus strand of NZ_JBQENP010000014.1, from coordinate 52,868 downwards.
GCGCTTGAAGGTTTAGGTTTTACTACCCCGACTCCTGTGCAAGAACAATCTATTCCTGCAGCTTTAGAAGGAAAAGACCTTCTAGTATCTAGCCAGACTGGTTCTGGTAAAACTGCGGCATTTTTATTACCGACATTACATAATTTAGCTGGTCAAGAAACTTTTGTTCCGTTCAAAGAACGTATGAAAGCTGTGACCCAACCTAACATTTTAGTTTTATGCCCAACACGTGAATTGGCTCAACAAGTTAGCCAAGATGCGATTGCTTTCGTACGTCACATGAAAGGTGTTCGTATTGCTGCAATCATGGGTGGTATGCCTTTTGGTAAGCAAATCCAACAGCTTAAAGGCGCGCAAGTTATTGTTGCGACTCCAGGTCGTTTATTAGATTTAGTAAACCGTCGTCAATTAAAGTTAGATAAAGTTGAAGCTTTAATCGTTGACGAAGCTGACCGCATGTTAGATCTCGGCTTCTCTGAAGATTTAGAAGCGATCAGCGATTTAGCTGGTAACCGTCGTCAAACATTAATGTTCTCTGCAACTTTCGCTGACCGTATTATTCGTCTTGCTGAACGCATGATGAATGAACCTGAGCGTATTGCAATTGAAACAGGTCACAGTACAAACACTGACATCACCCAAACTTTACACTGGACTGATGGTTTCGAACACAAGAAGAAACTTCTGACTCACTGGTTGGCTGATGAAACTCTTGATCAAGCGGTTGTATTCGCGAGCACTCAAGAAGATACAGATATGTTGGCTGAAGAACTTGCAGAAGCAGGTCACTCTGTAGTTGCACTTCACGGTGCAATGCCACAAACAGTTCGTAACCGTCGTTTACGTAGTATTCGTGAAGGTCGTGCAAAAATCTTGGTAGCGACAGACGTTGCTGCACGTGGTCTTGATGTACCGACAATTTCTCACGTAATTAACTTCGGTTTACCAATGAAACACGAAGACTATGTACACCGTATTGGTCGTACAGGTCGTGCTGGTCGTACAGGTCAAGCAATTACTTTAGCGACTTATCGTGAACGCGGTAAAATCCGTGCGCTTGAAGACTATTTAGATGCACGTTTAAGTGTTTCTGAAATTGAAGGCTTAGAGCCATCTCCACCTCCTGCTCGTTCAGGTCGTGATGGCGGTGGTCGTGGTCGTGGCGGCAACGGTGGTCGTGATGGTCGTCGTGGTGGCGGTTTTGGCGGTGGTCGTCGTTTTGAAGGCGAAAGCAACTTCAAACGCCGTGAAGGTGGTCGTGATGACCGTCCACGTCGTAGCTTTGATGACAAACCACGTGGTGAACGTCCATTCGGTGGTGAAGATCGTCCACGTCGCGAGTTCAATTCAGATCGCCCACGTCGTGAAGGTGGTTTTGAAGATCGTCCACGTCGTGAGTTCAACTCAGATCGTCCGCGTCGTGAAGGTGGGTTCAACGATAAACCGCGTTTTGACTCAAATGATGACAACCGTGGTAACCGCGTAGATTACAAACCACGTCGTGAAAATGGTTTTGGTGATCGTCCAAAACGTAGTTTCGGTGGCGAAGATCGTCCACGTCGTAGTTTTGATGACAAACCTCGTGGCGAGCGTCCATCATTTGGTGGCGAAGATCGTCCACGTCGTGAGTTCAACTCAGATCGTCCACGTCGCGAAGGTGGTTTTAACGATAAACCGCGTCGTAGCTTTGATGATAAACCACGTGGTGAGCGTCCAGCGTTTGGTGGCGAAGATCGTCCAAAACGTAGCTTCGGTGGTGAAGATCGTCCACGTCGTAGCTTTGATGACAAACCGCGTCGTAAATTCGACCGTTAATCAATAGTTTGTTTAAAGAAAGGCCGGTAGAAATACTGGCCTTTCTTATTTTTCAGTTTTGTTATAAAATAACAAAGTGTGAATTAGTTCAATTTTTTATTAAATAATGAGTAGAAGTAAACGAAAAGAAACAATAATGGCACAGTTGAAGAACTTATTAGTTCAGCACGGCTTGCCTTATCTTTTTATTGCACTTGTTTTGTGTAATGGGGTTTATTTTGCCTATGCTTTTATAACTGGAAGTTCTATTGAGCAGTTTCAAATTTCTGAATTAACCTCTTTTTACGAACATACCTCTTCTATTTCTACCAACTAAGTTAGCTTTGCTTTTGTCAAAATAACAACAAGTTTGCCAATTTTCAGTGTTATAGTATGCGTGCATAAAAGTGCAGGAACGATTGCCATTATGAATAATAAAACTCCTCTCTCGACTCAACCACTTATTGAAGTGAAAAATTTGAGTTTTAATCGAGGGGAACGCGTCATTTATGACAATATTAGTTTAAATATACGTCGTGGCCAGATTACGGCTATTATGGGACCTTCTGGTACAGGTAAAACAACATTATTACGTCTGATCGGTGGACAGTTAGTTCCTGATCAGGGCGAAGTTTTGCTCGACGGTAAAGATATTGCAAAAATGTCTCGTCAGGAACTTTTTTCAGCCCGTGCACGTATGGGAATGTTATTTCAGAGTGGTGCTTTATTTACGGATATGTCGGTCTATGAAAATGTGGCATTTCCGATTCGAGCACATACCAAGCTTCCTGAAAATCTAATTGCTGAACTGGTTGCATTAAAACTGGAATCAGTAGGCTTGCGTGGTTCTGAACAATTAATGCCTACAGAACTCTCAGGTGGTATGAACCGTCGTGTTGCTTTAGCACGTGCGATCGCGCTTGACCCTGATTTAATCATGTACGATGAACCGTTTGCAGGGCAAGACCCTATTGTAAAAGGCGTGTTGACACGTTTAATTCGTTCATTGCGAGAAGCTTTAGATTTAACCACAATTATTGTTTCGCATGACGTTCCCGAAACCCTTTCTATTGCTGACTACATTTATGTAGTAGCAGAAGGAAAAATTCAGGGGGAAGGAACACCAGAAGAATTACAGGCATATGCTTCTCCATTTGTGCGCCAATTCTTAACAGGTTCGGCAGAAGGACCGGTTGAATACCAATTTAGTCATCAAGCCTATTTAGATAACGAGGTTCGTCCATGAATACGATTGCCTGGTTAGGTAGACTCGTTATTGAGCGGATTCGAGGGATTGGTGTTGCGGCACTAATGCTCTTACAAATTGTTTTTTCTTTTCCTTCATCTGGTGGGTTTGGACGATTTATTTACCAAATGCATCGGGTAGGGGTGATGTCTTTGTTAATTATCACTGTGTCGGGCCTATTTATTGGTTTGGTACTGGGTTTACAAGGATATTCAATTTTAGTGAACGTCGGCAGTGAATCAATGCTAGGTACAATGGTGTCTTTAACATTGCTGCGTGAATTGGCACCTGTGGTTGCTGCGTTATTATTTGCTGGTCGAGCAGGTTCTGCATTAACAGCAGAAATTGGTTCAATGAAGCAAAGTGAACAACTTGCCAGCATGGAAATGATCGGGGTTGACCCATTAAAACAAATCGTATCACCCCGTCTTTGGGCGGGAGTGGTCAGTTTACCGATGCTAACTGTCATTTTTGCTGCGATTGGTATTGTGGGCGGTAAAATGGTAGGTGTCGATTTTCTTGGCGTCGATGAAGGCTCATTCTGGAGCGGTATGCAAAACAACGTGCAATTTGGGCATGATGTCGTAAATGGCATTATCAAAAGTATTGTGTTTGCTTTGTTATGTACATGGATTGCGGTATATCAAGGATATGCATGTGATCCAACTCCAGAAGGAATCGCAACTGCAATGACGAGAACAGTTGTATATTCTTCATTATGTGTTTTAGGTTTTGATTTCGTGTTGACTGCGGTCATGTTCGGAGGGATTTAATGAAATCACGTAGTAGTGAGCTGGCCGTAGGTATCTTTGTTATTATCTTCGGTATTGCCTTGTTCTTTTTAGCCATGAAAGTTAGTGGCCTTGTTGGTACTAATTTAAATGATAGTTATACCATGAAGGCTCAGTTTGATAACGTCAATGGTTTAAAGCCTCGTGCTAAAGTAACGATGAGCGGTGTCACAATTGGTCGTGTTGATTCAATTACCCTTGATCCAGTTACGCGTTTGGCTACGGTAACCTTTGGTTTAGATGGAAAATTGACAAGCTTTAATGCTGAGCAGCTAAAAGAAGTTCAAAAAAATGCTTTAGATGAACTACGTTATAGTTCTGATTATACGCAGGCTTCTCCAGAGCAACAAAAAGCAATGGAACAGCAACTGATCAGTAACATGTCCTCCATCACCAGTATTGATGAAGATGCTTATATAATGGTTGCAACCAATGGTTTGTTGGGTGAGAAATATTTGAAAGTCGTTCCAGGTGGTGGTTTAAACTATCTTAAACGTGGCGATACAATTTCAAATACCCAAGGAACCATGGATTTAGAAGATTTAATTAGTAAATTTATTACTGGTGGTGGCGCAGGTAAAGTTGCCGCTGGTTCATCCTCAGCAGAAGAAAAAGCTCCTGCAAGTACCGACAGCAGTGCACAGCCGTCATTTGTTGAGTAAAAGTTTATTTGAAGGAGTGGTTCCAGGTGAATACGTTGTTTAAACAAACCCTGACAGCAAGTCTTTTGTCTACTATGATTGCAGGTACAGCTTTTGCTGCACCTTCAGAAGCACCACCTGATTTTATCAAACGTGTTGCTGATGGCTTGATCGCTCGTTTAAAAGCAGATCATGCTAAGTTGCAGAACAATCCTGCTTTAGTAAAATCAATTGTACGTCAGAACTTAGACCCATATGTTGATTCACAAGCGTTCACTCGTATTGTGATGGGTACTTATGCGACGAATCAGTATAGTACAGCTGCACAGCGTGCTCAGTTTGAAACAAACTTCCGTAATACATTAATTGAAAATTACGGTAGCGCATTTGCTAAATATACAAATCAAAGCTATACCATGCGTCCTTACAAGGCAACTGCGGGTAAAAACCCTGTAGTGACATTGGACTTTAATCACAATGGTGAAAAAATTCCTGTTTCTTTCCAGTTGGCTGACAAAGGTACTCAATGGAAAATCCGTAATATCAATGTTTCTGGTATTGATCTAGGATTACAGTTCCGTAATCAGTTTGCTGCAACAGTGAAACGCAATGGCGGTGATTTAAATAAAGCAATTGCTACGTTCCAACCTGATGCAGACGCAGCTGTTAATCAAAACAAAAAGAAATAAGTAGGTGACGTGTGGTTCAGTATCTCAACCAACAATTGGTTGTTTCGGGAAAAATTGATTTTGAAAATGCGGAACAACAGTATCAAGCAGGTTTGGCCATCATAAAGAAGCAGCAAAGCTTCCCACTTGTGGTGGATTTAACTGAGCTTGAGCATGGTAGTACTTTGGCATTGGCTGTTTTAGTTCAATGGTTACGAGAGACTCCAAAAAATACTGGTTTGCATTTTAAAAATGTCCCTGAAAAAATGCTGAAGATCATTCAAGCCTGTCATTTGCAGGATGATCTGCAAATGATCTGATGTTTTTGATGTAAAAAAGCACCTATATTTAGGTGCTTTTTTATGCTCGAAATTAGCATTTTATTACAAAGCTTAGATCCATTTTTTCCAGCGGAAATAAATGATCGGCCCAATAAAGAAACCCATAATAATCAGCAAAACAACGAAGAAACTGGTCGTACCATGTGCAAAAGGTAATACGTCTGTGTTCATACCGTAAATACTGGCAATAAGCATCGGAGGAGCTAACATACTTGGTAAGATCGAGAATCGACGAATCGTATCATTCTGTTCTGTGTTAATGAATCCAGACGTCGTATCAAGTAAGAATCGTACTTTTTGGAATAAGAACGCATCATGTTCTACCAGTGAGCGTACATCTTCACTGAGCTCTCGAATGTCTGCATCATAAATATGACTGCCTAATGCACGTGGACGCGATAAGAAAGTAAGTACACGTCTTAAATCAATGAGACAAAGCTGCGCTTTCCCTAGCATGTCTTCTTGTTGAGCTAGGCGTGTAATCATGTCATCGAGATCTAGAATTTTTTCACGTTGGTGGTTATTAAGAACCTCGGTGGAATATTTTTCTAAATCTTTGTGGATATCTTCTAAGATATCCGCAAGCTCATCGAGTTTTGCTTCAAGAAGGCCTAATAAAATCCACGTTGGATCTTTATAGTCCATGTCATAGTCATTTCGGCGAGCACGGGCACGAAAGGCACGAAACGCAACTAGTTTTTCTCCACGCATCGTAAAGAGGCGGTCTTTATGTAAAATGAAAGCTACGGTTTGCACCATGGCAAGCATATGTGATGACTCTTCAGCGTCTCCATCCACCTGATAATTTTTATTTTTCGTTAAAAAATAAGTACTGATGTGCAAAATACCGTCATCATCACGGTAAAATCGTGCAGAAGATGAAATGTCTTCAAGCGACTTTAGTGTTGGTAAATTTTGGTCATAGGCATCTAATACCCATTGTTGCTCTTCTTGCGAGGGTGCAATAAGATCAAGCCAGACTAATTCGGGATGTAGATCAAATCCACCATTGATGGTGGCATCTTCCAGACTTCCGCGTTCTGTGGCATAAAAGGCTTCAAGCATGTGTCTTTTTTCCTCACGCAGTCTGATGGAAATGGATGGGTGTATTTTAGACAAGGATTTGCCGAAAAACACTTGCCAATACGCTATTTTGCAAAAAAAAACTCTATCGATAGTTTAGTTTGTCAGCATGACAGTTCAATAAAACGGTTTTTTACACTATGAAATCAATTTGTATTTTCTGTGGTTCATCTCTTGGTTCAAACCCAATTTTCCAAAAAATTGCCCAAGCTACAGGCGAGGCTATTGCAAAACAAGGGAAGACCTTGGTTTATGGTGGTGGTCGCTCAGGCCTAATGGGTGTGGTGGCCGATAGCGCCTTACAAGCAGGTGGTCAAGTCATTGGCGTGATCCCTCGTGCTTTAGTTGATCGTGAGTTAGCTCATCCGGGCTTAACCAGATTATATGTGGTTGAGAATATGCATGAGCGTAAAACCAAGATGGCGGATCTTTCAGATGGCTTCATTGCTTTGCCGGGTGGCGCTGGTACATTGGAAGAAATCTTTGAACAATGGACGTGGGCGCAATTAGGGATTCATCAAAAGCCATGTGCTTTCTTAAATGTAGCGGGCTTTTATGAAGATTTACTTAAAATGATTCAAGGAACGGTGGATAATGGATTCAGCCAAGCACGGTTCGTTGATAAATTGATCGCATCAGACAAAATTGAAGATATTCTTCAACAATTTGAGCAATATCAGGCTCCTGCTCCAAAATGGACAAACGCAGATGTCCAACCATAAACGAGGTTAAATAGGTGAAAACAATTACGGTCGCTGCCGCAGTGATCTTAAATGAGCAAAATCAGTTGTTGCTTGTGAGAAAGCGTAATACACACGCTTTTATGCAAGTAGGTGGCAAGCTGGAACCTAATGAGGCACCAGAGATCACCATGCAACGCGAAATTTTAGAAGAAGTCGGAAGCTCTTGTGTGATTGAGCAATTTATTGGTCATTTCGAAACAGTAGCTGCCAATGAGCCAGATCATATTTTGGTGAGTCATTTATACCTTGTTCAGCTCGACCAAGCACCTAAAATTGCAGCCGAAATTGCAGAAATGAAGTGGATAGATTTAAATGATTCGGAAACTCAACTTGCACCATTGACCCGAGAAATTGTCATTCCTTGGTGTGAAGAGTATTTATCTACGGTGCAATAGCCTAACTCTTCGGCGTCGCTGCTAGGCACACGGTATGAATGGATGTGCAGCCTAATTGTTTAAGTGCCTGACTGAGCGCATGAACAGAGCTTCCCGTGGTTATCACGTCATCAATAATGAGAACGCGGCGATAACGTCGTTTCTCTTGATGATGAGGTAAAAATTGTTGTTCTATATTTTCAAAGCGTTCTAGCCGAGTAAGCCCTTTTTGAGAGTGCTCGTTTAAACGTTGAATCGGTTGCCAAACAGGTATTTTTAAGTGTCTGCTTAAGATATTGGCAAGTAGTAATGATTGATTGAAACCACGCTCGATTAAACGTTGATTGGAAATGGGCATAGGTACGATCGCTTGTACCTTGGGAAATTTTAATTGTTTTAAAATTTCACCTAATAAGATCTGATAATGTAACTTTTGTTCATATTTAAACTGCTGAATAATCCGGTTAACCGGATAAGCATAATTACAAGCCACAAGAACAGAGTGATTATTACGTTGAATCGTTTGTTTAAGCCAAGGTAGCTGTTCCCAACAGTCTTTACAGAGCGAGTATTTTTCTCGCATGCCTAACTCGCACAATGAGCAAGGTGAAAATAACTGAATAAGATGTTGGAAGTTTAAAAAATTAAACATAGGCGTAGCGAGGCGCCTCAGGAAGCCAACGCTTTAATAGAGCATCTGCCTGTTCTGGATAATCTTTTAAAACTTGCTGTGCCACATAGTGGGCTTGACTCAGTAGGTGATCATCTCGCTCTAAACGAGCCACTCTAAATCCCATATCCCCAGTTTGTTTAGTCCCTAATAATTCACCCGGTCCACGTAGTTCCAGATCTTTTTCTGCAATCACAAAGCCATCATTACTTTCTCTTAAAATAGAAAGTCTCTCTTGTCCATTTTGAGAGAGAGGTGTTTTATATAAAAGTACGCAAAAACTAGCTTGAGCACCTCGACCTACGCGACCTCGTAATTGGTGTAGCTGAGAAAGCCCTAAACGCTCGGCATTTTCAATCACCATAATGGAAGAGTTAGGAACGTCTACTCCAACTTCAATCACTGTTGTTGCGATAAGAAGTTGTAATTCATTATTTTTAAATGCTTGCATTACGGCTTGCTTTTCATCAGCTTTCATTTTGCCGTGTACCAAACCAATATTGAGTTCAGGAAAGCGTTCTTTCATCTCTTGGTAAGTTGCTTCTGCTGCTTGAGCATCTAAAGTCTCAGACTGCTCAACCAATGTGCATACCCAATAGGCCTGTTTCCCATCTCTGCAATTTGAAGCAATACGTTGAAGTACTTCCTCTCGACGATCAAGAGGAATCGTAACTGTTTGAATTGGGGTACGGCCTGGAGGTAACTCATCAATTATAGATGTGTCTAAATCACCATAAGCACTCATTGCTAGAGTTCTTGGAATCGGAGTGGCTGTCATCACGAGTTGATGTGGAGTGAACTGCTCAGCACCTTTATTGCGTAAAGCTAAACGTTGGTCTACACCAAAACGATGTTGTTCATCAATAATCACTAGCCCCAATTTAGCGAAGCCAACATTGTCTTGAAATAAGGCATGGGTACCGACAATAAGTTCCGCGTGGCCTTCTTTAATCTGTTGTTCTGCTTGGGCACGGGCTTTACCTTTTTGTTTGCCAGATAACCATGCCACGGTTACACCTAATGGTTCAAACCAACGTTTAAAGTTTAAATAATGTTGTTCTGCAAGAATTTCAGTCGGAGCCATTAATGCAACCTGCCAATCTGCTTCTAAAGCATGGCAAGCGGCTACAGCGGCAACAAGGGTTTTTCCAGCACCTACGTCGCCTTGTACTAAACGTAGCATAGGTTGGTGTTGTTTTAAGTCATTTAAAATTTCTTTAGATACACGTTTTTGTGCATTGGTCATTTGAAATGGTAAAGCTTCTAATAGTTTTTTAGCTAATACTTTACTGCTTGAAAATGCAGGTGACGCAATTTGACGAATATAAGCACGGCGATTAAGTAAACTAATTTGGAGTGCAACCAGCTCTTCAAAAATAAGCCGTTGCTGAGCAGGATGCGAGCCTTGAGCCAATTGCAGCATGTTGGCATCCACAGGAGGCTCATGAATGTAATACAAAGCCTCTTTAAGCGCATAGCCATTGGTATATTGCTTTGGGAGTAGCTCTGGTAAGGCATCACTATGATGCTTTAAAGCTTGTTTAACGTATGCCCGTAATTTGGGTTGAGTTAATCCATCCGTACTTGGATAAATTGCTGTCAGCTGAGTTTTTGGAAGGGGTGTATGTTCATGAATGAGCTGAATTTCAGGATGATACATCTCAAGGCCGCGAGCACCTACACGGACTTCACCAAAAATACGTAAGCGATGACCGGGTTTTATTTTATCAGTCAGGTTTTTATAAATATGATAAAAGCGTAAGGTGACTTTACCGAATTCATCTTGCACCAAGGCTGCCATAGATTTTCGCTTTCCGGGAGGGAAATCAATTGATTTGACTTCTCCTTCGAGTAAATAGCTCCGCCCAACCACCAGTTGATTCATTGGAATAATCGTACTGCGGTCTTCATAATCACGTGGCAGATGAAACAGTAAATCATCTGTGGTAAAAATATTTAGTTTTTCGAGTAGGGCTGCTGAAGCCGATCCAACGCCTTGTAACTGATGGACTGAAGTCATGTCCCCTCAACGAGTTTTCTATGCATATATTATTTATCGGTTATGGTAAAACATCTCAGCGTGTTGCTAAACAACTATTTGAGAAAGAACATCAAATTACCACAATCAGCCGTAGTGTAAAAACGGATAGTTACGCAACACATCTTGTTCAAGATATCTTTAAACTTGATTTAAGTAAAATTGAACCTGTAGATGTCGTATATATTTTACTTTCTCCAAACGAGAGTACGGTTGAGGGCTACCAACATACTTATGTAGATAGTATTGAACCGATTCGAGATGCATTAAAAATACATCCAGTAAAAAAAATAATTGTTGTCTCTTCTACGCGGGTGTATGGTGAAAATGCAGGGGAGATCATTGATGATTTTAGTGAAATTCATCCAAATGATGCACAAGGCCACATATTGCGTAATATGGAGTTACTCTGGCAAAAATATTATCCAACTCAATCTGTAATTGTTCGTCCTACAGGTATTTATGGAACTTCCATTGCCCGCTTAAAGAAAATGGCTGAAAATAATCAAAGTTATCCAAATATACATTATAGCAATCGAATACATATTGATGATTTAGCAAGATTTTTGGCTTTTATGGCTGATTACGAAAGTCATCAAGCAAGCTATATTGTGACTAATAATCAACCATTACCTTTACATGAAGTTATTGTGTGGTTTCAAAAACAATTGGGATTGCCAGAATTAACTTTAGAATCAAACCAAATTTCAGGTAAAAGAATTTATGCAAAACATTTGCCAGCAACGGGTTTTCAGTTAGAACACCCAATTTGCTTTAATGACTATTTATTATGTTTAAATGTTCATAGCACTAAATAAAATTTTGATTAAACTTTAAATAAGAACAGAAATACCTGATGAGGCAGTCAAATTGCCGATAAAGATAAAAAGGTTGAAAGTGAAAAAAATTTGTTTAGCTCTTGTTTTGAGCGTAACAGCTGTTGCGAGTTGGGCCGAGGATCAGGTATGGTGTGCCTATGATCCAATTGGGTCCCAAGGGGATATTACTCGTCGTTTAAATGACATTCGATTATATGCCCAACAATATCAAGTCAAATTTAAAGTGGTTACCTATCAAAAAGAACAGCAAGCCATACAAGCTTTTGATGATGGGAAATGTTCGGGTTTAGCTGCATCCAATTTCAATACTTATCGTTATAACCAGTTTATGGGAAGTACCGCGGGTATAGGGCTTATTCCTAATAACCGTACGGCCAAAAGCTTTTTGCAGCTTTTAAATCATCCAACAATTGAAAAAAGGTTAGTTTCTAAGAATTATGAAGCTATAGGAATGATTCCCATTGGAACTGCTTACATGGTTCTAAAAAATAAGAACCTCTCTAGAGTCGCTCAATTAAGAAATCAGCGTATTGGGGTGTTACCCAACAATCCACCACAACAAGCACTGGTACGAAGTGTAGGTGCTCAGCCAGTTTATGTCGATTTATCTAACGCGATTGCGCAGTTTAAGCAAAATAAAATCGATATTATTGCTGCCCCAGTGTATGGATTATTGCCGTATAACTTACAAAAAGAATTTGGACCAAATACTCAAGTCATTAATTTTCCTTTGGCATATTTCGGTGTCAATTTAATTATTAAGCCGCAAGCTTATCCTGCTAATTTTGGCCGGAAAATTCGAGGATGGTTTGTTCAAAATAGCCAATTGCTGACGAATCGTGCGACACAATGGGAAAATCATTTACCTGCTTATTATTGGGTAGATGTCTCTTTTTATGAGAAGCAAAGTTATGACGTAATGGTTGCCAAAATACGTAATCAGTACGTTCTTTCAGGTTATTACGATGCTTATTTCGTTCAGCTTATGAAGCGCTTACGTTGTATGGACGATCCACGTTATTTTGAATGTCCAATTCGCTAATAAAATAAAAGGCAACCGAAGTTGCCTTTTATTTTGACTGAAGACTTTAAGCTTTTTTGCGTTTTAAACGGCGTTTAGCTTGTTGAGATGCCATTGCTTCAAGAGCATCTTTCAATTCTTCGTCGGTAAAGGTGGTGATGTGCTGTAACATTTGTAAGGTTACTTCATCAAGTACCAACTGTGCACCAGCAGCCATTTGACGGAAGTTATCATCAAACTCAATTTGGCCTTGGTCATTGGTACGAATATAATTTTGCTGTGTAAGCACTTTTAAGAAACTTTGGAATAAAGCTTTGTCGAAGAACTCTGGCGAATTAAATTCATATAGAACTGATAAACGTTGTCCTAATAAATGACTTAACTCTTCAACTTGTTTAGCAGAGATATTACCTGAACCACGTTGAGTAATGAGCGCAAGTGTCATGTAGTAACGCTCAAGACTTTGCTTAACTGGCGTTGCTAAAACAACAAGCTGATTATGCTCTTCTGTATTTGGTGCAGAGCTAATCAAGTTACCTTCATCGTCTTGTTGAATAAGGTTAGATTGAACTAGAGCATCTGCATATTGCTCAACTTGTGCCTTAAGCTCGCTGCTCTTCCATTTAAGGAATAACTCAGCTTTCAAGAATGGATAGAGCGTATAGATGACATTGGTTAAATCTGAACGACTGATTTTCCCATTGTGTTCAACAAGTGATGCTACCAGAGAAGGTAAAACAAAGGCGTGCAAGATGTTATTACGGAAGTAAGTCAGAAGAACAGCTTGGTTATCTTCAATCGCAATAATATCGCCAAGCGCATGCTGAACGCGTTTAATGAGTTTAAGCTTTAAACCATACGCAATAATTTCTTTACCAGAAAGTGGCGTTACTTCCATACGTTGGTCATATGGGAAGTTCGATGCCAAGTTACGATAAGCTTCTAGCTGCTTAATACAAATTTCTTCATCAAGCGTATGCTTTGGAGTCGCAAGCAAAATAATAGAAAGTAAAGAAACAGGGTTAATCACCACAGCTCGGTTAATATTTTCTAAAATTGCATGTGCAGAGCTATTTACTGCATCTGAAACAGCTTGAGGAATTGGGTCGTCATTTTTCTCGATATAAACGTTTTCTGCATTATGTTGCTTAAGCAGATCATCAAGGAAAACGGGTTCACCAAAGTTCACGTGGACTTTACCAAAAATACGTTCAATTTTTCGTAAGGTTTTCACAATACCAAAAATAGATTCGGCCTCTTTTGGCTTACCTTGCATTTCGCCTACGTAAGTTGAGCCTTCCATGAGTCGTTCATAACCAATATAAGTTGGTAAGAAAACGATCGGTTTAGCACGGCCACGTAAATGGCTGTGAACTGTCATGGCAAGCATACCGGTTTTAGGCGGTAATAAACGTCCAGTACGTGAACGTCCACCTTCAATAAAGTATTCAAGAGGCGTGTTGCGTGACAAAATACTATATAGATATTCTTTAAATACAGTAGTGTAGAGTCCATTTCCACGGAAAGAGCGGCGAATGAAGAATGCACCGCCACCACGTAGAAGCTGTCCAACAAAAGGTAAGTTTAAGTTATCGCCCGCAGCAATATACGGAACCATTAAGCCACGCTTATAGATCACATATGACAATAATAAATAGTCAATGTGACTGCGGTGGCAAGGTGTGTAGACAACTTCATAATCTTTCGCTAGTTCACGAACTGTACTAAAGTTATGTACTTCTACGCCGTCATAAAGCTGAGTCCATAAGCGCGTTAAGGCAAGGTCAGCAAAGCGCACTGCTGAGTGTGAATAATCCGATACGATTTCATTCACATAGCCGATCGCACGGCGTTCCGCTTCAAGCATGCTCACTTTTCCGCGAATACTTTCACGGCGGATTGCTTCTTGCACATCACGAGATTTAACAACCGATTGCATGACATTGCGGCGATCCGACAAATCGGGGCCTAACACGACTTCACGCTGACGGTCTAAATAATCATTTAACGTACTTACAATATAAGTTGCTGGTGAAAGATTTGGATAATGCTGCTGTGCATAATCAACCAATTCACGTAGCGATTGTGGTTCATGAAATTCTAAATAAGACTGACGGCCATGCAAACCAATATTAACCAGCTGCTTAACTGTGCTTGGTGTTGCCCATGTGTCTGAAAATAATAATTTAAACCAAGAATCTTCTTTATCTGGCGAACGGCCCCATAAAACTGTAACCGGAACAAGCTCTATATCAAGTTCAGGGTTTTCTTGTAAAACTTCAATCAGTTTTATTAAACGCGGTGGAAAAGCATGAGGAGGCGGATTCAGTAAATTGTTTTCATCATTGTGCTGTAAAAATAAAACTGATGCTTTTTCCTGATGAGTACCCACAATGAGTGGGTCTAACGCAGGTTTTAAATTTAAACGACGCGTTTCTCCATCAACCACTAAAGCATTGCTTCGAGAGTGGTTTTGTAAGACGTAACAAACCACTTTTTGGCGGTCAGTTTTTGCTTCTGTTTCTGTTGTTTCTGATACTGGTTCAGTAGGAACTTCCCCAAGAACATGTGGTGTTACCACGAGGTCAAGTAGTTTACTCGAAAGCCGACGATACATTTGACCAAACCCACTCTTGGACATAAGAACTCCTACTTCTTAAAGACAAATCCCAGCACCAAATGCAGAGGGTAATTATTTTGAGGCATTTATTAAAAAAAACAATATGCTACTTTCTTATAAATTATAATGCTTTTGGCATATTTTATCGTTAAAAATCGTATTTTTAGCTGTTATATGAGCAATGTTCGTCAGAAGTTGACTGATTGTTCCATGTTCAAATAGTTTTTTATGGCACAATAGATTCTACACATCTGTACTTTAATACGATTTTTTACCTGAAATATGAAGGTATCTCTCATGAATGCGTTAACCCAAGAACTTGTCGATCTTCTTACTTTAGAAAAGCTAGAAGAAAATATTTACCGTGGCATAAGCCGTAATCTTGTCGGTAAACGTGTCTTTGGTGGGCAGGTTTTGGGTCAGGCTTTACGTGCGGCATCTTATACAACCGATCGCCCAGCGCATTCTTTGCATGCATATTTTTTATATGGTGGCGATATTAATGCCCCAATTATCTATGAAGTAGACCGTTTACGTGATGGGAAGAGTTTCGTAAGCCGTCAGGTTCGTGCCATTCAACACGGACGAGTTATCTTTTCGGCGATGGTTTCTTTTGCTAACCCTGAAGAAGGCTTGAACTATCAACATCAAGAACCAGAATATCCAGCACCAGAGACTCTTAAATCTGAAAATGAGCTCAAAGAAGGTATTTTAAACTTCGTACCTGAAAATGTTCGTGCTAGTTTCATGCGTGAGCGTCATGTAGAAATCCGCCCAATTGATCCGGTAAATCCATTTCAGCCGCAACCTGAAGCGCCGTATAATGCGCACTATATCCGCACACATGACCGTATTCCAAAACAATTAGATGATATTGCTTTGCATCAAGCAATTGTTGCGTTTTATTCAGACTTTACCTTAATGACAACTGCTTTGAGACCGCATGGGCTTAGCTATATTTCTCCAAGTTTGCAGTGTGCGAGTATTGATCATGCCATCTATTTCCATCGCCCGCTGCGTGCTGATGAATGGATGCTTTACGATATGGAAGCAACCGTTAGCGCAGCTTCTCGCGGCTTGAACTTTGGCCGTATGTGGCAAAATGGCCAACTTGTATGCAGTACCGTGCAAGAGGGTTTAATTCGTTTGCGGGAAATTGAAACGCAATAAGTTTATTTATAAAGCCATCTGATTAGATGGCTTTTTTATTTTTAATTGAAACGATGTGACAAAAAATTGCTCGTATGAAAAGCAAGCTCATGTCATATTTGCAAAAGGATTGCCAACTGAAAAAAATAATGCTGATATGAACTTAAACACACAAATTCTTATTGCGGCCATTTTAGGCTTAGCCTTTGGTTTTATATTAACGTTGTATCCCGATACTGCGTTTGTAAAACATAGTTTATATGGGTTAGGCATATTAAGTAGT
The DNA here is from genome assembly GCF_052044755.1 of Acinetobacter sp. 22512. Taxonomy (NCBI): domain Bacteria; kingdom Pseudomonadati; phylum Pseudomonadota; class Gammaproteobacteria; order Moraxellales; family Moraxellaceae; genus Acinetobacter; species Acinetobacter sp. 22512. The sequence goes on along the minus strand of NZ_JBQENP010000014.1, from coordinate 36,567 downwards.
GTCTTTATTGGGCTGCTTAAAATGTTGTTGGTGCCTTTGATTTTTAGCTCGATTGTTGTGGGTGTATCTAATTTGCAGGCGGGAGGGCAGTTAGGTCCAGTCTGGAAAATTACCTTTTTATGTTGTTTGACTACAACAACATTAGCTTTAATTTTAGGTATAAGTTGTGCTCATCTATTTGAAGTAGGGCGCGGTATAGATATCTCTATTTTCCAAACGTCTATGCAAAACTATCAGGCACCAGATAGTTTAAATCCTGCAAGTTTTTTCACTAATTTTATTCAAAATACATTAATTAACCCATTTAAAGCATTTAGCGATGGTAACGTTTTAGCTGTTGTGGTGTTTGCACTATTTGTTGGTGTTGCTTTAGTCCATGGCGGTGAGCGTTTTAAAAGTATTCGCGTATTAAGTCATCAATTTTTTGAAATGATGATGATGCTAGTCGGCTGGGTAATGAAGCTAGCACCTTTGGGTATTTTTGCTTTATTAGCAAAGTTAATGGCAACGGAAGATATTTCGGTACTCAGTCGTTTGGCTGAGTTTGCTGTTGTAGTGACAGGGACTACCATTTTTCATGGCGCTGTTGTTTTACCGTTACTACTTTGGATTTTTGGCCGCATGAGTCCTTGGGCTTTTTTCAAAGGAACACGTACAGCGCTAATTACAGCATTTGCAACCAGCTCTAGTTCTGCCACAATGCCCCTTAGTATGAAATGCGCACAGGAAAACTTAGGAGTTCGTCCGCAAACAGCTGGTTTTGTAATTCCTTTAGGTACACAGCTTAATATGGATGGCACAGCACTATATGAAGCAGCCGCTGCATTGTTTGTCGCAAATTTGGTGGGGCTAGACTTAAACCTGACACAACAAATTATTGTGTGTTTAACAGCAATGATTGCATCACTAGGGGCCCCTGGAATTCCAAGTGCAGGTATGGTTACCATGATTATGGTTTTACAGTCTGTAGGTTTACCGGCTGAAGCAATTGCAATTTTACTTCCGATTGATCGCCTATTGGATACGGTAAGAACAGTGGTAAATGTGCAGGGTGATATGATGATTAGCGTGGTTGTTGACCGTTATACAAAAGATAAAGATATCAGTGTCTAATCTCCTAAATAAAAAAGCAGGATTTTAAATCCTGCTTTTTTATTTTTAAGCCGCTTGTAACTCGGCTCTTTTTGCTGCTGGAGATTGCGATAAATAACTTACCGCATCTTCAGTGCTGCCTTCTTTAACTGGATCATACCAAGGCATGAGGTAATCAATTTGTTGGGCAATCAGCCAAAATGGGTTTGGTAAAACCTGATTATCTTTTCTGCTAATTTTATACCACTCTACAGCAACCCATACTGGGAAAAATCTAGATTTAGCAGCATTAGCAAAACGTGGATCTTGTTTCATAATATGTGCAGCGCCATCTACCCATAATCCAAGCACCAGTACAATCACTGCAAGGCTTAAATAGTAGCGTGGAATATATCCACCACCCAAATGGCGATATAAATCAAAAGCAACGGTACGGTGTTCAATTTCTTCTGAACCATGCCATTTAACCAGATCGACCATTTCAGGGTCAGCGCCTAATTCTTCCCAACGCTCGTTATAGAGTGCATATTTCCCTAATACACAGGTCATATGCTCAACAGTTGCAATAACGCCCAAACGGAAAAGGTCCCATTGCCCTTGTAGAAATTGAGGGACTTCTTTGTCGAATGGTTTATCTGCTAAGGCAGTGGTAAATAGATAATTCATAATGTCCAGATTTCGCTGGATATCAATATTACGTGCACTTAAATATTCTTTATTGGCAGAAGTATGCGCATTGGCATGCATAGCTTCTTGGCGGATAAATGCTTGCACATCCTGTTTAAGTTTTTCATCTTTAATTTGCGGTAAAACTTTATTGTACAAACGACAAAACCAAAATTCTCCAGCAGGTAAGATGTTATTAATTTCATTAATAAAATAACTTGCGAAAGGCTGATTTGGAATCCAGTCAACAGGGGTATCTTTCCAGTCAAATTTTACTTTACGTGGAAGAATTTTATAGTCAATAGAAGAACCTAAAGCCTTGTTCTTCAAAAAAGATAACAATTTCATCATTTAGTCCTGATTTTTAACTCGATGAAGTTATAACGAGTATAAAAAAAACCCCTACATTTGTGTTTAGCAATAGGGGCCAATTTGAAAATAAATTTAATAAAGAAATTGTATCTGTTTTGACGATTTACTCTTCAGTATCCTCATCTGATGCTTCAGGGATCGCGTCAACGTCAAATTCCGGCTCTTGATCAAGCGTAAAATGTAGGCGTCCAGCCATAACACTTGCTAGCTCTTCTAAACCTAACTTATTAAGTGAGGAGAAAAGTTGAATCGAGAAATCAAGCTTCATTTTTTTTAGTTGTTGCTTAACTTCTAATAGCACTTTGTTTGCAGGGCCACGATTAAGTTTGTCTGCTTTCGTTAAGAGAATATGAACAAAGAGATGACGTGAATAAGCCCACTCTAGCATCATCATGTCGAAATGCTGTAGAGGATGGCGAATATCCATAAGTAATACTAAGCCTTGTAAGCTTTTACGATGGATTAAATAGTTCTCTAATTCTTTTTGCCATACTCGTTTCATATCTTCAGGTACGGCTGCATAGCCATAGCCAGGAAGATCGACTAAACGTTGATCGGGGTTGCCTAGACTAAAGAAGTTAATCATCTGAGTACGGCCAGGTTTTTTAGAGGCGCGCGCTAGCTGTTTTTTGTTAGTTAAGGCATTGATAGCACTGGACTTACCGGCATTTGAGCGTCCTGCAAAAGCGATCTCGTAGCCACTATCTTCAACACAAAGTGCCAATTTAGGTGCACTCATTAGAAACTCAGCTTGGCGTAACCAGTTGAGTGATTGCACAGCATATGCCGTGATCGCTGGATCTGGTTTCTTTTCATAGCTGATCTTTTGCTTGGGTGCGAGTCTGGCTTTGGTGTCTTTCGATTTTTCACTACGACGCATAAAAAATAACTTTTTAAATGAGAGGGCTCGCGCCTAGTATAAAGGAGCTTGGGTATTCTTGCTAATTTTCAATAAGTCGACTTATCAAAATCAGTAGAGCTTAGATTTGTAAAAATGCAATAGGGGAGTTGGCAGGAGCAGATTTTGATTGCTGCAAAACTTCTCCGAGTGTGTATTGATCTAGACTTTGGTAAAAGCTCTCTAAAGCCTGATCTAAAATACCTTTTAAACCACAGTGACTGCGTAATACACAAGGTGGTGTATTACATTCAACAATTTGATTGTCGCCCTGTAATATTCGAACAATTGAACCTAAATTTGAGTTAAGTGCATCTGGATTTAAGCGAATTCCGCCGCCTTTTCCACGAATGGTAATAATCCATTCCTGCTTGCCCATGAAGTGAACAACTTTAACTAGATGGTTTTGTGAAACATGCAAATCTTTCGCGATTTCTGCAATCGTGTAGGGTGCATCACTTGGGCGTGCAACATACATTAAGAGTCGTAATGCATAATCGGTAAATTTATTAAGCTGCATGATCACCAAAAATGGAAGAGATTAAAAGGATGATCATCTTAGCCTGAAAGTCTAAATAAGAAAACTTTCAGGCAAAAGGTTTTTACATTACAGCGTTAAAGGGGCTGAAACCTGTACTTGATCACCCACTCTATAATGCTCAAGTAGAATATTAGCAACTGAAAACTCAGTATGATTTTCTTCGGGCTGCACTTCAAAGTGATACGAGTTATCTTCTTGAGCTTCGGTAAATTTAAAAGCTTTCGGTTGTTCAAGTTGTTGTTCGGGAACTTGTACTTTAACTGAAATAAAGGCATTTGCTGGGCTAGTCAGTACGTCTTCATGGTCAGTTGCTTTTAAAGTGAAGCGTTTGCCAGATTCCAAAGGATCAATTTGAGTAATTTCAAATGAACGCCAGCCAGCCCATCCACCTTTTAAGCTTTCAAGTTGTTCATATTTTTGTTTTTCAACACCAATCAAGATATCAGCCAACTGTAAGTATGCTTGTTTCCACGCTTCAATAAGCTCTGATTCGAATGGCACGTTAAGTACTTCACTAATTGAATGAAGCAAGTTGTCCCCAACAATTGCATATTGCTCTGGTTGAATATCTAAGCTCACGTGTTTAGTGGTGATGCGTTCTACCGCTTTAGCGAGCACGGTAGGGTTCTCAATATTTTCTGCATAAGCAAGCACAGCAGCTGCAAGAGCACGTGGCTGACGTAAGCTGGTTTGGTCATCTAAATTAAAAACATTTTTTAACTCGGGATTGTTATTAAGCATGCGCTTATAAAAGTATGTAGTCAGCGTAACGCCGTGTTCACGTAAAACCGGTACAGTAGATTTAACAAGTTCAATTTGTTGTGGAGTCATGGCTAGACCTTATTTATCTGGCTATATAAGATGTATTTAAAATACATTTTTAAAAAATTAATGGCAATAACTTTTTTATAAAAAACCATAAAAAAATTAGGGGATATAAAATCCCCTAAAATTAAAGCAATTTTTTTAATATTTTTATTTACCAAATAAAGAGCCGAGCAAGCCCCTTACGAGTTTTTGGCCGGTACTTCCTCCTAAACTGCGTGCAGCACTTTTGGCAAAAGTTCCCACAATGTCTTGTGTGAGTTTAGCTCGTTCACGGGCTGCTCTTTCTTCCTCTTTTAATTGCTCACGTGCCAAACGTTCCTGCTCTTTAGCTTGCTGTTTTGCTAAAGTTTCTTGTTCTTTAGCTTGTTGTTTTGCAAGTTCGGCGTCTTGCTGCTGTTGTTCGCGTTCAGCAACTTTATTCTGTAGCATTTCATAGGCACTATCACGATCTACAGCTTGTTCATAAACCCCAGCAATAATACTTTGCGAGATTAAAGTCTGACGCTCTTCTGGAGTGATCGGTGTAAATGCAGAGTACGGAGGCATAACCCAACCACGTTCTACAATCTGTGGTGTACCTTGCTCATCTAGACAGCTAATGAGTGCCTCACCAACACCAAGTTGGGTAATAGCTTCATCAACTTTAAACTCGGGATTAGCACGGAAAGTGTCTGCTGCGGTTTTTACAGCTTTTTGATCTTTAGGGGTGAATGCACGTAATGCATGTTGAACGCGATTACCAAGTTGACCAAGAACGCTTTCGGGTAAATCGAGTGGGTTTTGAGTAATAAAGTAGATACCCACCCCTTTGGAGCGGATTAAACGTACCACTTGTTCAATTTTGTCTTGTAGAGCTTGGCTGGCATTATCAAATAACAAGTGAGCTTCATCAAAGAAAAACACGAGTTTAGGCTTATCCATATCACCCACTTCTGGTAGCTGTTCAAATAACTCTGAAAGCATCCATAAGAGGAAAGTGGCATATAACTTAGGTGTATTCATGAGCTTGTCAGCAGCAAGAATATTGATATAACCGTGTCCGTTTGCATCGGTTTGGATAAAATCCAGAATATTTAAAGCTGGTTCCCCAAAGAACTGTTCTCCACCTTGGTCGGCAAGAGCGAGTAAGTTGCGCTGAATGGCACCTAGGCTGGCTGGAGATAAATTACCATACTCGGCTTTAAACTCAGCTGCATGTTCACTCACAAAAGTGATCATGGCTTTTAAATCTTTAAAATCGACTAATAGTAACCCTTGGTCATCTGCAATGCGGAATACAGCAGATAACACACCTTCTTGGGTATCATTTAAATTGAGCATGCGAGCCAATAAAATTGGCCCAATTTCAGAAATAGTGGTTCGGATAGGATGGCCTTGCTGACCAAATAAATCCCAAAAAACAACTGGGTTCGCTGCGAATGGAACACTATCAATTTGTAAAAGTTTTAAGCGTTCATTAAATTTATCGGAAGCTTCACCAGCTTTTGCAAGACTCGAAACATCGCCTTTAGCATCGGCAAGAAATACTGGCACACCGATTCGAGAGAAACTCTCTGCTAGAACTTTTAACGTAACTGTTTTACCTGTACCTGTGGCGCCTGCAATAAGTCCATGACGGTTAGCAAACTGGGGAAGTAAAACAATTTCTTTTGATGTGTCCTTAATATTTTTAGCAATAACAATCGGTGTACCCATATATTTTTATCCTATGGTTTGAGTCACTATAATGTTGTCGTTTTACAGTTGTTTCAGTGCATTTTCGATATCTTGTATCAAATCTTGCGGATCTTCTAGTCCTATACAGAATCGAACCAATAATCCTTGTTGTAAATGTGTATTCTCAAGTTTTCTCATCATTTTTAAATCATAAAGCATAATCAGGCTAACGGGTCCACCCCAGCTAAAACCGAGCTTAAATAACTCTAATGCATCGCAGAAACGACGTACTGCTGTAATGTCATATTCAGGTTTAAAAATAACACTCACTAAACCTGCACTTTGATCAGTTGTGCATATTTCTTGCCAGTATTGATGGCCTGGTGAGGATTCATCACTTGGGTGTAGAACTTGTGCAAATTGGCGTTGGTCCTTTAGCCACTTAAGTAAAGTTTGAGCATTGGCTGACTGTTGTTCATAGCGTAAAGACATATGAGCAAGGCTGCGTTGAACTTGAGCCGCATCATCTCCAGAGATTGCGATGCCTAAAATGGCGTGTGTGCGGAATAGGCGGTGATGAAGTTTCTCATCACGAGTTACAATGCTGCCCATTAGGATGTCACCACCACCACTTGGATATTTTGTTAATGCGTGAACGGTTAAATCGACTGATAGATGTTCATCAGAAAAATTAAAAGCATTAAACGCAAGCCCAGCTCCCCAAGTGTTATCTAGAGCTGTCAATACACCATGCTTTTTAGCTTTCTTGACTAGATTTTTAAGATCAGGGAATTCTAAAGTAACTGAACCTGCAGCTTCTAACCATAATAGTTTACTTCTTTCGGTAGGTTGAAAACTTGCAGCGTCAATGGGGTTATATACTTTAACAATAATGCCATATTGACTTTGTAGATAAGTTAAATGTTCTAGATTTGGCCCGTAAATATTGTCTGGAACCCATACTTCATCATTAGTGCTTAAAAATGCTGAGTTCACAATATTAATTGCGGATAGGCCACTCGGTGCAAGCAAACAATGCAAACCACCTTCAATTTGCGCAATATTGTCGCCTAAGGTGAATGTAGTAGGGGTGCCATGTGTTCCATAGCTATAGTCATACTTATCAGTCCAGTGACGATCAAAAAGGTGCGAAGTTGATTTGAAAATGATAGTCGATGCGCGAAATAAGGGAGGTTGCACTGTTTCAATGAATTGCGGAGCCTTTCTTGGGGCATGAATGAGACGAGTCTGGAAATCGTTATGCTTTTTCATAGTGCGTTATGTTTTAAATGATAAAGTTAGATTAAGAGAAATTTAAATTCTTCGCTAGATTTATAAAGTTTTGTAAGACGTTTCGTTACAGTAGACCTATAAAACAAAAACTTGGCTTTATTTTTGCAAAGACCACTACAACATTCTAACAACAATAGGTTTAAGCGCATGAAGTCGCATTTAAGAGTTCATTATTTTCAACATATCGCGGGTGAGGGTTTTGGGAGTTGTTATTCATTTTTAAAAGCTCACCACGCGACTATTAGTTCTACGGAGTTTTTTGCACTTCCGGTTGATCGGTCACTTGAAATAGAAGCTTTACCACAAATTGATGAGGTTGACTTATTATTAGTCATGGGTGGCACCATGAGTGTAAATGATGAGGCGAATTATCCATGGCTTAAGATAGAGAAAAGATGGTTGCGTCGTTATTTAGCAGCAGGAAAGCCTGCTATAGGTCTCTGCTTGGGTGGGCAGCTAATTGCTAATGCACTAGGCGCCGCAGTCAGTCGAAACCGCTATCAGGAACTTGGTTGGTCGACAGTTCAAAGGGTAGCAAATTTACCTCAAGACAGCTTTCCATTGCCTGAAAAGATAAAGGTGATGCAGTGGCATAGCGAAACATTTGAAATACCCAAAGGTGCTATACACTTAGCCGAGAATATAGCTTGTCGTAATCAGATGTATCAAATTGGAAAAAATGTGCTGGGTTTTCAATTTCATCCAGAAATGACACCAGCCGCTTTAGAACTCTTACTTGAAAATGAAGAAGAGCTATCTATTTTTAGGGGGGAATATGTTCAGCCTGTGAGTGAACTGCAATATTCAGAAGCACAAAAATTTGAACAAGGTAATCAACTCTTAAATAAAGCGATTGAGTTTGTCATAAATGCCTAGATGAGTTGTGAATGCTAGTTTAAAGCACGTTTTGAACAAAAAACAGAAAAAGAGAATTGCATAAGACTTAAACAATCGTTATAATGGGCGACCCTCAAAAGGAGGGGCATTTACTGCGAAGAAAGTAGTAAATGTGCATTACAGTCGTGGCATCGATCATGACCTTAGTGATTTTCACTGCCTTTGACACTTACCAATGGGTGAGATGCGTCAAGGGTGATTCTTTATATGTTTGGCTTGGAGTTTACTGGTATGTCTAACCAGAGAATTCGTATCCGTTTGAAGTCTTTTGATCATCGTCTGATTGATCAATCTGCTCAAGAGATCGTAGAAACCGCTAAGCGTACTGGCGCACAAGTTTGTGGTCCAATTCCGATGCCTACTCGCATCGAACGCTTCAACGTTCTTACTTCACCGCACGTTAACAAAGATGCGCGTGACCAGTACGAAATCCGCACCTACAAACGTTTGATCGATATCGTTCAACCTACAGATAAAACTGTTGATGCATTGATGAAATTAGATCTTGCGGCTGGTGTTGATGTTCAGATCGCTTTGGGTTAAGGCTTTCGGTTGATTAACTTCTAAGTTAATTAGGCCGCTTTTTTAGAGGTTTATGCACATGGCTATTGGTTTAGTCGGTCGCAAATGTGGTATGACTCGCATCTTTACAGATGCAGGTGTTTCTGTACCTGTTACAGTCATCGAAGTCGATCCAAACCGCATTACGCAAATCAAAACACTTGAAACTGATGGTTATCAAGCTGTTCAAGTAACTACTGGTGAACGTCGCGAATCTCGCGTAACTAACGCTCAGAAAGGTCACTTCGCGAAAGCTGGTGTTGCTGCTGGTCGTTTAGTTAAAGAGTTCCGTGTTACTGAAGCTGAGCTTGAAGGCCGTGAAGTTGGCGGTACTATTGGCGTTGATTTGTTCGCAGTTGGTCAAATTGTTGACGTAACTGGTCAATCAAAAGGTAAAGGTTTCCAAGGTGGTGTTAAACGTTGGAACTTCCGTACTCAAGACGCTACTCACGGTAACTCAGTTTCTCACCGTGTATTAGGTTCTACAGGTCAAAACCAGACTCCTGGTCGCGTGTTCAAAGGCAAGAAAATGGCTGGTCACTTAGGTGACGAACGCGTAACAGTACAAGGTCTTGAAATCGTATCTATTGACGCTGAACGTTCTGTTTTAGTTGTTAAAGGTGCAATTCCTGGTGCAACTGGCGGTGACGTGATTGTACGTCCTACCATCAAGGCCTGAGGGGAAATACCGTGAATTTGAAAACTGTTTCCGGCTCTGCTGTTGAATTGTCTGAAGTTGCTTTCGGACGTGAATTTAACGAAGCTCTTGTACACCAAGTTGTTACTGCTTACTTAGCAGGTGGTCGTCAAGGTACTCGTGCTCAGAAATCACGTGCAGACGTTTCTGGCGGTGGTAAAAAGCCATTCCGTCAAAAAGGTACTGGTCGTGCTCGTGCGGGTTCTATTCGTAGCCCTATCTGGGTTGGCGGTGGTAAAACTTTTGCTGCTCGTCCACAAGATTGGTCTCAAAAAGTAAACCGTAAGATGTACCGCGGTGCAATGCAATGTATCTTAGCTGAACTTGTTCGCCAAGATCGTCTTGTATTAGTTGAAGAGTTTGCAGTTGCAGCTCCAAAAACTAAAGAATTGCTTGCAAAGCTTAACGACTTAAATGCTGCTCGTGCATTAATCGTTACTGACGCTGTAGATGAGAACTTATATCTTGCAGCACGCAACCTTCCGCATGTAGATGTGGTAGATGCAACTGCAATCGATCCTGTAAGCTTGATCGCGTTTGATAAAGTTGTGATGTCTGTAGCTGCTGCTAAGAAAATTGAGGTAGAACTCGGATGAACAACGAACGTATCTATCAAGTCCTAAAAGGACCAGTCTTCTCAGAAAAGGCACAAGTATTAGGTGATACTGTTGGTGTTCAAGTATTTAAAGTAGACATCAATGCTACTAAACTTGAAATCAAAAAAGCAGTTGAAAAACTTTTTGGTGTAGAAGTTGTTAAAGTTAACACAACTATTACTAAAGGTAAGACTAAGCGCTTTGGTCGTACATTGGGACGCCGTTCTGATGTTAAAAAAGCATACGTCACCCTGAAAGCTGGCCAAGATGTTGAAATGGCTGACTTGGGCGATACCGCTGAAAGCGCAGCGGAATAAGGACGAAAATTATGCCGATTCAAAAATGTAAGCCAACGTCTCCAGGACGTCGCTTTGTAGAGAAAGTGGTTCATGACCATCTTCACAAAGGCGCTCCTTACGCACCGTTGGTTGAAGCTAAAAAACGTACTGGTGGTCGTAATAACAACGGTCACATTACTACTCGTCACGTTGGTGGTGGTCATAAACAACACTACCGTATCGTTGACTTCAAACGTAACAAAGACAGCATCCCAGCTGTTGTAGAGCGTATTGAATACGATCCAAACCGTACAGCACATATTGCTTTGTTGAAATATGCTGATGGTGAGCGTCGTTATATCATCGCACCTAAAGGCTTACGTGCTGGCGATAAAGTACAATCTGGTAACGATGCTCCAATTCGTCCAGGTAACTGCTTGCCACTTCGTAATATGCCGATCGGTTCTACACTTCATAACGTTGAACTTAAAATTGGTAAGGGTGCGCAATTAGCGCGTTCTGCTGGTGCTTCTGTTCAGTTGTTGGGTCGTGATGGTTCTTACGCAATTATTCGTCTTCGTTCAGGTGAAATGCGTAAAGTACATGTTGAATGCCGCGCTGTAATTGGTGAAGTTTCTAACCAAGAAAACAACCTTCGTTCATTGGGTAAAGCTGGTGCTTCGCGCTGGCGTGGTGTTCGTCCTACCGTACGTGGTATGGCGATGAACCCGATTGATCACCCGCACGGTGGTGGTGAAGGGCGTAACAAAGGTATTCAACCTGTAAGCCCATGGGGTCAAAAAGCTAAAGGGTACAAGACACGTACCAATAAGCGTACGACTAAGATGATTATTCGCGACCGTCGCGTCAAGTAAAGGAATCTGACTAATGCCTCGTTCTCTGAAAAAAGGCCCATTCGTCGATGCGCACTTGTTCGCTAAGGTTGAAGCGGCTGTTGCTAGTAACTCTCGCAAGCCGATTAAAACTTGGTCTCGTCGTTCGATGATCCTTCCAGATTTTGTTGGTTTAACAATTTCTGTTCATAATGGTCGTAACCACGTTCCAGTAATTGTTACTGAGCATATGGTTGGTCATAAACTCGGTGAATTCGCGCCAACTCGTACCTATCGTGGTCACGGTGTTGACAAGAAATCTAAACGTTAATAGGTGTCATGATGGAAGTAACTGCTAAATTACGCGGTGCCGCTATCTCGGCACAGAAAGCACGTTTGGTTGCAGATCTTATTCGCGGCAAATCTGTTGCGCATGCTTTAAATATCTTAAACTTCAGCAATAAAAAAGCTGCTGTTTTAGTAAAAAAAGCATTGGAATCTGCGATTGCAAACGCTGAACACAATAACAGTTTAGATGTTGACGATCTTAAAGTATCTACGATTTACGTTGACGAAGGCATGAGCCTTAAACGTATTATGCCACGTGCTAAAGGCCGTGCAGATCGTATTACTAAGCGTACTTGTCACATCACCGTTAAGGTAGGGGTTTGATATGGGTCAGAAGGTTCATCCAATCGGTATCCGCCTAGGTGTTGTGAAACGTCATAACGCTAACTGGTATGCGAATCCGAAACAATACGCTGAATACTTGCTTAAAGATCTTCAAGTTCGTGAGTTTTTAACTAAAAAACTTAAGAATGCGATGGTAAGCAACATTCTTATCGAACGTCCATCAGGCGCTGCTAAAGTAACTATTAGCACAGCTCGTCCTGGTATCGTAATCGGTAAAAAAGGCGAAGATATTGAGAAATTACAGCGCGAACTTACCAGCATTATGGGTGTTCCAGCGCAAGTAAGTATCAACGAAATTGATCGCCCAGACTTAGATGCGCGTTTAGTTGCTGAAGCAATCGCTTCTCAATTAGAAAAGCGTGTAATGTTCCGTCGTGCTATGAAGCGTGCGGTTCAAAACACTATGCGTGCTGGTGCTAAAGGTATCAAAGTTGAAGTGTCTGGCCGTTTAGGTGGTGCAGAGATTGCTCGTACAGAATGGTATCGTGAAGGTCGTGTACCTTTACATACGCTACGTGCAGACATTGACTATGCAACTATGCGTGCAGAAACAACTTACGGTACGATTGGTGTTAAAGTTTGGATTTTCCGTGGCGAGATTTTAGGTGGCATGAAACAAGTCATGAACCCTGCTCCTGCTGAAGATCGTCCAGCTAAACGTGGTCGTGGTCGTGGTGAAGGTCAAGAGCGTCGTGGTCGTCGCGGTGACCGTGCTGCTGACAAGGGAGAATAATCCATGTTGCAACCTAAACGTACCAAATTCCGTAAGGTGCACAAAGGCCGTAATACTGGTCTAGCGCATCGTGGTAGTACAGTATCATTTGGTTCGATTGCAATCAAAGCAACTGAACGTGGTCGTATGACTGCTCGTCAGATTGAAGCTGCACGTCGTACTATTAGCCGCCGTATTAAGCGTGGTGGTAAAATCTTTATTCGCGTATTCCCGGATAAACCAATTACTCAAAAGCCTCTTGAAGTGCGTATGGGTAAAGGTAAGGGTAGCGTGGAGTACTGGGTTTGCCAGATCCAACCAGGTAAGATCCTGTACGAAATTGAAGGTGTGAACGAAGAATTAGCGCGTGAAGCATTTGCTTTAGCTGCTGCTAAACTTCCGTTTAAAACCACTATCGTGACTCGGACGGTAATGTAATGAAAACTAAAGATCTACGTGAAAAATCGGTAGAAGAGTTGAAAGCTTTGCTTGATGAGCAACAGCTTAATCAATTCCGTCTTCGTATGGCGAAAGCAACTGGTCAGTTGGGTAAATCGCATGAAGTGCAAGTTGCTCGTAAGACAATTGCTCGTATTAAGACACTCCTTACCGAAAAACAGGGGAACGGACAATGAGTGAAAAAACAGTCCGCACGTTAACCGGCAAAGTAGTAAGCGACAAAATGGACAAGTCTATTGTTGTTCTTATCGAACGCCGCGTTCAACACCCGTTGTATGGCAAATCAATTCGCCGTTCAACTAAGTTACACGCTCATGATGAGAACAATGTTGCTAAACTTGGCGATGTTGTGACCATTAAAGAAAGCCGCCCAATTTCTAAAACTAAAGCTTGGACTTTAGTGGAAGTAGTTGAAGCAGCTGCTGAGTAATTCGACGTTCTTGTTGCATCATCGGTCAATTTCGAGTACTCTTTGAGCCTTTCGAAATTGTGACCGGTGATGCTCGGTTTTGGAGTAGGGCAATGATTCAAACCGAAACTATGCTCGACGTAGCAGACAACAGTGGTGCTCGCCGCGTACAATGTATTAAAGTACTTGGTGGTTCACATCGTCGTTATGCTTCTGTTGGCGACATTATTAAAGTTACTGTAAAAGAAGCAATCCCACGCGCACGTGTTAAAAAAGGTGACGTGATGAATGCGGTTGTAGTTCGTACTAAATTCGGCATTCGTCGTCCAGATGGTTCTGTGATCCGTTTTGATGATAATGCTGCAGTTATCCTGAACAACAACAAAGCTCCGATTGCTACTCGTATCTTCGGACCAGTGACTCGTGAACTTCGTACTGAACAGTTCATGAAAATCATTTCATTGGCTCCTGAAGTTCTATAAGAGGCAATCATGGCTAAGATTAAAAAAGGCGATCAAGTTATCGTGATCGCAGGTAAAGAAAAAGGCAAACAGGGTACTGTATTGTCTGTTTCTGAAGACCGCGTTAAGGTTGAAGGCCTTAACTTAGTGAAGAAGCATCAAAAGCCGAATCGTGTAACTGGCGCTGAAGGCGGTATCGTTACTCAAGAAGCTTCGCTTCATATTTCAAACGTGGCAATTTTAAATGCTACAACCCAGAAGGCTGACCGTGTTGGTTACCAAGTGATTGATGGCGTGAAAACTCGCGTTTATAAATCAAATGGTGAATCAGTGGCGGTAGCGAAGTAATAGGTTGAAAAGGCAATGGCCAGACTTAAAGCACGTTACAACGAAGAACTTAAAGCGAAGTTACAAGAAGAACTTAGCATTAAGAACGTGATGGAAATTCCACGCATCACAAAAATTACCCTAAACATGGGTGTAGGCGCAGCTGCAACTGATAAGAAATTATTAGATGGCGCTGTAGTCGACATGCAATTAATTGCTGGTCAAAAACCAGTAATTACACTTGCTCGTAAATCTATCGCTGGTTTCAAAATCCGTGATGGTTGGCCGATTGGTTGTAAAGTTACTTTACGTGGCGACCAAATGTACGAATTCTTGGACCGTTTGATCTCAATCGCAATCCCTCGTATCCGTGACTTCCGTGGTTTCTCTTCGAAATCATTTGATGGTCGTGGTAACTACTCAATGGGTTTGAAAGAGCAAATCGTTTTCCCTGAAATCGATTTCGATAAGATTGATCGTATTCGTGGTATGGATATTACTATTACTACGACTGCTCGCACCGATGACGAAGGCCGTGCGCTTATGCGTGCATTCGGCTTCCCGTTCAAATAAGAGGTCGATATGGCTAAGAAAGGTATGATTAATCGCGAATTGAAACGCGAAAAAACAGTTGCTAAATACGCTGCAAAACGTGCTGAATTAAAAGCTACGATTGCAAACGTAAATGCAAGTGAAGAAGAGCGTTTCGAAGCGATGTTAAAGTTACAAGCATTGCCACGTAATGCATCTCCGGTACGTCTTCGTAACCGTTGTGGTTTAACTGGTCGTCCTCATGGTTACTTCCGTAAGTTCGGTTTAAGCCGTAACAAATTACGTGACACAGTAATGCAGGGTGATGTACCAGGCGTTGTTAAGGCAAGCTGGTAAGGAGCGACTAAATGAGTATGCAAGATACCGTTGCCGACATGCTAACACGTGTTCGTAACGCACAAATGGCTAAGAAACAAACTGTTTCTATGCCTTCTTCTAAGTTGAAAGTTGCAATTGCAAACGTACTTCAACAAGAAGGTTATATTTCAAATGTAGAAGTTGCTCAAGAAGAGACAAAATCTACTTTGACAATTACTTTAAAATATTTCGAAGGCAAACCAGTTATCGAAATGGTTAAACGCGTAAGCCGTCCAGGTCTTCGCCAATACCGTGGTAAAGATAAACTTCCAAGCGTTAAGCAAGGTTTAGGTATTGCAATTGTTTCTACAAGCAAAGGCATCATGACTGATCGCGCTGCACGTGCTGCGGGCGTTGGTGGTGAAGTTATTGCTTTTGTTTCTTAATAGGTGATTCCTCATGTCTCGTGTGGCTAAAGCCCCAGTAACTGTACCTAATGGTGTAGCAGTTACTCAGAACGGCCGGCAGGTCGAAGTGAAAGGCAGCAAAGGTACATTGTCTTTCAACCTGCATGCGCTGGTCGAGCTAAAACAGGAAGAAGGTAAACTTCAACTTGCTCCAGTTAAAGAATCGAAAGATGCTTGGATGCAAGCTGGTACTGCTCGCGCTGTATTGAATAACCTTGTAAAAGGGGTTAGTGAAGGCTTCGAACGTAAGTTGCAGCTAGTTGGTGTTGGTTATAAAGCTGCGGTTAAAGGTACTGTTGTAAACCTTAACCTTGGTTTTTCACACCCAATTGACTACGCTTTACCTGAAGGTGTAACAGCGGAAACTCCAACTGCTACTGAAATCATTTTGAAATCAGCAAACAAGCAGTTGTTAGGTCAAGTAGCGGCAGAAATCCGTGCATATCGTTCTCCTGAACCATATAAAGGTAAAGGTGTTCGTTATTCGGATGAAGTCATTCTTCGTAAAGAAGCTAAGAAGAAATAAGGCGCGAGGTTCTTATGAACGAAAAGAAACAATCCCGTTTGCGTCGTGCGAAAAGCACACGCTTGCACATTCGTGCATTGGGTGCGACTCGTTTGTGTGTAAACCGCACTCCGCGTCACATCTATGCTCAAGTTATTTCAGCAGATGGTGGCAAAGTTTTAGCACAAGCTTCAACTTTGGATGCATCTTTACGTAGCGGTACTACAGGTAATGTAGACGCGGCTACTAAAGTAGGCGCTTTAATCGCAGAGCGTGCGAAAGCAGCTGGTGTAACTAAAGTTGCATTTGACCGTTCTGGTTTTAAATATCATGGTCGTATCAAAGCCTTGGCTGATGCTGCTCGTGAAAACGGCTTGGAGTTCTAATCATGGCTAAAGTTGAACAAAACGAAGGTCTTGTTGAAAAGCTGGTTGCCGTTGATCGTGTAGCCAAAGTTGTTAAGGGTGGTCGTATCTTCTCTTTCACAGCATTAACTGTGGTGGGTGATGGTAATGGTCGTGTTGGTTTTGGTCGTGGTAAAGCTCGTGAAGTTCCAGCTGCTATTTCTAAAGCACTTGAAGCTGCACGTCGCAACATGATTACTGTAGACCTTGCAGGTACTACTTTACAACACCCTGTGAATGCTCGTCATGGTGCAAGCCGTGTATATATGCAACCTGCTTCTGAAGGTACTGGCGTAATCGCTGGTGGCGCTATGCGTGCCGTTCTAGAAGCTGCAGGTGTACATAACGTACTTGCTAAATGTTATGGTTCTACTAATGCTGCAAACGTAGTAAACGCAACTTTCAAAGGTTTGCGTGATATGACTTCTCCTGAGAAAGTCGCTGCGAAACGTGGTAAATCAGTAGAAGAAATTCAAGGGTAATCAATCATGAAAACGATTAAAGTTACCCAGACTAAATCTTCTTCACATCGCTTGAAAAATCACAAGCTTTGCTTACAAGGTTTAGGTCTGCGTCGTATTGGTCATACTGTAGAAGTGCAAGATACGCCTTCTAACCGCGGTATGATCAACAAAGTCTACTATATGGTTAGTGTAGAGGAATAAGCCATGACTCTGCGTTTAAATGAACTTGCGCCTGCAGAAGGTGCAAAACGTGAACACCGTCGTTTAGGCCGTGGTATCGGTTCTGGCGTTGGTAAGACTGGTGGCCGTGGTGTCAAAGGTCAAAAATCACGTAAAAGTGGTGGCGTTCGTCCAGGCTTTGAAGGCGGTCAAACTGCGATTTATCGTCGTTTACCTAAATTCGGTTTCACTAGCCAAATCGCTTTAAAAACTGCTGAAGTACGTTTATCTGAGTTAAGCAAAGTTGAAGGCGACATCGTTAGCCTAGAAACTTTGAAAGCTGCGAATGTTGTTCGTCGTGACCAAATTCGTGCTCGTATCGTACTTTCTGGTGAAATCACTCGTGCATTCACTGTTCAAGGTGTTGCATTGACTAAAGGCGCTAAAGCTGCGATTGAAGCAGCTGGCGGTAAAGTCGAGGAGTAATCTCGAGTGTCTATGTCTCCTAGTTCTTCAGGTCATGTCAACATGATGAAAGGTCAGCCATTTCATGTGAAATACCGTGAAATTATTCGCCGGATGAGTTTTCTAATCGGTGCATTGCTGGTCTTTCGACTAGGAGCGCATATTCCAGTACCAGGCATTAATAATGCTGCGTTAGAAAATTTATTTCATGCGAACCAAGGAACTATTCTTGGGCTATTCAATATGTTTTCTGGCGGTGCTTTAGAGCGAATGTCTATTCTTGCTTTAGGGATTATGCCGTACATTTCTGCGTCAATTATTGTGCAGTTAATGTCTACTGTAATTCCATCACTTGAAGCCTTGAAAAAGGAAGGTGAGCAAGGTAAGCGTAAAATTAATCAGTATACACGTCAGGGCACATTGTTGCTTGCAGTGGTTCAAGCAGTTGGTATGTGCGCAGGTTTGATTGGTCAGGGTATTACTCTGTCAGTTGGTCTTGCGTTTTACATCCCAGCAGTAACTTCACTTGTCGCTGGAACTATGTTCTTAATGTGGCTAGGTGAGCAAATCACTGAAAGAGGTATTGGTAACGGTATCTCAATGATTATTTTTGCAGGTATTGTCGCTGGTTTGCCTAAACTAATTATGCAATCAGTTTCTTCTGTAGATAATGGTCAGACAAGTTTAATTGGTCTTGTAATCTTTGGTCTTTTGTCTTTAGGTGTATTGGCAGCTATTGTGTTTATTGAAAAAGCACAACGTCGCATTCCAGTAAACTATGCGCAAAAGCAACAAGGGCGTCGTATATTTACAGCACAGCAGACGCATTTGCCATTAAAAATTAATATGGCGGGTGTTATTCCTGCGATTTTTGCAAGTTCTTTACTCTTGTTCCCGGCAAGTCTTGGTCAATGGGTGGGAAGTGCAGATCCAAATGCTGGTTTTATTAAAAGCAGCTTACAAGATTTAGCTTTAGTATTGTCGCCTGGACAGCCTTTGTATTTGGTGCTCTTTGGTGCGTTAATTATCTTTTTCTGTTACTTTTATACGGCTTTAGTATTTAGCCCTAAGGAAGTATCAGAAAATCTAAAACGCAGCGGAGCTTATGTGCCTGGTATTCGCCCAGGTGAGCAAACTGCTCGTTACTTAGATCATATTCTTAATCGTTTGACGTTTATTGGTGCGATTTATATTACGGTCATTTGTTTAATGCCAATGATTCTACAAAGCTCTTTTGGGATTCCATTCTATTTGGGTGGTACCTCATTATTGATCGTAGTTGTCGTGGTTATGGACTTTATGGCTCAGCTACAAGCGCATTTAACATCTCATCAATATGACAATCAAACATTAATGAGAAAAACGACTGCTCATCCTAAGGGATAAGCGCACTTAGAGGTTTCATCATGAAAGTACAAGCTTCTGTAAAGAAAATTTGTGGTAGCTGTAAAGTTATCCGTCGTAATGGGGTTATTCGCGTAATTTGTAGCGCAGAACCTCGTCATAAGCAGCGTCAAGGTTAATCTAATCAAGACCTGTTGATTTCAGTAGGCGAATTGGGTTAATATCCGCCCCTCAAGATTTTTGTGGGGCGGTTGATTATCTCTACTGCCTTTTTGGAGAAAGTGAATGGCTCGTATTGCCGGTGTAAACATTCCGGATAACAAGCATGCTGTTATCTCCCTCACTTACATCTTTGGTATCGGTCGCCACACTGCTAAGAATATCTTAGCTACAGTTGGTATTACTGAAACTACTAAGATCCGTGAGTTGGACGATGCTCAGCTTGATGCGATTCGTGCAGAAGTTGCTAAGGTTCCTACCGAAGGTGACTTACGTCGCGAAATTTCCATGAACATTAAACGTTTAATGGATTTGGGTTGCTACCGCGGCCTTCGCCATCGTCGCAGCTTGCCTGTCCGTGGTCAACGCACCAAAACTAACGCACGTACCCGTAAAGGTCCGCGCAAACCGATTAAAAAGTAAGATTTCTGGAAGCTAAAAGATGGCTAAAGATACTCGCACACGCAAGAAGGTCACTCGTACCGTCTCTGAAGGTGTTGCACACATTCACGCGTCTTTTAATAACACCATTGTTACGATTACTGATCGTCAAGGTAATGCATTGGCTTGGGCCACCTCAGGTGGACAAGGCTTCCGTGGTTCACGTAAATCAACTCCGTTTGCTGCTCAGGTAGCTGCTGAAGTTGCTGGTAAAGCAGCTTTAGATTACGGTTTGAAAAATCTGGATGTCCTTGTAAAAGGTCCTGGTCCAGGTCGTGAGTCTGCGGTTCGTGCATTAGGCGCAGTGGGTTATAAGATTAACAGCATTACCGATGTGACTCCAATTCCTCACAACGGTTGCCGTCCACCTAAAAAACGTCGCGTGTAAGGAGAAACATTCATGGCTCGTTATATTGGTCCAAAATGCAAACTCTCTCGCCGCGAAGGGACAGACCTGCAACTTAAATCTGGCGTTAAACCATTTGACGTCAAAACTAAAAAAGCTAACAAAGCACCTGGTCAACATGGTCAGGCACGCGGTGGTAAGCAATCTGAGTATTCACTACAATTACGTGAAAAACAAAAAGTCCGTCGTATTTACGGTGTGTTAGAACGTCAATTTAGTAACTACTATAAAGAAGCAGCTCGTGTTAAAGGCGCAACAGGTGAGAACTTGTTGAAATTGCTTGAAAGCCGTCTTGATAACGTTGTTTATCGCATGGGTTTTGGTTCTACACGTGCAGAAGCTCGTCAGTTAGTAAGTCACCGTAGCATTACTTTGAATGGTCGTCGTGTAAACATCGCATCTATTCAAGTTAAAGCTGGTGATGTAATTGCGGTTCACGAAGGTGCTAAACAACAATTGCGTATTAAAAACGCGATTGAGTTAGCTGCACAACGTGGTATTCCAGCTTGGATCGAAGTTGATCATTCTAAGCTTGAAGGTACGTTTAAAGCTGCACCAGATCGTTCTGATTTACCTGCTGAAATCAACGAAAGCTTGATTGTAGAATTGTATTCTAAATAATCCTTGAGGTAGCAATAATGACGCGTACTGCAAACGAGTTTCTAACTCCGCAAGCGATCAAGGTCGAAGCGGTAAGCGGGACCTCGGCAAAAGTGATTCTAGAACCTTTAGAGCGTGGTTTTGGCCACACTCTAGGTAATGCTTTACGTCGCATTCTATTGTCTTCTTTACCTGGCGCTGCTGTGGTTGAAGTAGAAATAGAAGGTGTCGAGCACGAGTACAGTACTTTAGAAGGCTTGCAGCAGGACATCGTCGAGCTCTTGCTGAACCTAAAAGGATTGTCTATTAAGCTGTTCGATCAAAATGAAGCATATTTAACATTAGAAAAACAAGGTCCTGGCGATATTACTGCTGCTGACCTTCGTTTACCTCATAATGTTGAAGTGGTTAACCCAGAACATTTAATCGGTACTTTAAGTGCTTCAGGCTCATTAAAAATGCGCTTGAAAGTTGCTCAAGGTCGTGGTTATGAAACATCTGATTCTCGTTTCCCTGAAGGTGAAACACGTCCGGTTGGTCGTTTGCAATTAGATGCTTCTTATAGCCCGATTAAGCGTGTTTCTTACACCGTTGAAAATGCGCGTGTAGAACAACGTACCGATTTAGATAAACTGGTAATCGACCTCGAAACAAATGGAACGGTTGATCCTGAAGAAGCAATCCGCAAAGCGGCAACAATCTTGCAACAACAAATTGCAATTTTTGTTGATCTTCAGAAAGACCAAACTCCAGTTGCTCAAGAGCCTCGTGAAGAAGTTGACCCAATCTTGCTTCGCCCAGTAGATGATCTAGAGCTTACTGTTCGTTCTGCTAACTGTTTGAAAGCAGAAAATATTTACTACATTGGTGATCTTGTTCAACGTACTGAAGTTGAGTTGTTAAAAACTCCTAACCTTGGTAAAAAATCGTTAACAGAGATCAAAGATGTTTTGGCATCGAAAGGCTTACAACTCGGTATGCGTCTTGAAAACTGGCCACCAGCTAGTCTTCGTATGGACGACCGTTTTGCCTATCGTAGCCGTTAATTAAGTAGGACTATCACCATGCGTCATCGTAATAGTGGTGTGAAATTAGGCCGTACAAGCAGCCATCGTAAAGCGATGTTCCAAAACTTGGCTAATTCTTTATTTGAACACGAGTTGATCAAAACAACTGTGCCTAAAGCTAAAGAATTACGTCGTGTTGCTGAGCCTTTAATCACTCTAGCAAAAAACGATACTGTAGCAAATCGTCGTTTAGCATTTGCTCGTACTCGTAATGCTGCAACTGTTGGTAAATTATTTACCGTACTCGGCCCTCGTTACAAAGAACGTAACGGCGGTTATCTACGTGTTCTTAAAGCGGGCTTCCGTGCTGGTGATGCAGCACCGATGGCTTACGTTGAGCTTGTAGATCGTGAAGTAAACACTTCAGCTGAATAATTGATTTTATTCAAAAAAGACCGGTTTTATACCGGTCTTTTTTATTTCTAGTCAAAAAATAAATTATAAAAATGTCCTCAAGTGACATAAAAAAGTAGATAAACGGTCAAACTTGACATTGTGTATTGTCAAAATTGTGTTTTAATAAACTTATATTCTCAACAATGGGTATAAAAATAAAATGGAAAAGCAAGTTGATATTTTAATCATTGGCGCAGGTATTTCAGGAATCGGAATCGCTGCCCATTTATCAAAAAATTCACCACAACGACAATTCGAGATTTTAGAACGTCGCGAGTCTTTTGGTGGAACATGGGATCTTTTCCGTTATCCTGGCATCCGTTCAGATTCAGATATGTCTACCTTTGGTTTTAACTTTAAACCATGGTGTAAAGCGAATGTATTAGCTGATGGTGCTTCTATTAAAGGATATTTAGGTGAAGTAATTAATGAATTTAAATTAAAAGAAAAAATTCATTTTGGTCATCGCGTACTTTCTGCTAATTATGATTCGGCTTCAAAAAAATGGCAGGTTGTAGTCGAAGATAGCAATAAAAAACAGCAGACTTGGATTGCTAACTTTGTGGTCGGTTGTACAGGTTACTATAATTATGATCAGGGTTATGCACCTTCTTTCCCAAATCAAGAAGCATTTAAAGGGCAACTCATTCACCCACAGCATTGGCCTGAAAACTTAGATTACGCAGGTAAAAAGGTGGTTATTATTGGTAGTGGTGCAACAGCGATTACTTTAGTACCAGCAATGGCTAAAGGTGGGGCAGGTCATGTGACCATGTTGCAACGTTCACCAACGTATATTGCTAGCGTTCCTTCTATCGATTTCATCTATGAAAAAACGCGTAAATTTATGTCTGAAGAGGCAGCTTATAAATTTACCCGCGCACGTAACATCGGTATGCAGCGCGCTATTTATGCGTTGTCTCAGAAACATCCTAAAACTGTACGTCGTTTACTTTTAAAAGCAATTGAAGTGCAGCTTAAAGGTAAGGTTGATATGAAGCATTTTACGCCTTCATACAACCCTTGGGATCAGCGTTTATGTGTAGTGCCAGATGGGGACTTATTTAAAATTTTACGTGAAGGCAAAGCAAGTGTAGAAACTGATCAGATCGAGAAATTTACTGAAAAAGGTATTTTACTTAAATCTGGCAAACATCTTGATGCTGATATCGTTGTTTCTGCAACAGGACTACAAGTTCAGATTATGGGTGGAGTTCAGGCGACTCTTGATGGGAAGCCAATCAACTCATCTGAACATATGCTTTATAACGGCATCATGCTAAGTGATGTGCCGAATATGGCTATGATTATTGGCTATGTGAATGCCTCATGGACACTCAAAGTAGATATCGCTGCCGAATATATTTGTCGCTTATTAAACTATATGGACAAAAATAGTTATGATGAAGTGATTCCATCGGGTGATAAGACTGTGATGGAAGAAGATACTGTAATGGGTAAATTATCTTCAGGTTACATTAACCGTGCGGCACATGAACTTCCTAAACAAGGTAAGCGTGCTCCATGGCAGGTGACTAATAACTATTTAGAAGATAGAAAGTCTTTGAAAAATGCAAAATTTGAAGATGGCATTCTTCATTTTCATAAGCGTTCTGAAGCAAATGAGCGTAAACCAAAATTAGTATCTTAATTCGTATGAAATAAGAAAAGGGGCGTAATGCCCCTTTTTTATTGAAGGTATTAAAGTGTTCTTGAAATTAATTCTTTCATGATTTCATTTGTACCTGCATAAATTCGATTTGCTCGATGATCAATGTATGCACGTGCAATTGGATATTCAAGCATATAGCCATAACCGCCATGTAATTGAAGACATTCATCTACAATCTTTGAGAACATATCAGAAATTTTATATTTAGCAGCTGCTGCAGCTTCTACACTCAACTTTTCTTCAAGTTGTAATTCCATACAACGATCTAAATATGTCCGGCAGAAATCTATTTCTGTTCTGAGTTCGGCAAGTTTAAAGCGTGTATTCTGAAATGCGCCAATAGGTTTACCAAATGCTTTTCGATCTTTTGTATATTGAACGGTATGTGCAAATGCTGCTTCAGCACCGGCCTGACAAATGATAGCAACTAAAATTCGTTCCCATGCTAATTCTTTCATGAGCATGATAAAGCCCATACCTTCCATGCCTAAAAGATTTTCTTTAGGAACGCGAACATTATCAAAGAATAATTCGCAGGTATCTTGGCCTTTCATACCAATTTTGTTTAGAGGTTTACCTTTACTAAAACCAGCACGATTTGCTTCTACAATAATTAAGGATAAGTTCGCCGAACCTTTATCACTATTGCCAGTCTTACAAACGACTACGGCCATATCGCATAAGTAGCCATTCGTAATAAAAATTTTGGAACCATTAATGACATATTCATCACCCTCAAGTACGGCGGTGGTTCTTACCGCTTGTAAATCTGAACCAGTGCCTGGTTCCGTCATTGCAATAGCAGTAACAACTTCTCCAGTTGCCATTTTGGGTAACCATTTTTGTTTTTGCTCTTCATTACCAAAATTATTAACGTAATTAGCAACAATATCGGAATGTAGAGAAAAACCTGTACTTGAGTCCATCGCATACGCTTGTTCTTCAATAAGAATCATACTGTATAGGCGATCTACCCCAGAGCCACCATATTCCTCTGGCATTGTGGTGCAAAGAAGACCTAGTTCTCCAGCTTTATTCCAAAGATCTCGGTCAACATGTTGCTGTTTTTCATATTTCTCTATATTGGGAACGACTTCCTTTTCATAGAATTTACGCACTGTCTCACGGAAGGCTTCGTGTTCTTCATTGAATAATTGTCTTGGTAACATATTTGGAATAGGACGGATGGCACCAGATTGCATTTGTATTTCTTCCTTGGTTCAGGTGTGATGTTATGCCCTAAACATACGTAAGCATTTCATGCCTAACAATGTGATGAATGCTCAATTATGCGGATAAGATGATAAATTTGGTCAATTTGATATTTTTAGCGATCTTTAGGATGTGATCAGGTAAACTAGGCGCACTATCAACACAGATGGGGACGTAAATGTCTGACGAAATGACCTTGGAAGAACGTAAAGTAATTTATCGAGCACGCCGCGGCTTAAAAGAAATTGACGTCTATTTTGACCCGTATGTAAAAAACTATTATTTAAAAGCTGATCCAGCAGAAAAAGCATTATTTGCAGAGTTAGTCGATCAAGAAGATCCGGATTTATTAGATTGGTTCATGGAAGTTTCTGAACCTCCACGTACTGAGTTACGTGAATTTATTTATAAACTAAAACAGTATGTACATGGCTAAACTGTTTTGATAAAAGAATTAAATTTTGAGCTGAAATATAGCCGTGTCTCGGTAATATTTCAGCTTTTTGTTGGTTTAGGTTTAGCAATCCTGCTTTATCAATTATTAACACCGATATGGTGGCTATGTGCTGTTATTCTTCTATTTATTGGTTTTATTTTCTTTTTAAAGCAAGCACAAATATCTCAAATTGAATATTTAGATCAAAAATTATGGTCGGTTGCATATTTCTCAAAAAAAGAAATTTACCGTGCAGAAATTATTAAAATAATTGATTATCAGTTATTTGTAGTTATTTATCTTGAAGAGACTCCTAAGAATATAGCTATTGTATGGTTCGATCAGCTTCCCATTCAGCAGTGGAAAAGAT
This sequence comes from Acinetobacter sp. 22512, assembly GCF_052044755.1. Lineage (NCBI taxonomy): Bacteria > Pseudomonadati > Pseudomonadota > Gammaproteobacteria > Moraxellales > Moraxellaceae > Acinetobacter > Acinetobacter sp. 22512. Next base: position 10,822 of record NZ_JBQENP010000014.1, on the reverse strand, counting down.
TAAAAGTTCTAGAAAAACTCTATTAATTGTTAGACAATTCTACAATTGTATATTTATTTAAAAATTATAAAAAACAAAAGCTTAATAATTATTTTCTTCATTAAACTTCGAATTGTCTAATTAAAATATAGAAAAAAGCCAAGGAAAGACAATTGTCTGACAATTTTACCTATGGGTAACTATTTGATCGGTTAAAGTACAAACACCAACGTAAAGTGTGTCGGAGGTCTCAAAATGGAGATGCCAACATGGTCGTTCTTGGTCATTGCCATAATTCTGGCAGTGGTGATAGGAAGAGCAGGAACTTTACTCAGGGAACATCTTAACAAAGTTAGTTTTAACAAGGTTAAGAGACAGAGGATGCAAGGTCGTCGATCAGTCAATTATTAAAATTGGTTAATCGATTAATTTCATCAAGTGTCCAGTTTATAACTGGGTGCGATTGTAGTAAGGAGGTCTCTCATGGAGATTTCAATGTGGATGTTTCTGTTGATTGCAGTCGTTATGGCTGTAGTAGTAGGAAGAGCAGGAACTTTACTTAAGGATTATATAGAACAAAAATAATATAAGCCGTTAAAAGCTTATCCCAGTTAATAAGTAGCATGTGCTGAACCGTCGCAATGCTACTTTTTTTTGCCTAAAATTTCTGTTTCCTCGAAAAACTGTCAATTTTATCTGCTGTGAAGTGTGTCAAAGTATAAGCGCTACAATTAGAGTAATTACTCTTTTATTCAAGATATGCATCTGCTAATGTACATCTGAAAAGGAAAAAACAAATTACATAGAGGACAGGAAGATGTCTAAAGTCCAAAAAATAAGCCAAGGTTTGGCGGTGAGTTTTCTTGCAGCTTCAGTTTTATCAGGTTGTTCATACGTCGTGAAAACCGGAGCAAATGTTGCTCTAGGTTTTACGGAAAAGCACGTCGTTCCACCTATTTTGGCAATGCAAGATGCTGAAATGGTATGTAATACCGGTAGTGCGTTAACACCTGCAATCATGTCTACTAAAGGGATGGGTGCAGATCCGACACGTGTTGCAGTATTAATGTATGCAGCATCAGGTGTATGTGCGGAAAATCAGGCTTTAGAAGCAGAATTACGTTATTTGCGCGCATCAAAAGCTGGTCAAGTGACAGAAGCTCAAGATGCACGTATTGCACAAAAGCGTTGGGCAGCAATTGCTGCTGAACGTCAATATACGGGTTATAAGTTATTTGCTGATCGTTGGGAATCTAAATATAAATATCACTTAGGTGATTCTTGCCCAACGATGCGTAATGATACTGATCAAACTGTTTATTTACTTGGCATGATCAGTGGTCTTCAGGCTGTGACCAACGATATTAACTCAGGCGGTGCAGTCAATGTTCCTAAAGATATCGCTGCTATTGTAGAGCGTGGCATGGTTTGTCTAGATAATGAAAAATTCTGGGGCGCACCTAACGCAACGCGTGCTGTTATCTGGACTTTATTGCCAGGTGCTGATGAAGGGAAACCTGATCCGTACCAAACTTTAAAACAGTCAATTCAGATTGGTGAGAAAAAAGGTGTTCGCCTATCTCATGCCTTATATGCTGTAGCTGCTCAAGCAAGCGGTGATGATGCAAAAATCCGTGATGCATTAAGAACCTATGCAGCATCTCAAGCTGATGACAAACCTGTCAATCCGAACTTTAAGTTAATCGATAGTATGGCTGGTCTTATTGTACGTGGTATCTCTGACCGTTACTGGACTGAGCATACTGGTGTACGTACCGGAGATGATGGTATGTCTCATTTCTGGGATGATAAAAATGAAGGTGCAGCAGAGCTAGATGAGTTGTTTGATGGGGGAGCCGCTTCTGAGGTTCCTGCGGATTCATCTGCTCCACCAGCAGCGCAGTAAGAATATTTGAAAGACTAACTTCTTGCGAGTCTATTGTTAAGTTCTACAATAATTGTAAGAAGTTTAATTTCAAGGAGTGTGCCATGAAGGATCATGTACTGAATAGTAAAGTGCTTTTGGTCGCAGTGTGCATTTCCATATCTGCATGTCTACAGGTGTTTCCTGATACTTTTATTTATTGGCGCGAAAGTTTACTTGGCGAATTCTGGCGTTTGTGGACTGCACATTGGGTACACGTTGGATGGGTTCATTTCCTTTTAAATATGATGGCATTCGCTTGTTTACCCTTTATTTTTCCACATACAAAAGCATGGCATCTTCTAAGTCTACTTTTGCTGTTGCCACCTTTTATTAGTTTGGTGTTCTACTTTTATTTACCTTATATCGAAGCTTACGCAGGTCTGTCTGGTGTCTTACATGGACTATATACAGCGGTTGCTTTGGTCTATCTGCAATATCGTAAAGAGCGAAATTTTGCTTTGCTGGTTTTAGGGTTAATTATTGCCAAACTCATATGGGAAAACACTTTTGGACAAACAGGAACTGCTCAACTAATAGGGAGTCCAGTTTTAACTGAAGCTCATCTATATGGGGCAATTGGTGGAGCAATCTTTGGAGGATGTTATTGGATTTTCCAGAGATTAAAAAAGAAACATTGACAATACAAACTGTTAAAAAAGAGATTTTAGTCATTCTTTATTAACAAAGTTTGATGCAAATTTGATCGTTGAATAAAGGGATTGGTAGAAGGGGGATGGATTTAACCCCCTGACCAAGAAAAATTGCATGACTCAATTCTTTAATTTTTAGGGACTTGAGAGAACAAAATTGGAATATTTATGCAAGAACATCAAGAAAAAAGATCTGGATTAGGTCTGCTGGGTTATATCTGGAACGAATGGATCTCAACATTCGTCATCCTCATTCTGCTATTAATGACGCTAATTATTGGTACCGGGGAAATGATCCACGGACAATTATTACGTATCGGGGAACGTCTTTATGGCGACCCTACTACAGGTATGCAATATTCTTTTTTGCGTGCTGAGCCTGAAAAGCCAACTTGTGATCGACATCCAAATATCGAAGCTCAAGTAAAAGAACAAATGAAAGCGAACGCGTCTGATGATTTCGCGAGTTTCTTTGGTGCAGCATCGGAAAGTGATGTCCGTGCATCACTACTCGCAGCGCAGCAACAATGTGATGAAAAATATCAGTTCTATGATAAAGCAATCGCTTATATGGATGCACATCCAAGTATCCGTACGTATCGAACAATAGAAACCTCTTTTTTTGGCCTCTTTAAATTTGGTACTGAAAATAGGGCAATGCTTTTAGTTGTGATGGTTGTTTTGGCCGCGATAACTGCGACATTGAAGACACATCATATCGGTTTACGTAGCCCAGCAACGAAAATTGATTTTCGTGTATATTCAATTGCGATGTTATTTGCTAATGGTCTTTTAACATCATCAACGATTAGTCAATATCGTTCGGTAACGGGTTCGGGGGTGCCTGTAGCAATTGAAATGCAAGTGATTTACTGGTTATGGATTACGTTATTTGCGATTTTGACATTAATCAGTTTATTTCAGTTGATTAAATCTCCAACTCCGACGAAAGAGGGGGGAAATCTTGGGCTTGCTTTCTTAAGTGTGCCACTTTATGCCTATATGGCAATTATTACTGGTATTGCATTTACTTTCTTTATGGATTATCCAATGGGACAAGGTATTTACCTTGGACAGTTGGTTGAATTCTCAAGTATCTTTTTAAATCTTGCTCTATTTATATGGGCAGGTATGTTACTTAAACAAACACGCATAGTTGATTTATTTCTTAATATACTACGGCCTTGGAATCTAGCACCTGAAACTTTAACTTGGTTAATTCTAATTGCAGCAGCTTTACCTACAGCTTATACAGGGGCTTCGGGTATCTTCGTTATTGCAGCTGGTGCAATTATTTATAAAGAAGTCTGGAATGCAGGTGGTCGCCGTCAATTCGCTTTGGCAGCAACAGCTATGTCTGGTTCATTAGGTGTTGTGTTACGACCATGTTTGCTGATTGTTGTTGTTGCGTCTTTGAATAAAGAAGTCACAACAGATTTGTTATATCACTATGGAATATATACATTTCTGCTGTCTTCAACTTTATTTTTAATAGTTTCTTTATTTTTTGCTGAGCAAAAATTTCGTATTGCACCAGTAAAAATAGCATTTCCTAAATCCTTACGCGCTTTTGTTCCTGTATCGCCATATATTGTTATTTTTATCCTAATCTGGTTGTTTTACAAGCATGCCTTGGCAACAGATTTGAATGAGTTCACAGCACCAGTCATGATGCCTGTAATCTTATTACTAATGGTGCTATTTGATAAGTTACGTAGGGAGCCTGCTCCGTTAGCACCAGTCGGTCATTGGGATAGTACCCTTAATGTTTATACTGCTCCAGCCGATGGTTCTCAGCCTGTACCTCAAGTAAAGTCTACAGATGATCCACGTAATCCTGAGCGTAGAGTTTCTTTCCGATCAGCTTTACACACAGCTACAAGTGAAACTGTTGGACATATTGGTGCATTAGTTATTCTAATGGCATTGTCTGTAAGTGTCGGTGGATTCTTGGAACGAATCGAAATTATGGAGGCTTTCCCAACAGATATTAATAGTCTATTTGTTGTGATCTCTTTGATTGTGATTCTCATGGTATTTGTTGGGATGATCATGGATCCATTCGGTGCTGTTATTTTAATTTCAGCAACCGTAGCACCCGTAGCATATAAATACGGAATTGATCCTGTGCATTTCTGGATGATCGCTTTAATTGGTTTTGAGCTTGGCTATATTACTCCTCCAGTTGCTTTAAACCACTTATTGGCCAGACAAGCAATTGGCGACGATGAGGTATCTGAAGCAGATACAGAAGTTCGTCATAAATCATTCTTCTACCGCTTCGAGCGATGGGTACTTCCACTAATTGTAATGGTGCCTGCAATGCTTATTATTGCTTATGCACCTTACTTCTTTAAATTATTCGGTTGGTATCACTAATCTAATAATTTGAAGTAAATATCTTGATTAAAAAACACCCTCTTAAAGAGGGTGCTTTTTTGGATGATACAATATGAGTATTTTGCGTTCGATAACAATCTAATTTTCTTCTTAAAATTAGAAAGCTAAAGATGGATAGCTTTAGCTTTTTTAAGAGTTCATTGAAAAACTATTGCTGTTTAAGCTGAGCTTCTAGCAATTTAACTTGTTCTTCTTTGAGTTTAGTTAGTTGATCCGCATCTGCATGCTGAGCTTTTAAGGTGGCTTCCTGATCTTTTAGCTGGCGATGAATATCTTCAAGTTTAGATACTTCTTCTTTTGCTAAAGACTCTTGTGCAGGGACAGGCTCTTTAAGCACATTTTCACTGACAAGTTGCTGAGAGCTTGCATTTTCAGCTAAGGGTTCAGAACTTGATAATGGGTCAGCTGGTTTCGGTTTAGCAGGAGCAGGAGTCGAGACAGGTTGTGGATCAACCAGTGGTGCTGACGACTCGGTTTTTTTAAAAAACCATTGCGCTGCAAAAAAAAGCACTACGAGAATGCTTAAGCCCCCAATTAAAATCCATAATAATTTTGAGTTTTGTTTTCTTTGTAGTGGCATGTTTAAGACCTTTAGTCGGGACGACGTGGCTTGAACTGTATTACCCCAATTTCATCCGGTTCAGCAGGTGTTTCAGGCTCATCAACATGAGTCGGACGATTTTCGCTATAACCGCATTCGATACATTCAATCCATTCGTCTTCTGCGGTGGTTAGCATGACAATTCGATCCATGGCTTCACATTTTGGACATTTTGCCCCAGCAATGAAACGTTTTTTCATCTTTATCACCCTAACCACACGATCAATTTAGGCCCATAGTTTAAGCGGTTTTGTTGTCATTCGTCCAACCTTGATGACGTAACAATGCGTCAATTTTAGGCTCGCGTCCACGGAAATTAACAAATGCCTCAAGCGCAGTGTCTTTTCCACCCACAGCTAGAATTGCCTGACGGAATTCTTTACCCGTTTGAGTGTTAAAAATGCCTTCATTTTCAAAACGATCAAATGCATCGCTCGCTAAGACTTCTGCCCATTTGTAAGAGTAATAACCTGCGGCATAACCGCCAGCAAAAATATGACTAAAACTATGTTGGAAGCGGTTGTAGTCGACAGTAGGAACGACCGCATATTGCTTACGAATATCGTTTAAGGTTTGCTGAATTTGCTCACTGTTCAGGGCTGGCGTTTTGGTGTGAATGGTCAAGTCAAATAATGCAAATTCAAGCTGACGTAAAGTTTGCATACCAGATTGGAAGAATCGAGCATTTAATAAAGCATCTAGTAATTCTTGTGGCAAAGTCTGTTTACTATCGATGTGTTCACTTAATACATCTAGACTTTCTTTATCCCATGACCAGAATTCCATAAACTGGCTTGGTAGTTCTACCGCATCCCAAGCAACGCCATGAGTTCCTGCAACCGAGATATTATCTACTTCGGTCAACATATGATGTAAACCATGTCCGAACTCATGGAACAAAGTAATCACTTCGTCATGAGTCAATAAAGCAGGTTGGTCACCTACAGGAGGAGTAAAATTACACACCATATAGCAAATTGGTTTTTGTAAGCCATGAAGTGTTTGCATGCGCGAGCGGAAGCCGTTCATCCATGCGCCACCACGTTTACCTGTACGTGCATAGATGTCAAAAAAGAAGCCACCAATCACTTGACCTTGGTCTTCTAATTCAAAATAACGTGCATCTGGATGCCAGACAGGTGCTTGTCTTTCAATAATGTTAATGCCGTATAGACGCTGCACAATCTGGAATAATCCCTGAATAACTTTAGGTGCAGGGAAATAAGGTTTTAATGCTTCTTGAGATAAGTTGAATTGTTGCTGTTTAAGCTTTTCAGAATAGTAAGTTGTATCCCAAGGTTTAAGCTCATCAACACCAACTTGTTTAGCAATATCTTGAAGTTCGGCAACTTCTTGAAGCGCAGGAGCACGCGCATGCTCTGCTAGGTCAACCAAAAACTCATGTACTGTTTTTACGTCTGGTGCCATTTTGCTTGCCAGAGAATATTCAGCATAGTTATTGAAACCAAGTAGTTTCGCCATTTCCTGACGAAGACTCAAAATTTCTTCCATAATTTTGCTGTTATCAAACTCAGTTTGTTCAGACTGATCAGATGCGCGAGTCACATAAGCTCTATAAAGCTCTTCACGCAATGCACGGTCATCTGCATAAGTCATGATTGCAAAATATGCTGGGAAATCTAGGGTTGCTACAGCTTGGTCAAGTTCACGTTGTTTGCCGTACTGTTTTAATAACTCAATATTACTTTCTGGAAGACCTTTTAGCTGATCTTCGGTAAGTGGTTTAAAGTAAGCTTGTGTTGCATCAAGTACGTGGTTTGAAAAATCAGAAGAAAGCTGTGAAAGACGCGCAGAAATCTCTGCATAACGTTTTTTCTCTTCACCCTCTAAGGCTACACCTGAAAGTTTAAAGTCACGTAAAGCTAGACGGATAGCACTTTGCTGTGCAGGGCTAAGAGAGCTATAACCTTGACCATCATGGATGTGTTGATAGGTTTGATAAAGCGCCGTGTGTTGACCAAGCTGAGTGTAATATTCACTTAATGCTGGTAATAAAGATTGATAGACTTCTCTCGTTTCTGCGTTGCTCATTACAGCGTTTAAATGCGATAAAACGCCCCATGATTCACTTAGATTATTTTCAAGCGTATCGACTTGCTCAAGTACGGCAAGTTGCTGAGCTGCATCTGTAGGTGCAGCCGTAAGAGTATTTAAAAATTCCTGACCTGCTTGGATCGCTTGTTGAATGTCTTGTTTTAAATTTTCTAATTCAATTTGGTCAAAACGCGGAGTTGGTAAAGTCGCTTGCTGTAAAGTCATTGCTAATAGCCACATTATTTTTTAAACATGGTATTAGATGTAGGTCCTCTCAAGTCGGAAATCAAGCTTAATGTGTAAAATAACCCCTTTTAAAAAGAAATAAGCCTCCTATTGGAGACTTATTTTTGAAACGTGATAATTATTTACTCACTATTCAGCCTTTGATTTTGCATTCGACTTTTTCTTTTTAGGCTTAGATTTTTTCTTCACCTTTTCTGATTTAGTCTCGGCTTTTGCTGAGGTTTTTTTACCAGATTTTTTGGTGTAAGAACTTGGCTTACTTTTTTCTTTCTTTTTGTGAACAGGTCGCTCACCATCACTACTGACAGTTGGTTTACTGAAAACTTCTTCAGTCGCCTGCGTAGTAGTTTTAGTCGTACGCGGCGCACGGCTACGAACTACTCGGCCTGCATGGGTAACTTGCTTAATGAGCTGAAAGTCAATTTTACGTTCTTCCAGATTGACACCAGCAACCTGAATTTTAACTTCATCGCCCAAACCAAAGACTTGACCACGATTTTGACCTACTAGATTTTGACTCGCTTGGTCATAAATAAAGAAGTCATCGCCGAGTTGGCTAATATGAATCATGCCATCGACATATAAATCTTTCAGTGTCACGAATAAACCGAATTCGGTCACCGCACTTACAATACCAATAAATTCATCACCTAGATGCTGCTGCATGTAGTGACATTTCAACCACGTCGTTACGCTACGAGAAGCTTCATCAGCACGGCGCTCTGTTTGAGAGAAATGTTCACCTGCATCATCTAGTGCAGCACCAGAGAGTGGATAAGGCTTTTGTTTCAAGTGAGCTTTAATGGCCCGGTGTAATAATAGGTCTGGGTAACGACGAATTGGCGAAGTGAAATGCGTATAAGCTTCATAAGCCAAACCATAGTGCCCTGCATTTTTTGCGCCATAATAAGCTTGCATCATTGAACGTAATAAGACGGCATGAATACTTGGTGCATCAATACGATCTTTAGTTGCTTCAATTACTCTTTGATAGTCTGCTTGAGTTGGTTGGTCAGGGAAGGGTAGCCCCAGTAATTTAACAAAGTCTTTTACTTTCTGAATACGTGAGAACTCTGGAGCTTCGTGCACGCGATACAACATTGGAACATCATGTTCTAATGCATATTCAGCCGCAGCAACGTTAGCAAGTAACATGCACTCTTCAATAAGTTTATGTGCTTCATTACGTGTACGTGGCAAAATTTCTTTAATCCCGCCTAGCTCATCAAAAGTCATGTAGGTTTCAATGGTTTCAAATTCCATTGCATGACGATCAGCACGTAAATTTTTCAAAATCTGATAAAGCTGGAAAAGCGTATTTAAAGATTTATGAACATCACGATCTTTTGGAATCGCATCTGTTGCGCCGTCAAAATATTGTGCTACCTGTGTATAGGTCAAACGTGCTTTTGAATGCATCACTGATGGATAAAAATCGTAACCAGTTACACGGCCTGTACGAGAGAGTTTCAAGTCACAGACCATACATAAACGGTCTACATGAGGGTTTAGAGAGCATAAGCCATTTGACAATGCCTCTGGTAGCATCGGTAATACGAAATGCGGGAAGTATACCGAAGTACCACGTTCCTCAGCTTCTTCATTGAGGGCTGAGTCTAAGCGTACATAATGGCTAACATCAGCAATTGCGACCACTACACGATAACCGCCACCTGGACGTTTTTCAGCATAAACCGCATCATCAAAATCTCGAGCATCTTCACCATCGATCGTAACTAATGCTAAATCTCGTAAATCAATGCGGCCTTCACGGTCTTGAGCAGATGGTTCTTTAAAGCTTTCAGCTTCTTTTATAACTTCATCTGGAAATTCGTAAGGTAAGCCAAACTCAAGAATAGTCTGCGGAATAATAATTTCTGTATCAGCTTTGTCGGCCATAGATTGAATAATATGCGCCGTCGCAAATTCTTCACGAGTCGGATAGCTGTCTATTGCGACACGTAGCATATCGCCAACATTTGCTTCAGCATGTGTTACCAGTTCTTTTTCTAAAGGAATAGGCTGGTGCTGATTTGGATTGTTGGGCTGAATAAAATATTCGCCATCGTGAACCGACAATTTACCAATTAATTGTTTAACACGATGTTGTAAAACTTCTGTGATAAATCCCCAAGGTTTGCCTTTACGATCAACTGAAGTCTGTCGCACTCTAACTCGGTCACCGTTAAAGACTAAACGTAATTCACGTTCAGGAAGTAAAAGGTCACTTTGACCATCGATATGCGCTGTGCCTAAACCTTTACTATTGATATAAACAGTTGCTTCATAGGTCGGTTGATCTGCCACCAACTGAAATTTAAACCCGTCTTTCATGATTTGACCATCACGAACCATAGCACTTAAGCGATGACTGAGTGCTTCAATACTTTTTTGGTCATGAATATTAAAATGATCGACAAGTTCTGCATGAGATTGCGGTGTCTGCAATTGTTCCAATGTATCTAAAATAAGAGTACGGCTTGGAATAGGATTGTCATAACGTTCAGCTTCAGCTTTCGCTTCGGGGTCAGCCCAGTTTTTTGTCATGTCGTTTGGTTTCACGCTTGGCAGATAAGTTTAGCATAAGTCATGCAGACCCGAACTGCACGTTTAGGTTTGCAATAATGTGTTATGCACTACAGTATTTTGATGAAGAAATAATATCTATCTTAACAAGCGTTTGATCGAAAAAGACGAAAATAATTAGAAAATTGCTTAAAAAATAATTCATTGAACTAAAAAACAAGAAAATTTCACTATGATGACTTGAACAATAGGGTTTTAGTTTGTATTATGGCGGCTCGTTCCGGTGAGGTGGATGAGTGGCTGAAATCACTTCCCTGCTAAGGAAGCATACCTATTACTGGTATCGAGGGTTCGAATCCCTCTCTCACCGCCATTTACTTAATGCGCTCATAGCTCAGCTGGATAGAGCACTTGGCTACGAACTAAGGGGTCGGGAGT
>NZ_JBQENP010000013.1:0-93732 GCF_052044755.1 Acinetobacter sp. 22512 | reverse complement strand
GTTAGCTGCCTAGCATATCCCAAGTGAAAGTCTCCTGCTAATTCAGCACATATCAAGGTCATGGGTTAAGGGGGTTCGTAAATAAATACGGCTGCCTTGCACAACAATACCTATTACTTCGTTATTCTGGTTATATACCTGTGCGGCAAAAGGTAAATGTGAGCCATCTAAAGTGGTCGGGCTGATAAAAAGTGCGTAACCTTTTTTTGTTGTGAATTGAACTTTAGTGATTGAGCCTGCATAGGGAGCAATACGTAAGCTACTTTCAGCTAGCTCAACCTGTGTAGACATGTTTTGTGGGTCAAGGCTAATGTCATTCATATGGTAAGGCGTAACATATGGGATAACCGCATATCCCTTTTTGTTTATGCTGAGGCCTGGTGTATTACCGACTTGTGCTCCTGTTGCATCTGGTGCATAAACTAAAACCATTGTTTGAGCTTGATCTGGACCAAACAGAATTCCTTGGGAGTGAGTAACGATATTGCCACTCAAGTTAAGCATTTCTTGTTGATATGAGTCAGCGTAACTAAAAGAAGCACCTAATGTTGTGTAGTTTGTCTTATAGTTGCCATTGATATTGAGATTCGTTTGCCCATGGTTTTGACTGGAAATTGATGCGCCGTAATTCAACCGGTTTCCTGTAAAACCGCTAAAACTCAGAATTTGGCTATCTTCACTTATAAGACTATTAAAATTTAAAGAGCTTTTCTTAAAATCTAAGGGAAAGGATAGAGAAATGAGATATTGAGTATCTTGGTTAGCTCGCCCGCTAGCTTCAATAGTTTCACTATTAATTGCAGAGAAACTATAAGTTAAATCTTTAAATTGGTTGCTATAACCTAATTGCAATTGCTTATTAGTAGTAGACTGGTTCCAATAGTTTGTCCACGAACCTACTAAATAGAAATTTCCCCATTGGTTTGGAAGAGCTTGATTTTAAATTAAGCTGGAATTCACTTTTTTGCTTACCTACCGAAAAACTATCAATGTTTTGCTCTTGTAAGTCCCGAATCAAAATTGCATCACGTAGTTTGAGATAGTTTTGTGTTGAATAACGATAAGTTGCTAGTGTTAAGTTAGTATGCGTTGGAGAAAATAACTTATTGTAACTTAAACGATAACTTTGCCCTGTCATTTTAGGTTGATAAGAAAAATTGGCATTTGAATGTGTTGCATCAAAAGAAATAGCGCCAATAGGCATTGAAAAAGCTGTACCTAACAATACAGAGAAATACTGCTGTGTTCCTTGAATTGCGCTATAAGTTGTAAGGTAATTATTGATTCCGCGTTGATATTTACCCTGTATTAGCCATGGAGTTAACTTAATGTTTGGGTCTCGAAATTGTCCTAAGGTGAATGAATATCGACTCATTTGAGGACGTAGCATTTCAATTACAGAAGCATATGGAATAGAATATTTTTGAACTACTCCATTAGATTCAAGTACCGAAACTTGTAACTCACCTCCAAATCCTGTGGGATAGAGATCATTAATTTCAAAGTTTCCTGGTGGGACTGTGGTTTGGTAAATTAAATTACCTTGTTGTCTAACTTCGACTTTTGCATTGGTTTTGGCATAACCTCGAACTCTTGGAGCATAACTGAGCATACTATTTGGAAGCATTCGGTCATCACTTGAAATATTCATTCCACGATAGGGCAAAGAGTTAATAAAATCGCTATTAGTAAAATATTCTCCTAAAGTCACAACACCATGGATATCTGGAAATGCCTTTTGTACATATGTATTTGTCGAGGTATAAGAAGAATTATTAGATTGAGAATTAGATTGGCTTTGCCATTTCCATTGTCCATTATGGCGAAACTGCCAACTTGCTAAATTTGCTCCAAGATTGGTTCCCATAAAAGCATAACTATTTGCATGTTGTTCATTGACTATTCGATATGCTGTGGCGTTATAGCTTAAAAAAGCTGCATTAATACCACGATCCCACAAATGTGGATCGATATAGCCTTGCGGATTTTTTTCTAAGATGACTTGCGGGATCGAAATATCAATTCTTAAACGGGAACTATCAAATACATAAAAAGCACTATCTATCCATGAAGCGAGTGCTTTACATGAAAGAGATGAATTAGAGTCATGTTGACTTAGAACATTAGCTTTTACCCCATATTCAAGCAACATGGCCTCTGTAAAACATGTTTCAGCATTTATGTTAGGGGCTGAGGCAGTAAATCGCATACGCCGTTTACCCAGCCATTGACCATTAATATAAACATCTAAGCTATATTCACCAGGCAAGATCGGGTTTCCGTATTTGAAGCGAGCTATATCAATTTTTTGTGCATTACCTACTAAGAAATTGCTATCAAATTCAGCCTTTGTAAAATGTGGAACATCAGTAGTATTTTCAGCATATATAGCCATAGACATGAATAGCGTAATACTTGAGACGACATACCAAGTAAAGGGGCTTTTTAAACATATATAAGGTATAAACCATTTAGACATAGTTCTAGAGCCTACTCATGATAGGTTTTAAATTTTCTTAAGAAATACAATGAGGTTAGAATTTTATTGGGTGCTCAACTCGTCCACCGTAATCATTGATATACACAAAGCTCATATCTGCTAAGTTTTTATTTTTTAGTTTAATTTTATCCTCTGAATAAGGGGCAATCATTAAGCCTTGTTGCAATAAGTCTGTTTTATGGCCTTCACTTCCTTGAAAAATGGAGGTGATAGTAAGAAAAAAAGGTGTCGGATTTTTTATCATTAGATATTGATCATTTATTTCCCACACGACTTTGTCACTTAGTTGATCAATATTTTCTTTTAGATCTATAGGGCGGTAAAAAAATTTAATTCGCGAACGAACAGCGAGTTGCAAAAAATTGTTAGAGGTTGTTGTGGTTTGCCCTTGTTGAGTGCTCCCTTCAGGTTTAGGAGGGATATCTAAAACATTAAGCCAAAAAATAGATTCTTGTTGTTGGCTTAGTTGAGATGTAGTAGGCAGCGCTGTAATTCTTAAGGTTTGCCCCTTAGTTGCTTCTACTCGTGAAATTGGTGGAGTAATAATGAAAGGTACATTTGTTTCATCTGGTGTTGACTTTGCATTTCCATCATCGATCCATGCTTGAACAAGAGACGGGGCCGTGCCGTTATTACTCAGTTGTAATGTGATCTCCCGGGCATTTGAAGGATAAATGACACGAGTACCATGTAAAACAATTTCAGTATGGCCTGTAGTAGTGAGCGCTACTTGCAGACAAACTAATCCCCAAAAAAATTTACGACCACGAAAAAGCATCAGTCATATTCTCAATAACAAATAATAGGAAGGAGATAGCTTCTATTCATGAATAGAAGCTTCAATTTTAAGTTTATTGATAAATGATCGTGTATTTTACTTGCGATGTTACCGTACCAGCAGTAGAAGCACCTGTAGCATAATATTCAGCATAATAGTTAAGATCAGCACTACCGCCTGCTGAAACATTTACCCATTGTGAATTCATTTGAGTTTCATTTGTGCTTGTAGCAAGTACAGGAATCACAGCATTATTACTGCCAAGTAATTGAATATTTACATTTGTTGCTGCACCAGAAGTTGCTTGGTTTAACAAACGACCCGTATTAAAGTCAACGGTTGCGCCTGGTTCAAAATAAGTTGCGACTTTACCTGCAGCGGTACAGTTCGTTAAATTAATTTGAAAAGGTGTACGACCAGCTACATCACCAGCATTTTTTAAGGTTTGAGATGAAACAGTAGGCAAATTGATTGTTAAATTTTTATCTCCAGTATCAATAGTACAAGTATTATCCGTGACAAGACCATTAATAGTAATTGTGCCATCTGCTGCTTGTGCATTTGCTATATTTAAGAAAGAAACTGCCGCCACAAAAATAAATTTTTTCATAAAATCCCCAGAATAGCTTTTTAAAATAAAATCCATTACTTTTCAGTAAGTTTATTCTGATTAAGTAAGGCGAGGGAAATATATCACTTTTCAATCAAAAAACAAGAAAAACATTATATTTATATATATTTTGATCAATTGTTTTTATTAACAAAAATTAAAAAATTTATTTTTTATCATTTGGTAAAATAATTAATTAGTTTTTATTTAAAATAGAATTTAAAAATTAGTAATATCTAAGTAATTGTATTTTATTGAATTAATGAAATTTTAAAATATTTAAGATAATATATATCTAATATTTTTGATTAAGCTATTGTTTTTTAATGATAAAATTGTTTTGTGTATATCTTATAAATATATTTAATTTTTTAAGAATTTTTTAAGGTTCAATTCCTACTGTTTTAGTTGTAATTCAATAAAAGATAATCTGGAGTTCAGTTCCATGAATACTATGAAGTATAGCTATAAACCTAATTACTTTTTCTTTGCTCATAAATTAGTTTTATTTTTAAAGGATTATCTCATCAAGCATCCGACGGAGCAGCAAACAACGTTTAACTTGCAAACGATTTATGACATCTTTAGCCATGATCTTGCTTCAAGTACGACAAACCTTGAAGGTATCTTAAATATTGCAGATGAATATGTCTTTGAAACAGAAGATGGCTTACTTCCATTAATTAGCAAGCATTCAGTCAATCTCAAAAATCATGTACTTTCTTTAGAATTTACACCTCAAGCCTTGGCAAGTCTATTGTCAGGTCATTCGTTAGTAAATCCTAAAGCAGCTTAGATTTTCTTTTAAGGTAGAGTGAACTCATATAAAATTCATAAAATTTATTTTTAAGAGTTATTTATGAGTAAAGACTTCAAGGCCTTAACTTATATTGCGGATGAAAATGTAGCAGATACAGTGACTTGGCTTTTACACCATCAAGATGTTTTTGATTCTTTCAATTTTGATGTGTTGAGCCAAGAATTCACAGTAACGCATGCGGCAGGAAAGGATATTATTCGAGTCGGAACCTTTCTAAATGCTACTTACGGAATATTAGTAACTTCTATATAAATGAAAAAAGCCCTGAATGATCAGGGCTTTTAAATTTTCTAATTTGAGTTAAGCACTCATTGCATCTACTGATAAATCAGCAACTGTTGGCTTTGGTTTTTCAGCCGTTAAACCTAGTTTATTAAATAAAGCTTGGTCTTTACCTTCACCGGCATTTGGTGTGGTTAGTAGTTTATCACCAGAGAATAATGAGTTTGCACCTGCCATAAATGCTAATGCTTGGTCTGAATCACTTAATGATTCGCGGCCCGCAGAGAGACGGATATAACTATGAGGCATGATAATACGCGCCACAGCAATAGTACGAATCCACTCAATTACATCAAGCTTTTCAACATCAGCTAAAGGTGTTCCTTCAATAGGAACAAGCATATTGATTGGCACAGATTCAGGGTGAATTGGTAGGGTAGCTAGTTCATGTAATAAACCAATTCGGTCTTCACGAGTTTCGCCTAAACCCACAATACCGCCACTACAAACTTTCATACCAGCTTGACGAACATAATCAAGGGTATTTAAACGGTCATCAAAAGTACGAGTACTAATGATGTGAGAATAATACTCACGAGATGTATCTAAATTGTGGTTATAGTAATCTAAACCAGCAACCTTTAGGCGTTCTGCTTGAGATTGGTTAAGCATCCCTAAAGTCATACAGGTTTCCATACCTAATGCTTTAACTTCACGTACCATTTCTAAAACATAAGGCATATCGCGCTCATGTGGGTTACGCCAAGCAGCACCCATACAAAAACGTGAAGAACCTGAATCTTTTGCAGCTTTCGCTTCACTAATCACTTTTTCAACAGCAATACGTTTTTCTGCTTCTAATTTTGATTCGTAATGTGCCGATTGTGAGCAGTATTTGCAATCTTCAGGACATTTACCCGTTTTAATAGATAAAAGGGTACTGACCTGAATTGAATTGGCAGTGAAGTGCTCACGATGTACTTGCTGAGCCTTGAAAACTAAATCCAAAAAAGGTTGTTCATATAAAGCTTGGATTTCTTCACGATTCCAATCATTACGTAGAGTCATTGTCATATCCATGATGATGGCATTAATTCACTATACATAATCATACAGAATTCGTATTAAAGCTATAGGGCAAAAAACATCATTTTTTTAATTTGATAGCTGAAGTTGATTAAGTTGCTGTTCAATTGCCCAATCAATATGCACCTTGACGATTTCGTCATGTAAATTTTTGCCATTTTGTAGTTGATCTACAATTTCTTTTGAATAAGGAGCATTTCCTAATCCGATTGCAATATTACGTTTAAATGATTGATAACCTGTCCGACGGATAGGGCTACCTTCCGTATTGGCTAAAAAAGTGGCTTCATCCCACTGCCAGATATCAAGCAGACTAATATTATCTAACCCATGTCTAGGATTAAAATCAGAAATAGATGCTGTTTTGGCAAAGCTATTCCAAGGACAAATTAACTGGCAGTCATCACAACCAAATATTCGGTTTCCAATACCTGCACGTAATTCTTCAGCAATAATTCCTTTATATTCGATAGTTAAATAGGCAATACAACGTCTTGCATCTAACATATAAGGCTCGACAATTGCTTGCGTCGGGCAAATATCAATACAAGCGCTACAAGAACCACAATGTGCTGTTGCAGGCTCGTCGAAAGGTAGCTCGAGTGATGTAAATAGCTCACCTAATACGAAAAAAGAACCTGACTTTTTATGAATGAGCAAAGTGTGTTTACCTGTCCAACCCATTCCAGCACTTTCAGCTAATGATTTTTCAAAAATAGGCGCCGAATCTGCAAAAGGACGAGATTCAAAGTCACCAACTTTTTCACGAATTCGTGTTGCTAGCGTTTTCAATCTACCACGCATGACTTTATGGTAATCACGGCCACGTGCATAGCGGGCGATAATGGCAGAATTAGGCTCTAAAGGTACATATCGTGGTTTTGGCGATTCCACAAGATAATTCATGCGGACACAAATAATACTTTTTGTACCAGGCACTAATAGTGTTGGATCAGCTCGTTTTTCTAGATTTTCTTCTAAATAAGTCATATCTGCATGATAACCACGTTCAAGATACTCTAAAAAACGTGGCATTTGCTCTTGAGCATCTGGTTTTGCGATGACACAATCAGCAAAACCCAAGTCTAATGCTTGAGCTTTGATCCATGCTTTTAATTCATGTGGATCAATTTGTTGCACTGCAATGCGTGATGTGTCGGAAGATGTCATAAACCAAAATGCAAGAGGATAATAATATGCAGGCGGTAGTTTACCATAGCGATGATATTCGAGCATGGGAGCGGCGCTGGTTTGCTGCGCAAAACTCCTCATTAGGTTTAATGCAACAAGCGGCTTGGTCAATTGCCCAGCAACTTATTGAGCTTTTTAAAGATCGGCCTATCAAGAATATTGCTGTTTGGTGCGGGCAAGGCAATAACGCAGGTGATGGTTACTTTATAGCAAGTTATCTGAAGCAAGTTGGATTTAATGTTGAAATCTTTGCAGCTCAATTGGGTGAGTCAACCGATTTACATTGTGCAGCGCAATTTGCTAGAGAAATGAAAGCCCAAATTCATCCAAATTTTGATATTAAAAGAACATTTGATTGTCATATTGATGCTTTATTTGGCATAGGTTTAAACCGAGAATTAAATATAGGTTGGCAACAAGTAATTCGAAAGTTTAATGAACAAGTGGGCCTAAAAATTTCGATTGATATACCGAGTGGCTTACAAGCAAATACAGGACAAGTCTTACCCTGTTCAGTAAGAACTGATCATACCTTTACTGTTTTAGGTCTTAAAGCAGGACTATTTACAGGGCAAGGTAAAGAGTACGCAGGACAAGTTCATTTAATTAATTTAATTCCTATAGACCACGAGTTGATACCCTTAGCTTATTTGTCACCCACAAATATTAGACTTCCTCAGCGTATGGCATTTGGCCATAAGGGAAGTTATGGGCATGTTTTAGTGGTGGGTGGACATGAGCAAATGGGCGGGGCTGTTATTATGGCTGCTGAAGCTGCTTTTCATGCGGGTGCAGGCAAAGTGACAGTGGTTTGTCATCGCAACCATCATCAAGCCATTTTGTCGCGGGCACCTAATATTATGCTTCGTGATATTAATGCTTTAGATGAAAACAATATTAAAGAGATTCTATCTCAGGTCGATGCAGTCTGCTTTGGAATGGGATTAGGCCGTGACGATTGGGCAAAGCAGATTTACCAACAATGGTTTAATTTGTTAAATCAGAGTACACGCCTAGAAGTTGTTTTAGATGCAGATGCTTTATGGTTTCTGGCTAAACAGCCTGAAAAGTTAAATACACATATTTATGCCACACCTCATCCTGGAGAAGCTGCTACTTTACTTGGTTGCTCTACAGCGCAAATTGAAAATGACCGAATTGCTGCAATTTATACTTTACAACAAAAATATGCTGGCCATTGGGTGCTTAAAGGAGCGGGTAGCTTAATTTTAGAAGATAATTTGTATATCTGTACGCAAGGTAATGCTGGTATGGGAACAGGTGGAATGGGAGATGTGTTAGCAGGAATGATTGCGAGCTTAAAAGCTCAGTTCCACAAAGGTATTGCATTACATGAGATAGTGACTCTGCATGCTCAAGCAGGTGATGAACTTGCAAAACAAGGTATGCGTGGTTTACAGGCTTACCAAATGAATCAAGCCATTAGTCAGGTCGTAAATCAATAAGTTTTAACGTCTACGACTGCTAGAACGACTTCGCCCACGTGCCATACCACCTAAGGCGTTTAAAACAGAAAGTTTACTCATGCTTCCCGATGCATGTGCATGGCAGATAGCAGCAGCAAGGGCATCGGCTGCGTCGGATTGAGGTTTAATCGTCAAATTAAGTAATCGCATCACCATCATTTGGACTTGTTCTTTATCGGCAGCGCCATAACCAACCACAGACTGTTTAATTTGGCGGGCAGTGTATTCTGCAACTTGTAAATCTAAATTAACTAATGCGGCTATGGCAGCACCACGGGCTTGTCCTAATTTTAAGGCAGAGTCTGGGTTTTGAGCCATAAAGACTTGCTCAACCGCAGCTTCAGTTGGACCATGGAATTTCACAATTCGCTCAACGCCAGCAAAAATACGTTTTAAGCGTTCTGGCATTTCTTGAGTTTCTGTTCGGATTGTACCGGCATCAACAAAACGTAGTTTACTACCATCTTTTTCAATGATTCCATAACCTGTTAAGCGTGAACCCGGATCAATACCAATAATCAATGCCATGTGAATACTTATATAAATAGTTTAGAGTGTATTGTTACATAGCCAAAAAGGTTCTGCATGCGTAATTTAAAGAATGCTGCGATGAATGGTTATTTTTCGGTTTTTATCGAATCAATTTATATCTTTAAAATCATTTGATGTAATTCTATTTTAATGGAATACTTATCTATAATTTTGGAATTAAAGTTTATCGGTAGATGGAAGATATTAATATCCGCATTGCGCAGCAAGTGCGTGAAATACGTCTAGCGCGTGGATATACCCTAGATGTTCTTGCTAGTCGATGTCAGGTAAGCCGTTCAGCAATTTCACTCATTGAAAGAGGAGAAGCGAGCCCTACAGCTGTTGTTCTTGAAAAGCTAGCAAATGGTTTAGGGGTGCCTTTGACTCAGCTATTTGATTCCCCGCAGAATACTCAATCGCCTCAACCTATGGTACGGCGTACTCAACAAGCAGAATGGAAAGATCCAGAAACAGGATATATTCGTCGTCAAGTTTCGCCTCCAAATTGGAAATCTCCATTTCAGATCATTGAAATTGAATTTCCA
Organism: Acinetobacter sp. 22512; assembly: GCF_052044755.1. NCBI lineage: Bacteria > Pseudomonadati > Pseudomonadota > Gammaproteobacteria > Moraxellales > Moraxellaceae > Acinetobacter > Acinetobacter sp. 22512. The sequence goes on along the minus strand of NZ_JBQENP010000013.1, from coordinate 83,962 downwards.
GCTCAATCTCGAGTTACTTATGAAACAAGTGCGAATTCCAAAGTTGTATTACAGCAAATTTGGGTGATAGAGGGGCAAATTGATATTCAATTGGGTGAAAACTTTTATGCTTTACAAGAGGGGGATTGTTTGGCGATGCAATTAGATCAACCGATCATATATAGCAATCCTTCTTCTAAAGCTGCTCGATATATTTTAGTTGTATGTAATGAGCTCGTCTCTATTCTTAAGGAATCTTCATGATTAAAAATCTTAATCCAAATTTACGTTTAATCGATTGTCATGAAGCTACACATGCAAAGGCTATATTAGATATTTTGAATGAAGCAATTATCAATTCTACTGCTTTGTATGACTATTTGCCGCGCTCTGAAGAGTCGATGAAAAACTGGTTTGCAGTTAAAAGAGAAAATGGTTTTCCTGTCATTGGTATTGTAGATGAGACAAACAAGTTATTAGGTTTTGCAAGTTGGGGAACTTTTAGAGCTTTTCCTGCCTATAAATATACGGTCGAACATAGTATTTATATTCATCATGAACATCGTGGCGGCGGATTAAGCAAAATTTTAATGCAAGAATTGATTAAGCGTGCTCAAGAGGCAGACTTACATGTATTGATAGGCTGTATTGATGCAACCAACCAAGCAAGTATCGGTTTACATGAAAAAATGGGCTTTATCCATGCAGGTACTTTTAAGCAAGTCGGTTTTAAGTTTGGTCAATGGTTGGATGCTGCTTTCTATCAGTTAAATTTAAATACACCCCATACGCCAGTTGACGGATAAATAATAAGGTTTTCAAATTTCAAGTTTTAAAATAACCCAGTTTATAAGGATGAATATAAGCTGGGCTATAAAGTTCAAATTATAAAATACCTAGCTGCTCTAATCCTTTATAAGCAATTTCTTTTCGAATAGAACTAGGTATGCCTTTTTTCATTTCTAAATTAAGTGAGAAAGCTACAATTTCTCCTTGTGGTTGAACTACCCAGCCTGTAAACCAACCAACTTGTGGGTCAACATCCCATCCCCAACCACTTTTGGCATAAATTTTCCGTCCATTTTTTTCTTCTATGAACAGCATAGATTGAACTTGTTCTTGTACATTTTTGCTAAAGGGAAGAGTTTTATGGGCTAATTCATAAGCAAACTGTGCTTCCTGCTGAGGTGTAATTTTAAGTGGGCCAACAAGCCAAAAATTATCTACTTTTGAACCAATATCAGCATTACCGAAACCAACGCGTTTTACCTCTTTAGACATAAGATCAAGGCCAATTCGTCGAGCTAGTTCCTGATAAACTGGAATAGTAGAAGCTTTCATAGCATCGCCTAGAGTCATGTCCTTTTCCCAATCAGGAAATAAACGTTTTTGCCCATCCCATTTAAACACTTCAGTTGGCATTGCTTTATGATGCTCAAGTCCAATCAAAGCATTTAACATTTTAAAGGTAGAGGCGGGAACATATTCGGTTGATGCTCTTTTAAGATCATTGCCATAGACTTCCTCTGTTTGTCCACGTTTTATAACTAAAACACCTTCAGTTTGTGCTTGATCAAACAACGATTTAATTTTCTCTGAGTTTTTATTGGTAGAAATTGACTGTATTTGATGCTGTTCTACCGTATTAAAAGAACATGCCGATAAAAACATCGTACCAATGGCAAAGAAAAGAGCTTTTTTAGTCATGAGTCTATGTGGGTTTAAAAGAGTTATTCTTTAATTTAACTTGAATAGAAGTCCTTTTAGATAGAAAAAATGTAAGTTATTAACGAAATTCTATATCTATGCACTACTTTTTAAAATTTTATAAAACTACTATATAAAAGAAATATATCCAATTTTTCTAAGAATCTAAGTTTTCAACTAGACTAAAAAGCTGCTTTTTTGAAGGACTTTCCGTTTAACTAGAGTAAAAAATTAAAATCTAATTGAAGTCGCACTTGATAAACTTGATACAGCACTCATTAATAATAAAGCATGTTTGTTTTTATCGAGTTAAAATCAAATGTACTCTAGTATTGCAGACTCTGGCTGTTTCGATAGGGTTGGGGCAAATAAACTGCAATGAATTTTCTTTTTGAGATAGATAAAGTTTTACATGAATTTACTTCTTATTGTAGTTCTGGGCGCGATTGTTGAAATTGCCGTATGGATTGGCGTAGCACAGTTCATCAGTGGATGGTATGTGTTCTTTTGGTTCATTCTTGCTTTCTTTATTGGTTTGGGGCTTATTCGCAGAAGTACTGCTGGTATTATGCCTCAATTACAGCAAATGCAGATGACTGGCCAACTCGGTAATGACCCAACAGTAACTAAAAAACTTGCTTATGCTTTTGCAGGTTTCTTATTAATGTTGCCAGGCCTTGTTTCTGATGTGTTAGCGGTTTTAATTTTGATCCCTGGTGTTCAAACTGCTTTCCGTAATATAGCCATGAGAACTTTGGCAAAACGCCAACAAGCTATGATGGATAAAATGATGGGTGGTATGGGCGGTAATATGGGGGGGCAAAATCCATTTGCCGATCTAATGCGCCAAATGCAAGATATGCAGAATCAACAAGGTGGTGGTAGTCAAGGTCAATACCGTGATTCAAGTATTATTGATGGCGAAGCGCGAGAAGTCACTCCAGATCACAAGAAAATTGAACATAAAAATAAGGATTAATAAATACCTTATTTAAAGGCCTAAACCTCTAAAGTTTAGGCCTTTTTTATTTTAAGAAGATATAAATTATTTAGTTAGATGTTCAGCCACAACAGAATCTGTTTGAGCCACTTCAGTTGGGCTTTCTTGTGGTTTTGTTTGAGGTTGGTATTTGTTTGAAGCTAAGGCTGTTTGCTTATTTTCAGATTGTTGATAACCTCGGCTTCGGTTTGCTCGTTCGCGAAAGCCACCTTTATTAATGAGCTTTGTATGTGACATGCATTTGCCTAAAATGTGAGATTATTCGCTTATTTTAACAAATTTGGCAAAATATCAAAATAAGAAAAATAGTCCTATAAAAATAATATTTAACTTATATATATGTTTTTAATTAATATTTTTTAATTGACTCAATTGTTCATCCAGATTGAATTATCTATTCGTTTCACATAGGATAAATATAAAGGATGTATAAATTAAAAAATGTAGCAAACCTATTAAAACAACAACGGTTGAAATGAGGGAAGGAGGGTTACCTATGCTATATCAATACCATTGTGCGTGTTGCGACAAAGTTGTGGCATCGACTGATAAATCATGTCCATATTGTGGTTCACAACATATTCGAAGCCCGTATGGCTTATGGATGTTTTGTGTGATGGCTTGTCTAGCTGTTGTCGTTGTATTTAAAGTTGTCCATATTTATATCCAGAACCATCAAGATACTCCAACGCAGTCAACTTTACTGGATGTATTAAATCAGGATGATAAAACGACAAGACAATAGATTTTGATTACAGCTACAAATGATATGGCGTCAAGGATGATTGCTAGAAGATTAAACCCTACATACCATAAAATTTGAACTATAAATAAAAAAGCCCGCTCAATGGCGGGCTTTTTTACGATTTTATTTTAGAGGCCAGCAGCATCTTTAAGGGCATCAACTTTATCAGTTTTTTCCCAAGTAAATGCAGAATCTGAACCTTCGCGACCAAAATGACCATAAGCCGCGGTTTGTTTGTACATTGGTTGAAGAAGATCCAACATACGAGTAATACCAAACGGTCTTAAATCGAAATGATCACGTACAAGTTGAATAATCAACTCATCAGAAACTTTTGCTGTACCAAAGGTATTAATTGAAATCGAAGTAGGTTCTGCTACACCAATTGCGTAACTCACTTGAATTTCACATTTGTCAGCAAGACCAGCAGCTACGATATTTTTTGCAACATAACGACCAGCATAAGCAGCAGAACGGTCAACTTTAGATGGATCTTTACCAGAGAAAGCACCACCGCCGTGACGAGCCATACCGCCGTATGTATCAACAATAATTTTACGACCCGTTAAACCACAGTCACCTACAGGGCCGCCAATAACGAACATACCTGTTGGGTTAATGTGGAACTTAGTAGCTGCATGGAACATTTCAGCAGGGATGATCGGTTTGATAATTTCTTCAATAACTGCTTCTTTAAGCTGGCTTTGAGAAATTTCAGGATCGTGCTGAGTAGATAAAACAACAGCATCTAGACGTACAGGCTTGCCATTTTCATAGGCAAAAGTAACTTGGCTTTTTGCATCTGGGCGTAACCATGGAAGGGCACCTGAACGACGAAGTTCAGCTTGACGCTCCATTAAGCGGTGAGCATAAGAAATCGGCGCAGGCATAAGCACGTCTGTTTCACGGCTTGCATAACCGAACATTAGGCCTTGGTCACCAGCACCTTGATCTTCTGGTTTTTGACGGTCTACACCTTGAGCAATTTCAGGAGATTGTTTACCAATCATATTGATTACAGCACACGTTGATCCATCAAAGCCAAGATCAGAGTGGTGATAACCTATACCGTTAACAGTATTACGAACAACAGCTTCAACATCAATATTAGCAGTCGTTGTTACTTCACCAGCAAGTACAACAGCGCCTGTTTTTACCAGTGTTTCACAAGCAACACGTGCGTATGGGTCTTCTTTTAAGATTGCATCCAAAATAGCGTCGCTAATTTGGTCGGCCATTTTATCGGGATGACCTTCGCTTACAGATTCCGAGGTAAAAACAGCGTACTCGCGCATGAAAGTCCTATCTTGGTTATTTCAAAAGACATAATATGTTACATCGACTTGAGCTTGAGGACCAGTTCATACTGACTAAAAAGCATGAATTTATTTCATTTATAGTGTGTTTTAATTGATAAGTGTATTAGCAAAATTGATATAGAAAGCTTTAATTTAAAGTATTTATATTTTAACAACTTGTTGCTAGTGTGTTTTTTAAACATATAACTTAATAAAAATCTTAAATATCAGAATTTGAATTTTAAAGTAAAGAAACATGATCAACGCATACAGGATTGGCTAACTATTTTATCTATATATCAAAAGCTAACAAGATTAATGTTCTTACATTTAGGCGTTGTGCAGAAAAATGAACACTGTTTTGTATAACTTAAAGATTCAAATGTTTTTTGTGTAACCAAGAAACGGTTAAAAATAAAGAAATATACCGTGTTGGGGTTTACCCTAAGCCTTTTTTTTAAGACAATATAGCGGCATTGAATGGTTATTCATCTTCTTCTTTTCATCAATCTATTAAAATTGGATTCTGATCTATGACGACCCCTTTAAACGAACGTCGTATTGCAAATGCAATTCGTGTATTGGCAATGGATGCTGTGCAACAAGCAAACTCAGGGCATCCAGGTGCTCCAATGGGGATGGCAGATATTGCTGACGTCGTCTGGCGTGAGTTTTTAAATCACAACCCAACAAATCCACAATGGGCAAACCGTGACCGTTTCGTTTTATCAAATGGCCATGGCTCAATGTTGCAATACGCTTTGCTTCATTTAACAGGTTATGATCTTTCAATTGAAGATTTAAAACAGTTCCGTCAATTGCATTCTAGAACTCCTGGTCATCCTGAATATGGCTATGCACCGGGTGTAGAGACGACAACTGGTCCTTTAGGTCAAGGTATTGCTAATGCTGTTGGTTTTGCTTTAGCAGAAAAAACATTGGCTGCTCAATTTAATAAAGATGATTTAAAAGTTGTTGACCATTTCACTTACTGTTTCTTAGGTGATGGCTGTTTAATGGAAGGTATTTCTCACGAAGTATGTTCTTTAGCTGGCACCTTACAACTTGGTAAATTGATTGCTTATTATGATGATAATGGCATTTCAATTGATGGTGAAGTAGAAGGCTGGTTCAGCGACGATACAGAAGAGCGTTTCAAAGCCTATGGTTGGCAAGTTCTTCGTGTAGATGGTCATGATGCTGATGCGATTCGTCAAGCGACAATCGAAGCAAAAGCTGAAACTCAGAAACCAACAATCATTATGTGTAAAACGATTATTGGTTTAGGTTCACCGAATAAGCAGGGTAAAGAAGACTGTCATGGTGCGCCATTAGGTAAAGATGAAATTACTTTAACTCGTGAAGCATTAGGCTGGAACGAAGAAGCATTTGTTATTCCTGCTGATGTATATGCTGCATGGGATGCAAAAGCAAAAGGTAGTGAATCTGAAGCGGCTTGGAATGCGGTATTTGCACAATATCAAGCAAAATATCCAACTGAAGCAGCTGAGTTACTTCGTCGTATCAGTGGTGATTTACCAGCAGAATTTGCAGCGCAAGCAGATGCTTTCATTCGTGAAACAAATGCGAAAGGCGAGACAATTGCAACTCGTAAAGCAAGCCAAAATACATTACAAGCATTTGGTCCTTTATTACCTGAATTGTTAGGTGGTTCCGCTGACTTAGCAGGTTCTAACTTAACACTTTGGAAAGGTTGCCAAGGTGTTCAAGAAAACCCAGCTGGTAACTATGTCTACTATGGCGTACGTGAATTTGGTATGACTGCGATCGCAAATGGCGTTGCATTACATGGCGGTTTTGTTCCTTACGTTGCAACATTCTTAATGTTTATGGAATATGCACGTAATGCGGTACGTATGTCTGCATTAATGAAACAACGTGTAATTCATGTTTATACACATGACTCAATCGGTCTGGGTGAAGATGGTCCAACTCACCAACCGATTGAACAAATTGCTTCATTGCGTGGTACACCTAACTTAAATACATGGCGTCCAGCGGATACTGTAGAAACTGCAATTGCTTGGAAATCTGCTTTAAAACGTAAAGATGGTCCTACAGCACTTATTTTCTCTCGTCAAAACTTACCATTCCAAACACGTTCTGAAGAGCAAATTCAAAACGCTGCAAAAGGTGGTTATGTACTTGCTCAAGAAAAAGGCGAATTAAAAGCAATTATTATTGCAACTGGTTCTGAAATTTCTTTAGCAATGGAAGCTTATGCACAACTTGAAGGTGTGCGTGTAGTTTCTATGCCATGTGCTGAAGAATTTATGAAGCAAGATGCTGCATACCGTGAAGCAGTATTACCAGCTCATATCCGTGCGCGTGTTGCTGTTGAAGCGGCTCATGTTGACTATTGGTGGAAGTTTGTTGGTCTTGATGGCAAAGTAATTGGTATGACAACTTATGGTGAGTCTGCGCCAGCAAAAGATTTGTTCCAATTCTTTGGTATTACGACTGAAGCTGTTGTTGCAGCGGTAAAAGAATTAACTGCTTAAATATTAAAGTAGTGTAAAAAAGCGCTCTAGATAGAGCGCTTTTTTTATTTGAGAAGTTAACTAGTTAGTTCTGTTTGGATATTAATCTGAGAGGTTAATAACTTATGAATAGGGCAATTCTCTGCAACTTTTAGTAATCGCTTATGCTGGTCTTCAGTAAATTCACCTTTGAGCGTAATTTTACGCTCAATATTATTTTGGCCTTTTTCAGGTTCGCCATTTGGGTTTAATGCTAAATCCACTTGAACATGATCAAGCTTAATACCTTTAAGATTCGCATACATTTCTAATGTAATTGTAGTGCAAGCTCCTAAAGCGGCTAATAAAAGCTGAACCGGGTTCGGAGCTGTATCTTGTCCACCTTTATCAGTTGGTTCATCTGCAAACCATTGATGACCTGAAGGATCGGTAAGAGTTACTCGATATGGGGTAGAAGTACTTTGTGCTTGGGCTGTATTAACCATGTTTTACCTTGTTATTCATGAATAAAATCGTAATAAAAATTAATAAATCTGAAGCTTCGAATAAAAGAATATCTAAACTTTATAATATTGTTTTTGAATAACAACTGTAACGCTTTTATTGTTGCATGGATGAAACATATCGTTTTATAAAGAATAGTGAATTAAATTACTTGATGTATACACTAATGACTATATCAATAAAGGATACGAAAAATGCATCTTAAAACATTAAGCTTCGGTTTGGCAGTAGCATTGGCTAGTTCAGTTACTTTAGCTGCACCAGTAGACTACAAAATTGACCCAACACATACAGCTACTGTTTTCTCATGGAATCACTTTGGTTTCTCTACTCCAAGCGCTAACTTCTCGGATATCCAAGGTGTAATTAAAGTTGATAATGCTAAACCAGCAAACTCATCTGTAAATGTGACTATTCCTTTAAGCAGTGTAAATACAAACGTACCTGCTTTAGATAAAGAGTTCCAAGAAGAAGCTTGGTTTAATGCTGCTAAATATCCAAATATTACGTTTAAAAGTACTAAAGTTGAAACCAAAGACAAAAAGCACTTTAAAATTACTGGTGACTTAACTGTTAAAGGCGTAACTAAGCCAGTTGTACTTGACGCTGTTTTAAACAAGCAGGGCGAGCATCCAATGGCTAAAGTTCCAGCGATTGGTTTTAATGCTACAACTTCATTCAAGCGTTCTGACTTTGGTTTAGGAAGTTATGTACCGAACGTTGGTGATAAGATCACTGTAAATATTACGACAGAAGCAACTGTTGCTAATGCAGCTAAAAAATAAGTTATAAGTTTTCTAAAAAGCCCTCAAATATGAGGGCTTTTTTATTTAGACTGGCTCTTTTTTATCTGGGTCTATAAATACTAAAGGCGCTGAAGGATCGATATTTCTTTTCTGAGATTTTTCTCTTAAGAACTGGTAAGTAGGGACTTTTCTTTTTGCCTGATCGCGCAGTTTCTTTTTAATATAAAGAACCAGAGCAAAACATGTAGTTGCAACGGTCAGCATCATACCATTCATATAGCTCATGATTGAGCTTACATAGCCAATAGTCGTTAAGCGATGCATCATACGTTCAACTTGAGTGCTACTTTCAATACCCGTAATTGCCCAACTACATAGATGTTCACAGTTATTAATAATCAAATGATAGTGGTTTTCATGCATACGAGAACGCATTCGGCGAACAACAATCTTTCCTTTATAACGAGGTTTGTCATAAGAACGGACGTGTATTTTTTTGCCATGCGAGAAAGCATCTATTGAAGTGATTTCAATCGGGCGTTTTTTGATGAAATGAGCTAAGCCGGAATAATGGATAACTCGACCTCTCCCTGCATATATACCATGATGGCTATAGCCGAGATGCTTTACGATGAGGTGAGCCCCTAAAGGGTAGCGTTTATTCAGTTGTTGCATGCTTACGCTGATCCAATAAAGTGTAAATGGCTTTTATTGAAAAGCTGCTAAACATTATAACCAATATCAGCAATTTGCAGTGTATTGATTACGTCGAATGAAGGAATTTGATGCATATCCAATCTATTCATATTTCTTGTATATAATTTAAGAAATTAATATGAAGGGAAAATGTCATGTCAGGTGACGTTAAATGAAATGGGTCGTCGGGTGCTTAGCTTTGTATGGGCTTTTGTTTCAGTCTGCATATGCTATAGCACATCAGCAGGTTAAAACGGTGGAAGGTGATCAATACGATGTGGTTTCGATCAGCGATTTTAAAGCATTGCACTTGTTTTTAAAGAATCCTAATAATCAGCAATACTATAAAAGCTTTAACAATATTGAGGAACAATTAAAGCAGTGTGAGCAGCTTAGCTTTGCAATGAATGCAGGGATGTTTCATTTAGGATTTTCTCCAGTAGGGTTGTATATTGAACGAGCTAAGGTAGTTCAGCCCTTAAATGAGCATAAAGGATTGGGAAATTTCTTTTTACAGCCGAATGGCGTGTTGGCTTGGAATAAAAAACAGGTCTTTGTTTTAACTACGCAACAATATAGCCTACAAAATTTGAAAGTTGATTATGCAACCCAATCTGGGCCAATGTTAGTTATTGAAGGAAAGATAAATTCCCTTTTTTTACCAAACTCTCAATCAAAGAAAATTCGTAATGGAGTTGGTATTCGAGATAATAAACTCTACTTTGTAATATCGAAAAATAGGGTGAATTTCTATAATTTTGCCGAGTTTTTTCAAAGAAATCTTAAAGTAGAGCAAGCTTTATATCTCGATGGTTCTATTTCTAGTTTATATATGCAAAAGAACAATCGGAATGATCAGCAATTTCAAATGGGACCAATGGTCGGTTGGGTGGATGAGTCTAATTGTGCATTAAAGTGAAATATAAAAAAGCCAGTACAAGACTGGCTTTTTAATTAATGAATAGACGGTTTTTGAGTGAGTTCATTTAACTCTTTTCGGCTATAACCACGGGAAATAAGAACTTTTTTAATTCCCTTAATGACATCTTCATCTGTTACTTGTGCAAGTGCACTTAGAAGTTGTTCATTAGTTTTACATGAGCAGTCATTTTCAACACAAGCAGTTTGGTTTTTATGCTCGTTATGCTGTTGATCTGCCAAGAACAGCTTTTGCCAAAAACTCATAGAGCCTTCATATACAACCTAACATAGCTCGAAATATAGCCAATTTAAAATAAAATACAAGACTCTATAAGTGATAAATCCACCACTTAAACTCGAGAATTTTCGATGGGAATGCTTGAGTTAAACGAAATTATGACGAATAGATGACTTGATATTTTTTGAAAATTTAAATACTTAACTAATAAAGCGTTAAAAAATAAGGAGGTATATAACCTCCTTACTTAAAACTTTACAATGAAAGATTTTGTTTAAATCTTCTCAAGTAAAACACCAGACTCTACATGATGTGTATAAGGGAACTGATCAAATAAGGCAAATTTAGTCACTCGATGAGTTTGACTGAGCGTTTTTAAATTTTCATATAACGTGTCAGGGTTACATGAAATGTAGATAATACGTTCAAAACCTTGTAGAAGTTTTAAAGTCTCATCATCAATTCCTGCACGTGGTGGATCTACAAATACGGTGTCAAAGTCATAGCTCTGAATATCAATATTCGCTTCTTGTAGGCGGCGGAATTCGCGCTCACCTTGATAAGCTTGAGTAAACTCTTCAGCCGATAGGCGTGCTACTTGAATATTATCAATTTGGTTTTGTTCAATGTTCCATTGAGCTGCATAAACAGAGGATTTTGCAAGCTCGGTAGCCAATACTCGTTCGAACTTTAAAGAGAGCGGAAGCGTAAAATTACCATTACCACAATAAAGTTCTAGTAAGTGTTTCTTTGATCCTTCAGCTGCGTCACATGCCCATTGCAGCATTTTTTTGCAAACTTGTGCATTAGGTTGAGTAAAGCTGCTTTCGATTTGTTTATATTTAAATGAACGATTTAAAAGTTCGAATTCTTCAACGACGAAATCATCGCCAATAACAATTTTCTGGCCACGACTACGGCCCATAATCTTAATATCTAATTTATCGGCAAGCGCTTTAGCGGCTTGTTCCCATTCTTGATCCAGTTTACGGTGATAAATGAGGGTAACTAACATTTCTCCGCTAAGTGTTGCGAGGAAATCAGCTTCAAATAAACGGTTAGAGAGCTTAGGCTCAGCTTTGAGTTTTTCCAAAAGTTTTGGCATTAAATCATTGATGCTTTGATCTGCAATTGGAAACTCATCAATGCGTACAACGGTTTTTTGCTTGTCGTCATTATTACGCTCAAACATGGCATAGAACATATCATTTTCTGTATGCCAGATACGAAATTCAGCACGCATACGGAAATGTTGTTCAGGTGATTCAAACACTTCTAATGTAGGTGGTGTAAATTCAGAAAATTGAGTAGTAATGCGTTCAATTTTAGCTTGAAGTTGTTGACGATAAGAAGAGGTCATAGACAAAGAAAATTTAGACAGAATCAAATAGTGAATGGTATCAAAAAAATTGAACTTACAGGAGCCAATTTTAACCAGATATTCATAAGAGAAAGCAGGTACCTAAACTAGAGCTAATTTAAAACACGATTAATAAAATCTGATTTTATTGTTCTATATTGATCGGGGTCTAAATGGCTACACTGTAATTTTAATTGATTATATTCATTAACCAACGTGGGTGATTTTATAAGCTTATTTTTAAAGGCTAAGAAAAATGTGAATACTGAATCCGTGACTACAATTTGAAATGCTACATCATCATTGTTGAGTGATTCGAGCATACAAAGCTCATGTGTTCTTAATGTATTTTGTTTTTCGATAAAATTAAGTGTTTTTAAGCGTTCAATTGCGAATTTAAATTGATCAGGTTTAACTTCAACATAAATATCTAGATCACCTTTTGAAATAGCATTCGGTATTGCAGATGAACCAATGTGCTCAATTTTGGCAAAGGGTAGAAGTGTGGAAATATCTTTTTTATACGAATTAAAAAGTTGAGCGCATCTTTGTTGATATTGTTCTGGTTCTAAAAAAATCATTATTAGAATCTCGAATTGATAAAATTTATATATTTAGGAATAGATTACTTTATTAAATAAAAAAGCCCAAATACTGAGATTTGGGCTTTTTTTTGAAAATTATCGATTAATCAGTCATTGTCATTAAGCTTGCGTTACCACCAGCTGCAGCTGTATTCACACTAATTGCACGTTCAATCACTAAACGCTCAAGTGGAATAGCCTCATTTGGTTCAACATGTGTAATACTAACAATTGCACCAGAACGTTTAGCAACTTCTTGCTGTAATGAGAAGATCTCTTCGCGATTACCATGATGTAAAACTGCATCAAAATCATCTGATGCGATATTTTTAACTGTAGTAATTGCAGCAAGCACATCTTTTGGCAATGTTTGTTTGTATTTTGCCAATAACGGACTATTTGGCATTACGGCCGCTTGGCTACCCACTGCAAAAATTGCGAGCAACTGATGCAACTGATTTTGTTCTGTATCAGCGATAGAAAGAACACGATGACGTGGCAAAATAATATATTGGTTACTTTCCCCAGTAGGACCTTGTAACTCATAAAACTTGCCTACACCAAATGGTTCAATTTCACGATTTGCTTGTGGTAAATGTTGTTTTGCCCAATTTTGTAAGCTCTTATAAACCTCACGGTTAAAGCCTTCAAAAGCAGTTTGCTCAGTCTTCATAGCAAATGGTGTTGCTAATACTTTGTTTGAACAATGCTGCATCAAGCGATACATGTAAAGCGGACCACCAGCTTTCGGGCCTGTACCAGATAAACCTTCACCACCGAATGGTTGTACACCAACGACAGCACCCACAATATTACGGTTGATATAAAGGTTACCAACTTCAGCATGTTGAATGACCGTTTGAATGGTTTCATCAATACGGGTATGTAGACCCATTGTTAAACCATAACCTTTGGCATTAATACGTGAGATCAACTGCTCAAGCTCACCATACTTATAGGAAATGATGTGGAGAACTGGACCAAAAACTTCGCGCTGCAAATCATCAAGGTTAGGGAGTTCAATTGCTGTTGGTACAACAAAGGTTCCTTTATCTAGTTCATTCTGACTTGTTGCACCAAACATCAACTGATGTACTGGATAGCCTTTTGACTTCATTTTTTGAATGTGTTGATCAATCGTCTGTTTTGCTTCGTCATCAATAACAGGACCAATGTCAGTTTTTAAAATCGCAGGGTTACCTACGATCAACTGTTGCATTGCGCCTTTAAGCATTTTAATCACGGTTACAGCACTGTCTTCTTGCACACATAAAATACGTAAAGCAGAGCAACGTTGACCCGCGCTATCAAAAGCAGAACTTACAACATCAAGTACGACTTGTTCAGTTAATGCTGATGAGTCCACAATCATTGCATTTTGACCGCCAGTCTCTGCAATGAGAGGAATCGATTGACCATTTTCAGATAAACGTTTCGCAACGGTTTTCTGTAAAATTTTTGCAACTTCAGTCGAACCAGTAAACATGATGCCATCAATACGGCTATCTTGGCTAAGCTGAGCACCGACTGTCTCACCGCGGCCAAGAAGTAACTGTACAGCACCATGTGGAATACCAGCTTCCCATAAAATCTGAACTGCTTGAGCTGCGATTAATGGGGTTTGTTCAGCAGGTTTAGCAATAACGCAGTTACCACTGACTAATGCTGCAGCAATTTGACCAGAGAAAATTGCAAGAGGGAAGTTCCACGGGCTAATACAAAGTACAGTACCTAAAGGTTGAATAGCTGTATTTGCAGGAAGATTCTCAACTTGAGTTGCGTAATAACGTAGGAAATCTACAGCTTCACGAACTTCTGCAATCGCATTGGCATAAGTTTTTCCGCTTTCACGGCAAAGCAAAACCATCAATTCTTGAATGCGACCTTCCATTAGGTCAGCTGCACGTTTTAAGTATTGAGCACGGTGTTCTTTAGGCGTATTTGACCATTCTGATTGAGCTTGTTCAGCTGCATTAAGCGCAATTTCAACATGCTTAAGATCAGCTTCTTGCACATAACCAACAATTTCATCATTTTGTGCTGGGTTTGTAATTGCAACAGAATGACCTTGCTCTAACGACTCGTTATTTTCCAATAATGGATGACTTTGCCAAATACGATTACGTAATTCTTGAGCTGTGCTATCTAAAGCTGCAAGTGGGGTGTCATTTGCTAAGTCATAACCTTTAGAGTTTTTACGAAGTGTTCCGTACATATCTAAAGGTAGAGGAATTGATGGATGTTTTAAACCAACTGAACCTTCAAGCTTAGCTGCATGACGAATATCATAAATTGGAGACTGGATAAGATCTTCAACTTTAAGTGTTTTATCGGCAATACGGTTAACGAATGAAGTATTCGCGCCATTTTCGAGTAAACGACGAACTAAATAAGCTAACAAAGTTTCGTGGTTACCAACAGGAGCATAAATACGGCATGGTACGCCTAATTTATTTTGCTCGCGTGAACCAACAACTTGTTCATAAAGAGGTTCACCCATGCCATGTAAGCATTGGAATTCATATTGTCCAGCATAATATTTGCTTGGATCCGCTAAATGATAGATCGTTGCCAATGTTTGAGCATTATGAGTGGCAAATTGCGGATAGATGAACTCTGGCGCTGCAAGTAATTTTTTAGCACATGCGATATAAGATAAATCGGTATGTACTTTACGAGTAAAGACAGGGTAGTCATCCATACCTTCGATTTGTGCTTTCTTAATTTCGCTATCCCAATATGCACCTTTTACAAGGCGAATCATGAGACGCTTTTGGCTGCGTTTAGCAAGGTCAATAATATAATCAACCACGAAGAAACAGCGTTTTTGGTAAGCTTGAATAACGAAACCAATACCTTTCCAGTTTGCAAGTTCTGGCTCGAAGCAAAGACGTTCTAGTAACTCAAGAGAAATTTCTAAACGTTCTGATTCTTCAGCATCGATATTTAAGCCAATATTGTACTTTTTAGCCAAACGAGCGAGTTCAAATACTTTGCCGTAAAGTTCTTGATGAACACGTTCAATTTGCGCGCGTTGATAGCGAGGGTGTAAAGCAGAAAGCTTAATTGAAATACCCGGACCATCATAAACACCTTTACCATTAGACGCTTTACCAATTGCATGAATGGCTTGCGTATAATCGTTAAAGTAGCGTTCAGCATCATGTTCGGTTAAGGCTGCTTCACCTAACATATCGTAAGAATAGCGGAAACCTTTGTCTTCGAGTACTTTCGCATGATCTACAGCTTCTTCAATGGTTTCACCAGTTACAAACTGTTCACCCATCATACGCATTGCAACGTCAACAGCTTTACGAATGATGCCACGTCCACTGCGTGCTAAAAGGCCAGTAAGTACACTTGAAAGACTGGTTTGCTTAGGAGTTTCCATGAGCTTACCAGTTAACATGAGGCCCCATGCTGCAGCATTTACAAACATTAAGCTGCTTTGGCCAACATGTTCTTTCCAGTTACCTTGATTGATTTTATCTCGAATAAGCAAATCACGTGTTGCTGAGTCTGGAATACGAAGCAAAGCTTCGGCTAGACACATGAGCGCCACGCCTTCTTGTGAAGAAAGAGAGAATTCTTGTAATAGCCCTTGAACAATACCTGCTTTGCCCGAAGAGGTCTTACGTTCACGTAAATTATTGGCAAGATTAAAAGCAAGATCATAAATTTTATGATCTAAATCATCAGATACCGCGGCAGCTTGTAATAGCTCTTCTACAGCTTCTGGTTCAGCACGTCGCCAAGCTGTATTGATGCGTTGTTCAAACTCACTTTTATCGTTGAATTCGGTGATATAGCCTTGGTGAGATTTATCCATTTGATGAAAAGTATCCATTGTGTTCATATCTGTTTCCGCCAACCAGCTCTCGTAAACTCATCTTGAGTAGAGAGGTTTAGATAATTTATCATTACAGAAGAAACACCGAATAACTCACTATATTTAGCCCATTTTTTAGAGGAAAATTCAGATGAATGGCCCAATATTAAGCCTTGACCGTACTGATTTAAAAATTTTGGATATTCTTCAAACAGATGGGCGAATTTCTAATAGTAAATTAGCCGAACTTGTTAACTTGTCGCCAACTGCTGTTATGGCTCGAGTGCAGAAGTTGACAAAGGATGATTTCATTTTGGGATATGAAGCGAAATTGAATCCAATCAAGTTAAATGCAAATTTTTTGGTGTTCGTAGAGGTGCTATTAGATAAAACAACACCCAATGTTTTAGATGAGTTTATTGATGCTGTGGTTCACTATCCAGAAATTGTTGAATGTCATATGGTGAGCGGTGGCTTTGATTTTTTAATTAAATTACGAAGTGGCAGTATGGAAGAATTTAGACGGATTGCGGGACAGGTGCTGTGGCAATTGCCGGGGGTAAAAGAGACTCGTAGTTATCCAGTCATGCAAGTTGTAAAAGATACTTCAAAAATTAAAATCAAAATTAAAAATAAATAAAGGGGCCGAAGCCCCTTGATTTATTTCAATAACTTATACGCTTTCTTTGTAGAGTTCATCTGCTTTTTCAAAGCGGCCGGTTACTGTCGTGTTTGGCGCTTTAGTTAAAAGACTCACTACAATGATGCTGATAAATGCAAGGATAAAGCCTGGAATAATCTCGTAAACACCAGTGTCTGCGAAAAGATTTTTCCAACCAATCACTACAACTGCACCAACGATCATACCCGCTAGTGCACCTTGTAAATTCATACGTTTCCAGAACAATGACAAGATGATAAGCGGACCAAATGCAGCACCGAAACCAGCCCATGCATAAGCAACAAGGCCAAGAACTTTACTGTCTGGGTTACCAGCAAGAGCAATCGCAAGAACAGCAATCGCAAGAACCATGACACGGCCAACCCATACAAGCTCTTTTTGAGATGCATTTTTACGAATGAAGCCTTTGTACAAATCTTCTGTTAGCGCACTTGAACATACCAAAAGCTGGCAGCTCAATGTACTCATCACAGCAGCTAAAATCGCAGCCAGAATGATACCTACAATCCATGGATTGAATAAGATTTTAGTCAATTCCATAAATACAGTTTCAGGGTTTTTGCTTACAACTGCTGCTAATTCAGGGTGTTGCTGGAAGTAGGCAATACCGAAGAAACCAGCACCGACAGCACCAACTAAACACAGGATCATCCAAGTCATGCCAATACGACGAGCAGCAGGGATTGATTTTACAGAGTCAGCAGCCATGAAACGTACAAGGATATGTGGTTGACCAAAGTAACCCAAACCCCATGCCATGGAAGATAAAACTGCCACTACACTTAAATCTGAAATAATATTAAATGCATGTGGACGAGCAGTTTCAATGAGTGTCACAAATTGTGTTGTATCGCCAATTGCAAGATAAGTTACAATTGGTGTTAATAACAAAGCAAAAATCATTAGGCCAGCTTGGAATGTATCTGTCCAGCTAATCGCTAAGAATCCACCGATACAAACATAACTGATGGTTGCAATTGCGCTGAGCCAAATAGCAGTGGTGTATGACATTCCGAATAAATTTTCAAATAAACGGGCGCCTGCTACCATGCCTGAAGCACAATAAATTGCGAAGAAAACCAAGATGATAACGGCAGAGAAAATACGAAGTACTTTTTTCTGATCGTCAAAACGACTTGTAAAATAATCTGGCAACGTGAGTGCATTATTTTGGACTTCAGTATGAACGCGTAATCGACCAGCAACCAGTAGCCAGTTAAGCCAAGCACCGATAATAAGACCAATTGCAATCCACGCTTCAGATAAACCAGAAAGATAAATCGCGCCTGGTAAACCCATGAGCAACCAACCACTCATGTCTGATGCGCCTGCGGATAATGCAGTTACGAAACTGCCTAAACTACGACCACCGAGAATATAATCTGAGAAGTCGCTTGTAGCACGGTAGGCAAATAAGCCGATAAGAACCATTGCTACGATGTACACCATAAACATGATGAGGGTGGGATCAAAATAACTCATAATGGATGTGTGTCCTTATATCCATAATCCGTGATTGTAACCTAATCCAGGTCGCTGTTTTCTTGTACGGCATCCAAGAGGTTGAGATTCAACCACAAAAGATTTTTTTTGCACTGTTATTTTTATATTGTACTTTTGTATCATTGTGTAACTTGAAATAAATTGATTTTATAAATATAAAATTATAATATTAATCATTAACTTATAATTTTTTAATATTTATTTTTTAAAATTTTTTCAGTAAAAAAACGCCATTCTGAAAAAAATTAAATCGATATAGAGTTATAAATAGGCTATTAGTCAAAAAAAATGTATAGAAATTTAGAATAAAGTTAAAAAAATCGACAATTTTTTGTTCAATTAATAATTTTTTTTATTCACGTTGGGCTTATTTAGTGTCTATAAATAGCAATTAGCCGATTAAATTTTCAAAAAGTCTATGCATTCCTTGAGTCGCTGACATCTTTAATAATTCATATTGGTGGGGAACACGCAGATGATCAGCATTTGGATCTATATAGTAGGCTTTACATTGATTTGAAATTTCATGAACTAAAGCTGCAACTGGATATACGCTTAATGTCGAGCCGATCACAATAAAAATATCTGCACTCTGTACTAATTGAATTGCTTCTTCATAAGCAGGTACAGCTTCACCGAACCAGACTACATGTGGACGTAGCGGATAGCCATCTGGGCAAAAGTCTTGTTCTAAATCTAGCTTCCAACCATTAATATCGTAAAACTGTGTTGTAAATTGTGCATTCGGGCCAGAGCTTTTCGCTAAACGAATATTTCCATGCAAATGTAAAACGTTAGAACTTCCAGCCCGTTCATGTAAATCATCAATATTTTGAGTAATCACTTGTACGTCGAAGTAGTCTTGTAGTTTGGCAATATAGTGATGAGCTTCGTTAGGTTCAGCCTCTAAAATATTTTTACGTCGCTCATTATAAAAGCGTTGAACTAGAGCAGGGTTCTTTTGCCATGCTTCAGGTGTGGCAACTTGTTGGATGTCGTAATTTTCCCATAGACCATTACTGTCACGAAAAGTGCTAATTCCACTTTCAGCACTCATGCCAGCGCCAGAGAATACAACAAGCTTTGTCATAGAAGTCACCGATTCGTAAAACTAAATTTGAATAGATTTTGAATAGATAAAGAAAAAACCAGTTTAAGACTAAACTGGTTTTTATTAAATATGAAAAGCTATAGCTATCTTTTATAAGCCAGCTTCATATTCTGCATTTGTTAAAAGTTTTTCAACATCTGCAATATTGTCTGGTTTGATTTTATAAATCCAGCCTTTTCCATATGGATCGTCATTTACAAAATCAGGATCATCTTCAAGGTCAGTATTTACTTCTACTACAGTGCCTGAAACAGGAGCATGGATGTCAGAAGCAGTTTTTACTGATTCAACCACACCAGCTTGTTCGCCAGCAGTAACTTTACTCCCAACTTCCGGAGTTTCAACGTAAACCAAATCGCCAAGTTCATCTTGTGCATGATCGGTAATCCCTGTAATAACAAGATCACCCTCAATCTTTACCCACTCATGTGTACGTGCATACTTCAGTTCAGAAGGATGATTCATGGTAACTCCTTAAGCTTGTGTCCAATAGTTTTAAACATTATAAGTATGGGTCTTTACGCCAGTTGCTCGGACTGCGACCACTCCAGCGTTTAAAAGCGCGGCTAAAATTTGCAACGTCCGAATAGCCAAGTTCATCAGCAATTTGTTCAAGACTGTAATCTGTACGTGAAAGTAAAGATGTTGCATGTCGATAACGTACTTCATCAACTAACGTTGAAAATGATGTTCCTTCCGCTGCTAATTGGCGCTTTAGTGTACGGTCTGACATGTGTAGACATTCAGCTACATTTTCGATGCTTAAATAATGTTGTTCAGAATTACTTAAAATATCAC
The DNA here is from genome assembly GCF_052044755.1 of Acinetobacter sp. 22512. NCBI lineage: Bacteria > Pseudomonadati > Pseudomonadota > Gammaproteobacteria > Moraxellales > Moraxellaceae > Acinetobacter > Acinetobacter sp. 22512. The sequence goes on along the minus strand of NZ_JBQENP010000013.1, from coordinate 63,760 downwards.
GAACACGCATTGCTAAACGACGGCGTTCACCTAAAGCAGAAAGTTCAGCTTCGCACTGATTAATAGCAACCTGACTTGCGATAGGATCAGCATTAACTAATTTAATTCCTAAGTATTTTTTATCAAAACTTGAAATCAGATGTGGCTGGTTGAAGCGAATTGTGCTGCTTAGTTTATTTCTATACTTTTCAAAGCCTTCTGGTTCAGGAAAGTCCAAATCTACATCACCAGCTAAATCTTCGATACCCGTAATCGCTTTAGCCATACTCATGATGCCAATGGTCAAACCTAAAACGATTTCTGTCCGTAGAGGTTCAAGTTCGATGTCGCACTGTAATTGTAGGGTAGCTTTTGGCCCAAACGTTGAAAAATAGAGTTGTAAAAAAGGTAGTCGTAGTTGAATAAAGCGTGCTGCAAGGGCAATTGCTTCAGTAATGTCTTTGGCTGTCATAATCGCATAGCCAATGAAGCCATGAATCGAAATACGCATTTGAGTACCAAGATGGTAACCCAACGTGGTTTCACCAGTTAAATTAAGCGCGTGTTTAACCAGTTCGTTTGCTACAGGTGTAGAAATACGATAATCAGGATCGGCCAGTTGCTCACTAGTAAGATGAAATGGAGCAAATAATGTTTCATCGTTATATCCCCAACGTGAAACAACATCTAATAGCAATAAGCCATAGACACCCGGAATACCTTGATCTTGACGAGCTGAGGTAATTTTCATATGCGTTCCATTGCTCTCATCAATTTGTCACATGCATTTCTTACACATCTTGTCATGAAATATAATCTGAGTTTATAAAAACTGTTAGACAATCATATCAACCATGTTTTAAACATTCTTTTTAAAGACAACAATTTTTGTTGTTGAAATAAGTAATACGTCACCATTTTGATTTAAGGCTTGCGTAACGTAACTTACAATACCACGATCTAATTTTGTTTTGGATGGTGTGATCGCTGAAATTTCTGCTTCAACATGAATTTTATCACCTGGTCGAGTAGGGCGTGGCCACCGTAAGCTAGACTCTGAACCAATCAGGCCGCCATGAATCGGCATACATTCTGTCCATAACCGCATAGTAATTGCAGAAGTATGCCAACCGCTAGCAGCAATTCCTTGAAAAATTGGATCGTGCTTAGCTTGTTCTTCATCTATATGGAAGGGTTGAGGGTCATAGGAGCTTGCGAATTTTTTGATTTCATCTAAGGTAATTTCATATTCACGGCTAATGAAACGATCACCAATTTTCAAATCTTCTAAATAAAGCATTAATCTTGACCCTGTAATACTTTTTGTTCAATTAGGAAACCACCTGTTTGACGTTTCCATAACTGTGCGTATATACCATTTTGCGCAATTAACTCTTCATGAGTTCCTTGCTCAGCAATTCGACCTTCATCAAGAACGATTAAACGGTCCATTTGTGCAATAGTAGATAAACGGTGTGCAATTGCAATAACGGTTTTATCAACCATCAGGTCATTTAAACTTGACTGGATTGCTGCTTCAACTTCCGAGTCTAATGCACTAGTTGCTTCATCTAAAATAAGAATAGGAGCATCTTTTAAGAATACACGTGCAATGGCAATACGCTGTCTTTGACCACCAGAAAGTTTAACACCACGTTCACCTACTTGAGCGTTATAACCACTACGTCCTTTTAAATCAACCAATTGCGGAATAAATTCAGCAGCTTTGGCTTTATTTACAGCATTCTCCATGTCTGCATCAGATGCATCAGGGCGACCATATTTAATATTTTCTGCAACTGAGCGATGCAATAAAGACGTATCTTGAGTAACTAAAGCAATATTAGCTCTTAAACTATCTTGAGTTACATCTTCGATGTTTTGACCATCAATTAAAATGGCACCTTGCTTAAGATGGTAAAAATGTAAAAGCAACTGGATCAGCGTCGACTTTCCTGCGCCAGAACGGCCCACGATTCCTATTTTTTCGCCTGCTCTAATATGCAAGTTGAAGTGATCAATCACATTTTTATTGTTATAAGCAAAGCTTACATCTTTAAATACAATTTCACCTTTGGTCACTGCAAGTGGTTTCGCATCTGGTTTGTCTTGAATATTGATTTTTTTACCTAATGTTTGCATACCATCTTGAATGGTTCCAACATTTTCAAATAAGGCTGACATATGCCACATCATAAATTCAGCCATACTATTAAGTTTTAAAATCATTGCAGTAGTTGCTGCGATTACACCTAATGCTGCTAAACCTTGGGTCCATAGCCAAACAGAAGTACCAATTACACCTACAAACAAAACAGCAGACAACATATTGATGCTGACTTCAAAGAGGGTGCCTAAACGCATTTGAGCATAGACTGTAGTCATAAACTCTTTCATAGATGCTTTTGCGTATTGGCTTTCACGACCAGCATGGGCAAATAGTTTTACTGTTTGGATGTTGGTGTATGCATCTGTTACACGGCCAGTCATGATCGCTCTAGCATCGGCTTGTTGCTGAGAAACTTTACTTAAGCGGGGGATAAAGAACCATGCGCTTAATAAAAATAGGCTTAACCAAACTAAAAGTGGAATAAGTAAAATTGGTGAAATTGCGCCAAGAACAATGCTGACTGTAATGAAGTAAATGCTGACGTATGCCAACATGTCACCCAAAATAATCCAGAACTCACGGATTGCTAACGCTGTTTGCATAACCTTAGCAGAAAGTCGTCCTGCAAAGTCATTATGGAAAAAGTCTAAGCTTTGTTTCAATAAAAGATTATGGAAACGCCAGCGCAAACGCATTGGGAAGGTACTATATAAAATCTGATGTTTGATAATAGATTGAATATTTACAAAAAAGATATTGGTAAATAAGACTGCAATCAAAATGAGTAAATCAGTAGCATGCTGACTTAAAAAGCTTTCCGGATGACTTTTACTTAACCAGTCTACGAGTTGTCCAATCTTTGAAAAAAGTAAGGCTTCAAAGCTTGCAGCACCTGCTGTAAAAAGAATAAGTAAGAATAAGTAAGGGCGTAGGCCTTCCGTAGCTTGCCACACAAATGGGAAAAAACGAGTTGGTAAAGGTTCATCTAAACCTTTAGTTGGGTAGGGATCTACAAGTTTTTCAAACCACTTCAGCATGAATTACTACCTTTGAGACAAAAGCCACTTAATTAAATCTTTGCAATTTAATTTGCAAAAAGTCAGTTAGATCAATATCACTTAGGGTTTCGATCTTGTGAATATATGCAAATACACATGAACTGATAATGTTGTACGTCTTAAATTAATACATGACGCAAAAATGGAGACTCGAAGAAATCTTCAAGAACGTCGCGAGGACTAAAAGTATTATTTATTATATCGAGATTAATAGATAAAGGGTGAAGGAATTTATTCTTTAAGTATTTTTTCTTAGTATTTTGAACATGTGTTAAATTATTACAGCTACACATTAATTAGAAAAGGCCTTTAGATCTATATCCTAAAGGCCTAAGTATTGTATTACCACATTAGGTCGTCTGGAATAACATATGCTGCATATGGATCTTCCTCATCAGTGGCTTGTTCGTTTTTCTCAGCATTATTAATTAAAATGAAGCCTTGCATTTTTTGATCAATTTTTTCACCTAAAGCTTTTGGAAGATAGGCGTATTGATCTTGATCTTTAGCAATAACTAGGCTACCTGCAACAAGTGCATTATAAACTTGCTGAGATAGATACACTTTTTTGATTTTATTTTCATCAATAAATTGATAAGCCACATCCCCAGCAAAATCAGTAATCTTGTGCTGCTTAATCATCTGAATGATTGATGCTTTAAGTGCTTTTTCTTCAAGCTGTTTCTGTTTTTCTAAATTTAAAGCCTGATCTTTAGCTAACTTTTCTTGTTGAGCTTTTTCAATATTTGCTTTGATTTCAGCTTCATTACTTAGTCCAAGACGTTGTTCGTGATGAGCTTGCTTTGTTAATTTTTTTGCTTTTTTATTATCAACTAAACCAGCTTTTAATAGCTGTGCTTGTAAGGCATTTTTAACCATGTCTTAGTCCTTTTGTGAAGTTGAAGTACTATAGAGATAAACTATCCAGTAAGAAATACTTAAGGCTAAGCTTAAAATTGCTGGCAATAAAAATGATTGTAGTTTCAAATATGGATGTACTGAAGCGGCAAGAATTCCACCCAGCAGGAAGCCAGCAAGAATAAGTAAATGTAAAACAATACGTCGATTTTCTACAATTAAGCCTCTGGCTTTATATCCAAGTGCTAAACCAATATCAGTCAGCACACCAGATAGATGAGTAGTGCGAATAATCGTTCCTTTGTAGTGGCTTACCATCGCATTTTGTAACCCCATTGCCGTACAAGCCCATAATAATCCATAGCGTGGAAAATAAGGAAGCAATAGCCAGCAAAGGAAAATGAATAAGGCAACAAGGCTCAAAGGTAAGCCATAACGACGACCTAGTCGAAAATGACTGCTACCTAAAATAAAACCACTATAAAATGAACCGCAAACATAACAAATAATCACCAGAAGTAAAAAAATGATATGTTCTGGTTGCCACTCTACCAAACTCATAGCCAGCATACTAACGTTGCCAGTCATATGTGAAATAGATTGATGCAAAAGAGTAATTAACCCTAATACATTTATCATTCCGGCATTAAATGCCAGCAAAAAGGCTCCAAGTTGGAACCAGTTTGGTAGACGTTGAAATGGCATTTTGTTTAAGACGCTTGCTTAGAGCGAATATCTACAGCTGCGGTAAATAATACATCTGTAGATGAGTTAAGGGCTGTTTCTGTAGAGTCTTGCAATACACTGATAATCATACCAACGGCCACAACTTGCATTGCTACTTCTGATGAAATACCAAATAAACTACAAGCTACTGGAATCAGAAGTAAAGAACCGCCAGCAACACCAGAAGCACCACAAGCTGATACAGTCGCAACAACTGATAAAATAACCATTGTAGCTAAATCAACATGAATGCCAAGCGTATGGACGGTTGCTAATGTAAGTACAGTAATCGTTACTGCCGCACCTGCCATATTTACTGTTGCGCCTAAAGGAATAGACACACTAGCTGTAGACGGGTTAACACCTAAACGCTCTGCTAAATCCAAGTTAACTGGAATGTTTGCTGCTGAGCTTCGTGTGAAGAATGCAGTGATCCCACTTTCTTTTAAACATTTAAAAACTAATGGATATGGATTACCACGGATAGTTAAACCTACTAAAATAGGGTTCACTACGAGGGCAACAAATAACATTGTTCCTAATAACACCACTAATAAGTGTGCATAGCTCTCAAGCGTCGCAAGACCAGCATCAGCAAAGGTCACTGCAACCAATCCAAAAATACCGACTGGTGCAAAAGCAATTACTTTATGAATAATAGCACTTACAGCATGTGAAACATCTTGCATCACTTGTTTTGTGGTATATGAACTATGGCGCATAGCTAAACCTAGGCCAATTGCCCAAGCTAAAATACCAATAAAGTTAGCTTCACTAATTGCTTGAACAGGGTTCGCAATAAAGCTTAAAAGCAAATTTTTTAATATATCTGCGAGACTACCAGGCGCTTGTAAATTATTATGAGAAACCGTGTTGAGGTAAAGTGTGCTTGGAAAAGATAAACTTGCAATAACAGCACTAAAAGCAGCTAACAACATACCTATAACGTACAGTAGCAAAACTGGGCGTAAATTGGCGCTATGACCCACTTGGAAGTTGGCAATAGAAGAAAGCACCAATACAAAAACTAAAATAGGGGCAACCGACTTTAAGGCTTTAATGAAAAGCTCACCAAATAAACTTAAGTAAGGCGTAACGTTCGGAAATAGTAATGCAACGCCTATCCCTAGAATAATGGCGATAATAATCTTAGTGACTAAGCTTAATCGAGAAAAGAATGCAAGCATATAAAGGCCTTATTAACCTAATCATGGCTAAAGGTTGAACAAGCGGAGTATTTTATACTTAAGTGATGTGAATCTTAAGCTTTTTTATAGCACCTATAAGTAATTATACTTAATGGTAATATTAAATAATTGTTTTTATTGGTCTTAATTTAATATTTTTAATTTTATAGTTGGTGGTTTTGCTTGTTAATTGCTCATTAAAAAACTAGGTATATCAAAAAGCTGTGAAAGCATGGAATAGGCTAAAGAAAATAGGGTGGCAAAAAGTTAAATATGGTTGAGCTTTTTAGAAAAGCTACGCGAATTTTCAAAACTTTGTGCTTGGATTGGACTCTAAGCTTTCAAGCTGAAAAATCGCATATTTCAGGAAGTTACTACTATTATTATAAATTTATAATTTAGAAAATATTATTTACTTGCACAGTACAGCTGATGAAGCGTATTTAAAATTGAATGCATATTGTCATCCTTAATTGAATAAAAAATTTGCTTACCATCACGACGGGTTGATACAACATCACTTTTGCGTAGCATCATAAGTTGTTGTGAAAGAGTGGGCTGGGTAATTTGGGTCTTCTCTTCAATTTGAGAAACATTTAACTCCTCATAAGCTAAGTGACATAAAATTAATAAACGATCTGTATTAGCCAAAGATTTAAGAATTCCAACGACTGAATCAGCCGCATTTTTCATTTCTTCGATTTGGAGTCCATCTTTCATACTTTATACCTATATCAATATAGCGGGCATAGTATAGATTGATCTTATGAAAATGAATGTAGCAAAACTAATCAATCCAATTGTTTTTGTTGAAAAGCAATATAAGAGGAATTGATAAATAAGTAGTCTTTCTAATTAAAAACAACTATTTGTATTTCTTTTGTGTCTAAAATGTTGCTTTGTGTTATAAGTGTAATTGTTAAGTATAAGTGAAACGAAGTCAACCTAAAACAATTTCAATTTGCTTTCAATAAATAGTTAAATCTAATTTATCTTGAGACAAATCATAAAAAAGGATTGAGTTTTTATTTTTTAAATATATAATCTGTTTTGTACAGACAGGTCTGTATATTTTGGTTCAGTAAGGTCGAAAAAAACGTCTAATTGTGAACCAAAATGACTTTCAGACGCAGCGTGATACATAAGAAGAATCATTAAATATAAGAAGAAGAATATCACGCTTTATTTTTATGCTGCTCTTTCGAAATCGATTAATTTTTCTACTCGAGTCCAGTAATCATTAATTTTTATTGAACCATGTTCGACTTGAGCCTGTATGGTCATACCTTCCAAAATATTAACGAGTAGTAAAGATAGGGGAACTGGCTCTTTTACATCATACTGGTTAAGAAGATTTTGCATGAGTTGGGTCAACCAAGCTTTATACAAAGTGGCAGGTTGATGTGTTGAAGGATATTGTTTTAAAACCTCTTCCAAGGCTTTTTGAAACATGCAGCCATTAAAATCTTCACTATTAAACCAGTCGGAATACCATAAAAATACTGCTTTAATTCTCGCAAGAGGGTCTAACTCATCATGTTTTGATAAGGCAGAAGTAAGAGAGTTTTGTAGAAGCGTATTTCGAAGAAGTAGACACTCTTCAATTAATTTTTCTTTTGATGGAAAATGCTTATAGAAAGTCATTTTTGCAACGCCAGATTCATTAATGATGCGATCTACACCTATTGAATTATAGCTATACGAGTTAAAAAGTCTTAATGCGGTGTTAATAATGTCATCTTTTTTCGACATATTTTAGCCTCTCACAAATGAATTGCTATTAGCTTGAACGGTGATCTTTATCAATGAGAATCTAGATAATTTAATTTTACAAGGTATTGTTTGTTATTGATAGAAAAAAGATATTATTTTTTTAAACGCTGAAGTTTTACTTTTAAGGGAAAGGTAAAGGGTTCTAGGCTATATATTTAAATAATTATACTTCCTTTTTCAAAATCTTTTAACTTCAATATTTTTGCGATAAGTCGCTTTAAAATTTAAAAAGGAAATTAATAAACAAAAAACAAATCTATTTTTGAGTTTGTCGGCCAATTTAAAAGTGGACTTCCCGTTGCTTTGAAAAGTCCACTTTTATTAAGTTTCTTACTCTGAAGGTGGCAAAAGCATCAAAATAGATTCATTGAGTAAGTAAGCAACATTTTCAAGGATTTCAAGCTCATTAAATTCGCTATCGAAAGCTAAGCTTTCTCCATCAGCAATAGCTTTTAATTTTGGTGCGAAAGTTTCAGCTATACATAGCGCTTCGCCATTTCCCCAGAAGTTTAGAATTCCGTTATTTTCTGTATAAAGTAGGCGAGAGGCAGGTTCTAATAGAACTTCATAACCTTCATGTAAGATCTCTTGAAGATCATCGGCTTCGATCTCATCAGGTTCTGGAATATTATCTGGATATTTAGGTTCGCTCATATAAGACATGATTGCTGCATCAAGTGCTGCAGAGTCTTGCAACTGAGCTAAAACTAATTCTTTTAGATAACTTAGTTCAGTTGAGCTAATTTCACCAATTTGACTCATTTGTGTGCGTGCGATATCTACAACAGGATTTTGAAGTAAAGTATTGGCTGAAAATTGATCACTAATACGTTCCATCATTCCTGCAACGTTTGGCATGCGAAAGCCAAATGAGAAAGTTAAGCAGTCATCTTCAGCAACCCCATAATGTGCCATTCCAGGAGGAACATAGAGTAAATCACCTGGTACTAAAACCTCATCAAATTGCACATCTATTTCTGGCAAAAGTTTTAATGGTTGATTGGGTACAAATGCAGTATTTGCATCGCACCTTTGACCTAGCTGCCAGCGACGATGACCATGACCCTGAACTAAAAACACATCATAGAAATCGAAATGTTTCCCAACTGAACCACCCTTAGGCGCATAAGACACCATAATGTCATCGCGGCGCCATTGAGGAATAAAAGGAAATTTTTTCCAAAGTTCAGAAAGATCAAAAGAGTAGTGATCTACTGCCTGTACTAAAATTGACCATAATTTTGGTAGCTTTTGAAAATCACCTTTGGTTAAAGGTGAAGACTTTACGTGCCATTCATTTGGATTTTTATCTTTTTGGCGAATCAGTCTGGCACTTGCATGTTCTTCCAAGGCAAGTTCTTGCACATCCTGAGGTTGTAAAAGACCTATAATTTCTGGTAATCCGTTACGCACCAGTAAAGGTTTTTTCTGCCAATACTCTGCTAAAAATTGCTCGGCAGTAATACCGCCTAAAACTGTTAAAGGTTCTGTCATGGAAATAACCTATTTATAAAATATCTAGAATTAAGGAATTTGTAGATCAAGTTGCCTTAAAATATGGCAAAGTTGAATCATAGGAAGACCCATAAGTGTGGTCTGATCTAGGCCTATCATTTTTTCAAACAAGCTAATTCCTAAACTTTCACACTTAAAGCTACCTGCGCAATGTAGTGGTTGATCTAATAAAACGTATCGTTCAATTTCAGCTTGATACAGGTTTCGAAATTTAACTTGATAATGTTCAACGAGCGTTTGTTCAAAGTTTCTATCGAGCCATTGCACGCTAAGCGCTGTACTAAAAAAAACAGTTCGACCAGAATTTTCGGCTAGTTGTGCTTTAGCATTTTCACTAGTCATCGGTTTGCCAATAAAGTCATGCGGAGCATGTTCTCGCCAAGCAACTTGATCTGAACCAATAACGATGGCTGATGGGTTCTGTTCAGCAATCACCTGAGCTTTTGTGAAAGCGAGCCTTTTTGCAAGTTCATCGGCATGGGTTTCATCGCGAGGACTTTCATCAATATCGGGACTAATACAAATATAATTAATTCCAAGACGGTCCATTAAGTCTTTGCGAGTTTGACTACTCGAAGCCAAAATAATTTGTGGCTGAACCATTACACTGCAAATTCCATTAATACATGTAAAGGTACATAGCTTAATACAGCTTGATGACATGCATGTATTTTAATAGGAGGCGCTTCACCAGCTTGATAAGCCTCTACCCAGCGAGTTACGCAGATACACCAGAAATCACCCGGTTTTAAGCCAGGGAAGCCTACTTCTGGTAAAGGAGTAATAAGATCATTACCAATTTTTTGAGAAAAATTTAAGAAATCAGAGGTCATTTGTGCACATACGGTGTGCTGACCAAGGTCTGTTACTGCTGTGTGGCAGAAACCATTTCTAAAATAGCCCGTAATAGGGTCAAAGCAACAACTTGCTAAAGGTTCCCCTAAAACATTTAAGCGATTGATTTGTGGATCTGGATGAATAGACATAATGGGTGAAATATCAAATAACTACCTCTATCATAATCAAAACTGGGGCTTTCTACAGCTTTTATGCAAAAAAACTAACCTTTTTTGATGTAATCATTTAAAATTGGCGCGTTTTTAAAATCATAAAGAGAGCTTTACATGAATTTTCAGCGTATGACTGACCTTAACTTAACAGGCAAACGTGTCCTTATTCGTGAAGATTTAAACGTTCCTGTCAAAAATGGTGTGATTACTAGCGATGCTCGCTTACGTGCAGCATTACCAACTATTAAAGCTGCTTTAGATAAAGGCGCAGCAGTGATGGTATGTTCACATCTAGGTCGTCCTGTTGAAGGTGAACCAAAGCCAGAACAATCACTTGCACCAGTCGCTGCTTATTTAACAGAAGTATTAGGCCAAGAAGTTAAATTATTAACAGATTATCTAGAAGGCGTTGAAGTTGAAGCTGGTCAAGTTGTATTGCTTGAAAATGTACGCTTTAACCATGGCGAAAAGAAAAATAATCCAGAGCTCGCTCAAAAATATGCTGCACTATGTGACGTATTTGTTATGGATGCATTTGGTACTGCTCATCGTGCAGAAGCATCTACTGAAGGTGTAGCTCGTTTCGCTCCAGTTGCTGCTGCTGGTCCTTTGTTGGCTGCTGAGTTAGATGCACTAGGCCGTGCAATGCAAACTCCTGAAAAACCAATGGTTGCAATTGTTGCTGGTTCTAAAGTTTCAACTAAACTCGATGTTTTAAACTCACTTTCTAGTATCTGTGATCAACTGATCGTTGGTGGCGGTATTGCAAATACATTCTTAGCAGCTGCTGGCTTTAACGTTGGTAAATCATTATATGAAGCTGACTTGGTTGAAACTGCTAAACAAATTGCTGCTAAAGTAAGTGTTCCACTCCCTACAGATGTTGTAGTTGCTGATGCATCGCAAATTAATTTTGAAGATTTCTTAGGTTCTTTAGCAGCAGCTCAAGCTGTTGTGAAGAAAGTAGAAGATGTGACTGCAAATGATATGATTTTAGACGTTGGTCCAGAAACAGCTAAAGCATTTGCTGATATTTTAACAACATCAAAAACGATCCTTTGGAATGGTCCAGTAGGCGTATTTGAAGTAGATCAATTTGGTGAAGGTACCAAAGCACTTTCTCTTGCGGTTGCTCAATCGGAAGGATTCTCGATTGCTGGTGGTGGAGATACATTAGCTGCGATTGATAAATATAACGTAGCTGATCAAATTGGTTATATTTCTACAGGTGGTGGCGCATTCCTTGAGTTTGTTGAAGGAAAAACATTGCCAGCAGTTGCTGCTTTGCTTGAACGTGCTTAATACTGTTATATAGAAATAAGAAGGGATTGGGTAACCAATCCCTTTTTCATTGATAAGTCATTAAACTGTCATATATCTGCAATAAAATGTCGAGCATTAAATCACCAACTGTGGAAAATAGTGATGAATTTAAAGCTTACATTTGCTGCTGTGTTAATTGTACCGATGATGTTGACTGCTTGTGCTAAGAAAGATGAAGCATCTCAAGCGGGGCAAGAATCAGCTGCATCTACTGCTGTTTCTGAAAAAGTAACGCCTGAGCAACAAGCAGCAATTGATGCGATTGATAAGCCAGTTCTAGATGAAAAGAATACAGATGTGGTTGAAGGTAGTGCGCCAAGTGAGGCTGCTGCTTCAGAAACACATTAATTTGTTGTTTTTTGTTAAAAAATCCCTGCAAATGCAGGGATTTTTTTTGAAATACTGTGATTTGTTGCTGAATTGAAATAAATGACAGGGTAGAATAAGCCGCACTACCTGGGAGGATATTATGGCACTCATTTCAATGCGCCAGCTCTTGGATCACGCTGCTGAACATAACTACGGCGTACCAGCATTTAACGTAAATAACTTAGAACAAATGCGTGCAATTATGCTTGCCGCGGATGCAACCAATTCACCTGTAATTGTTCAAGCATCAGCTGGAGCTCGCAAATATGCAGGCGCTCCATTCTTACGCCATCTTATTTTGGCTGCAATTGAAGAATGGCCGCATATTCCAGTGGTAATGCATCAAGACCATGGAACAAGCCCTGATATCTGTCAGCGTTCAATTCAGCTTGGCTTTAGTTCCGTAATGATGGACGGTTCATTAGGTACAGATGGTAAAACACCTACTTCTTACGAATACAACGTTGATGTAACTCGTAATGTTGTTGCTTTAGCACATGCATGTGGTGTTTCTGTCGAAGGTGAGATTGGCTGTTTAGGTAGCCTTGAAACTGGTATGGCTGGCGAAGAAGACGGTGTTGGTGCTGAAGGTGTACTTGACCACTCACAACTTCTTACTTCTGTTGAAGAAGCGACTCAGTTTGTTGCCGACACTAATGTAGATGCATTGGCGATTGCTGTAGGTACTTCACATGGTGCTTACAAGTTCACTCGTCCACCTACAGGTGATATCTTAGCAATTGACCGCATTAAAGAAATTCATGCGGCATTACCAAATACTCATCTTGTTATGCATGGTTCAAGTTCTGTGCCGCAAGAGTGGTTGAAAGTAATCAATGAGTTTGGTGGTGATATTAAAGAGACTTATGGTGTACCTGTTGAGCAGCTTGTAGAAGCAATTAAACATGGTGTGCGTAAGATCAATATCGATACAGACTTACGTTTAGCATCTACTGGTGCAATTCGTCAGTTTATGGCTGAAAACCCAGCTGAATTCGATCCACGTAAATACTTTGCTAAAACTGTAGATTCAATGAAGCAAATTTGTATTGATCGTTATGAAGCGTTTGGTACAGCTGGAAATGCTGACAAGATTCGTCCGATTTCTTTAGAGAAAATGGTTGATCGCTATAAATAATTCCCGTCAGGGTTTAATTTATAGAAACCGGTTATTTATATAACCGGTTTTTTATTACATACATTTCATTCATAAAAAAACCTGTGATAAACACAGGTTTTGATGGAGAGAAAAAGACTTACTTTTGTAAGTTCTTTTTGTCTAGACTTGGATCTTTGATTTCTACATATGCATTTGCACGTACTTCACGTAACCAGCTATCAATCTCAGTGTTAAATTGGCGTTCACCTAAAATTTGACGTGCCATACGCTCTTGATATTCATGCGTCATATCTTTTTCACGTTTATCTGTTACTTGTAAGATATGCCAGCCGAATTGAGTTTGGAAAGGTTCGCTAATTTCACCTACAGGAATTTCCTGCATTTTTTTATCAAATTCAGGAACCATCATTCCAGGTGTTACCCAACCCAAACTTCCACCATCACGTGCTGAGCCTGTGTCATTTGAATAGGTTGCTGCAAGTGTTGCAAAATCTTGACCAGCTTTTAAGCGTTTATAGATGTTATCAATAATTTGCTTAGCATTCTCAAGAGTGACTACTTCAGATGGTTGAATGAGAATGTGGCGGGTTTGAAATTGAGGTACTAAAGCTTTTTGCTCATTTTGTTTACGTTCAAGAAGCTTTAAAACATGTACACCATCACGTACTGAAACTAAGTCAGTCGTTTGACCATCTTGTAATGGAGTAATACGAGCTGCAAGTTCAGCAGGAATATCAGACAGTGGGCGGAAACCCATATCAGCACCTTCAACTTTTACATTTGCAGTTGAAAGTTTTTTCAAAGCATTTATATCATTACTTTGCGCAAGCTTTGAACGAACTTCTTGAGCTACAGATTGAACTTCTTGTGCATTGTCACCAGAAATGCGCATATGAATTACATGTGCTTGGTTACCTAACGCAGCTTGTCCCTGAGGTGATTTTAAGAAGTTTTCTACATCTTGATCACTAATTTTAATGCGAGACATCACTTGTTGTTGGCGCAAACGGCTAATCGCTAAATCCTCAGCGATTCGGCCACGTAAACTTTCATAAGTTCCGGGTGCCATAGCATCCAACTTTTGCTGGAAAGCTTCTAAACTTTTACTTCCAGATTGACTTGCTACTTTTAAGACTGCTTCATTTAAGCTTTTTTCATCAGGTTTGATGCCATATTTTTTAACTTGTTCAAGTTGTGCCTCACGCAAGATGAGTTGATCTAATACTTGAAACTGTAAGTATTGCTGAGGTGGCACTTCTTTCTTTTGAGCTTGCAGTTCATGAGCTGCTTCAGCCATACCTTGTTGAAGATCGCTTTTTAAAATTACGCTATTGTCCACAATTGCCACAACTTCATCAGCGGGTTGGGCAAAACTATGCATTGATGAAGAGATTAGGGCAGCAAGTGTAGTTGCTTTAAAAAACTGTTTAAGATGCTTTGTCTTCATTAACGTTGTGTCCAAGATTGATTAATTTTGTTAAAACCTAAAACGCGATTTTCAAGTAAAGACGCGAGTTTATTGTTTAAACCACCTAAACCTTTTAATGTAATTTCGGCCATGATCGCGCGCTTTTCACTAACATCTGGAGATTTTGGATCGTCTAGATCGTTATAGTATGAACGGCCATAGACAGAAATACCCCAGCAACATGACTCATAGTTAACTCCTAACAAGAGTTCACGGGCAACATCATTGTCCATGTCATATTGTACGTGGCCCATAATACGCCAATTGTCTTTAATTGGTTGTATAAACGATGCAACCACTTGGTCATAAGTGTCTTGACGACCAGGAATGTCTTTACGATAGAAATAGCCTAAGTTATATAGATTTCCTTTATCACCTGTATAGTAAAGCTGGAAGTCACGTTGAGCATTGTCACCATTCGACATCCAAGCTGAGTTGGCAGCAATGGTAAAGTTTTGATTAAGTTGGCTAGATAGGCTAACAACAGGACCAGTGTTACGCTCGGTGTCAAATTCGTCTTGACCTTGTTTTAAAGTGACACGTCGATCTTCAAAATAGTAACTTTGGCCTACGCTTGCACGTAAACGTTCTAAACCTACTGTGTCAAAGAGGCTATAACTCACACCCAATGATAAAAAGTTGTTGTCTTCAAGGCGGTCATGACCATAAAAACGGTAAGGGTTAAATAATTGATCATAACTTACTGATGCGGTGGTTGAGTCAAAGTTAGGATAACCATCTTGATTTTTGTATGGAGCGTAAGCGTAGAAAGCACGTGGCGTAAGTGTTTGTAAGTACTTACCATCACGTTCAAAGTTCAGTCCAGTGTCTAACGTGAATTGAGGTACAACGACTGATTTATTTTCGGAACCACCATCTAGATTTTGAGATGCGATACTGTCCTTATCATAGAACGTTTGAATAGAACGTACAGAGACTTCAGGAATCACAAAAGCTGCGGGTGTACGGTAGTTATAACGTGTTGCGAACTGGTTATAAATACGTGTACCACTACTTTCTTGAGCAGAATCATCATTAATTGATTTCTTAAAGTAAGCAGTGTCGTTATTAAATTCGTATTGTAGTCCTAGTGGATTACCAGTGACGTAATTTAATAAGAATTGTGGTAAACGTGCATATGGTTTGTCTGCATCCTTAACTAGAGGATCAAGTGTCTGAAAATCTTCGACCTTAAGCTGTGCTTTTAAACCCGGAATACCATGTTGATAATTAAGTTCCCAAGCTCTACGTAAGTTAAGATCTGTTTTAGAGTTAGGACTGCTATCTAAGTCAGAGAAGTAATCTTTATCTGATGCATAGTTATATTCGAGGTTAGTAGACCACTGGTCGTTGATATCCCAATTATGTAAAAAATGGAAATCTTTACGATCTTTGTCATCATAACCTTTGTCAGATGGCAAGATGCCACCCCACATTTCCCCAGCACCAAAGCCATCAGTTAAATATCTAAATTCACCTTTTAGCATTGCACCGCGGTCTGCTAAATATCGCGGAGTAAGTGTCAAATCATAGTTAGGTGCAAGGTTTAGATAAACCGGAACAGAAAGCTCAACACCGCCATCGTTTGAGAAACCAAATTGTGGGTTGAGGATACCTGTAGTACGGCGGTCATCAATCGGGAAGTTAAAATAGGGAACAGCTAGAACAGGAACGTCCTTAACATATAATTTTGTTCCACGAGTTACGCCGCGTCCAGTTTCCTGATTTAACTCAATTTTATTGGCTTGGATTTTCCAACTAGGTTTTTGGCCTGGTGGGCAAGTCGTATAGGTTGCATCATTAAGAACCATAACGTTTGGTGAGGTTCTTTCGATTTTTCCTGCATGACCATGGGCATGTTGCTGTTCAGAAATATAAAAACTATTGTCTAAATTCCCGGTTTGGGTTTTTAGGTTGTAATTAATTTCATCACTCTGTGAAAGTAACCCGCCTTGAGCTAACTGTACTCGACCTTGTGCATGCGCAAAGGTTTGGGTCTTATCAATCGTTACTTTGTCAGCACGAACTGTGCGTCCTTCCTGATCAATAACGACATCACCTTCTAAAACAGAATCACCCGCTGGGTTGTAATGTCCGTAGTTAGCAGTAACGACAGAAGTCGCTTTGTCGGCATCTAAAGCTTTGGTCTCAGGGTTAATCGGTGTAACCCATGTGCCTTGGCAAAATGCCGAGCTTAAATATTTATTGTCACGAAGCTGAGCTTCAGGTGCAGATTTATCAACATAATATTGTTGAAAGAATTCTTGACCTGGGTAAGCTTCCTTGATGCTCGCTTTAAGTTGATTATTGTCTATATTGGAGACAACATCAGTTGACTCAGCATAACTTGATTGTATGGAGCCACATAAGAGCGTAAAAATAGCTGTCGCTAAAGGATTAAATTTAAACTGATGCTTCATTGTCTCATTAACCAAGTATGCTAATTCACAATTAATTATTGTCGCATCATAGAGAAAAAGTTTATAAGTGGCTACACTTAACCCTTCAAAAATCTCAGCTTGTTTTAGATTTTATTGCAAATGAATACACAACGTGAACAATTGATATATACATGGCTTACATCTGTTCTTGAAAATGATCAATTTAAGATCGCTTTTTTAGCAGGTGATGCAAGCTTCCGCCGTTATGCGCGTATCGAGTTACAAAATAAAACGTATATGCTCATGGATGCCCCTCCAGAAAAAGAAGACTGTGTTCCGTTTGTGACCATTGACGAGTTTTTTGCGAGCCATGGCGTACGTGTGCCTCAGATCATCGCGAAAGATCTGGCTCAAGGTTTTCTATTGTTAGAAGACTTTGGTGATGTGCTTTTGTCGACATTATTAACTAATGAAACTGTTGATAAATACTACGAACAAAGTTTTAAACAACTTATTCAATTGCAATCTATTGACGGGACTAATCAGTTCCCAGCTTATTCTTACGAAAAATTAATGTCGGAAATGCAGCTACTCACAGACTGGATGTTGCCGTCGCTTTCTATTCAGCCGACTGCTGAACAGAAAAAAACGATTGATAATGCATTTGACTTCTTGGCTCACGCTGCATTAGCCCAACCGCAAGTTATTGTACATCGAGATTTTCATAGTCGAAATTTGATGAAAATTACCGATGAGCAAGAATTAGGGGTAATCGACTTCCAAGATGCTGTTATTGGCGCTGATACATATGATCTAATTTCGATTACTCGTGATGCATATGTTCAATGGAACGCTGATCGTGTTTATCAATGGTTTAAAGTGTTTTATGATCTGTTGCCAGCGTCGACTAAACAAAACCGTAGTTTTGATCAATTTAAACGTGATGCAGATTTAATGGCGATCCAGCGCCATATTAAAATTCTAGGTATTTTTGTTCGCTTGTTTGAACGTGATGGTAAGTCAGGTTATTTGAAGGATTTACCACGTGTCATGTGGTATTTGCTTGAAGAAAGCCGTGGTTACCCTGAGCTTGAAGAGTTTATGGTATTTATGAATAACATCGTGATGCCTAAATTTATCGAGAAATATGGTAGCTATGAGGTAGCAGCATAATGAAAGCAATGATTCTTGCTGCTGGCTTGGGCAATCGTATGCGTCCACTTACGCTATATACACCAAAGCCTTTGCTCGAGGTGGGTGGTAAACCCCTGATTGTGTGGCATATTGAAAAACTTAAGAAAATTGGTGTGACTGAAATAGTCATCAATTCTGCATGGTTGGCCGACAAGCTCATCAGTAGTTTAGGTGATGGCTCTCAATTTGGTGTGGATATCCGTTGGACACGAGAGGATGAAGGGTTAGAAACAGCTGGTGGAATTATTAATGCTTTGCCACTGCTTGGAACAGATCCTTTTATTCTGGTGAATGGAGATGTATGGACCACAATGAATTTTGAAGGTCTGCGCCATATTAAGCTAAAAGATGATTTGGCACATCTTGTGTTGGTTGATAATCCTAAACAGCATCCTGAAGGCGACTTTACATTATTGGATGGGCGCGCTTTTACATTCGATCAAGATGTGACGGGCGAAAACCTCACTTTTAGTGGTCTATCTGTTATTCATCCTAAACTTTTTGACGGATTGGAAGCGGGTAAGCGTCCTTTAGCTCCACTATTGAAGCAAGCGATGCATAATCAGAAAATATCTGGTGAAAAGCTTAAAGGTGCATGGGTAGATGTGGGAACGCCTGAGCGTTTAATGGAGCTAGATTTGCAAATTCGTGAAGGCTTCTACGATTAAGTGTGTAATCCCTAATCGTTAACTAGTGTTCCACGATGCATAAATGGGTATACTTTGTTTTAAATTTTACTTAGATGTTATCTGTTTATGCATCCGTTTTTTCAAGAGTTACAACAGGGTAGTCAAAAATTAGGTTTATCGCTTAGCGATGAAGCTTTGACATTATTGTTGAAGTATCAAGATGCTTTGGTACTTTGGAACAAAGCTTATAATCTAACAGCGATTCGTGATCCGAAAGAAATGTTAGTGAAGCATTTGTTAGATAGCCTAAGTATTTTGAAAGATTTGCCAACAGGCCGTTTGCTTGATGTAGGTACAGGTGGTGGTATGCCGGGCATGATCATTGCTTTATGTCAGCCGGAACGCTCATGTGTATTGCTTGATTCGAATGGTAAGAAAATTCGTTTTTTGAAACAGTTTATTGCTGACCTTAAGTTAAAAAACGTAGTAGCCGTGCAAACACGTGTTGAAAATCAAGATACAATTGATGAGCTTGGTCAATTTGATGTGATTACAAGTCGCGCTTTTGCTTCTTTAACGGATTTTGTGGATGCAGCTCAGCCATACTTGCATCAGAGCAGTATAATTGCAGCAATGAAAGGAGTTGTGCCAGTTGAGGAAATTGAGCAACTTAATCAGGACTTTTCATGTAAAGTGATTGAGCTGCGCGTACCAAGACTTGATGAACAACGTCATTTACTTTTACTTCAACGTATTTAAATAAAAAGTATTAGGGTTACCATGGCTCAAATTATTGCGATTGCAAACCAAAAGGGTGGTGTTGGTAAAACAACGACTGCAGTAAATCTTGCAGCGTCTCTAGCTGTATTAAAGAAACGTGTATTACTTGTAGATATGGATTCACAAGGTAATGCTACGATGGGGTCTGGTATTCAAAAGAACGATCTTTTGTATTCCATTACGGATGTTCTACTTGGTGAAGTACCAATTGAAACGGCCATTCAAAAAGCAGAAGTTGGATATAAAGTTTTAGGGTCTAATCGTGAACTTTCCGGTGTTGAGCTTGCTATTGCAGAACAAGAGGGCCGTGAATTCATTCTAAAAAATGCTTTGAATGAAATCCGAAACTCATTTGATTTTATCATTGTGGATTGTGCGCCAAGCTTGAGTTTGATTACTGTCAATGCTTTGGCAGCTGTAGATAGTGTAATCATTCCAATGCAATGCGAATATTATGCGCTAGAAGGTTTAGCTGATTTAACCCAGACTATAGATCGTATTCAAAAGGCATTAAATCCTGATTTAGAGATTATTGGTGTATTACGTACAATGTACGATGCACGAAATGCTTTAACACGTGATGTATCTGCTGAGTTAGAACAGTATTTCGGAAAAAAACTTTATGATACTGTCGTTCCGCGTAATGTTCGCTTAGCAGAAGCGCCGGCGCATGGTTTGCCTGTTATATATTTTGAGAAAAGTTCTAAAGGTGCAGTTGCATACTTAAATCTTGCAGCTGAGATGTTGAAGAAAAGTAAAGTAAAGAAAGGAAGTAAAGTATGAGCATCAAAAAACGCGGATTGGCTAAAGGACGTGGTTTAGATGCATTACTTGGTTCAATTCAAAAAGAAAAATTACAGCTGGAAGCACAGGCACTTGACCACGGACAGTTGAAACAAATTGATGTAAATTTATTGAAACGTGGTGAATATCAACCACGTCGCTTTATTCATGAGCATGATTTGCAAGAGTTAGCATCTTCTATTGAAAAACATGGAGTGATGCAGCCTATTGTAATTCGTCCAGTTGATGATGAATCACATCCATACGAAATCATTGCTGGTGAACGACGCTGGCGTGCAGCGCAACTTGCGGGTTTAACTGAAATTCCTGCAATTGTTCGTGATTTAAATGATCAGGTTGCCATTGCATTAGCACTTATTGAGAATATTCAGCGTCAAGATTTAAATCCGATTGATCAGGCTATAGCCTTGCAGCGTTTTCATGATGAATTCGGTTTGAGCCATCAAGAAATTGCTGACACAGTAGGGAAAGCACGTACTACCGTAAGTAATTTACTTCGTTTGTTGAGTTTGGCGGATGAAATTAAAGATTTCATGCAGCAAGGCCAGCTTGATATGGGGCATGCTCGAGCTATCTTGACGTTAAAGGGTAAAGATCAATTAGACGTTGCTAAAATCGTAATTGAAAAAGGACTATCTGTTCGTCAAACAGAGCAATTGGTGCGTGATAGAAGTGAGCCTAAGCAGGAGAAGGAAAAAGCACCTGTAGCACCTGATATTGAACAATTGACACAAAAATTATCAGAGCGTTTTGGCGCTAATGTGAAAATTGATCATAATCAAAAAGGTAAGGGTAAGCTTGTTATTCATTACCATACTTTAGATGAGTTAGATGGCATTTTAAATATTTGTTTGCCTAATTAATTTGTATTTGGGTCATATATTTCTAATTTTATATTCTTGGGGAAGAAGATATGTGGGAACTTGTGAGAGCGGGTGGCTGGTTGATGCTGCCTTTAATTCTGTGCTCAATTTTAACTGTTGCGATCAGCATTGAACGTTTTGTTCGGTTAAGACGTTCACAAGTTCTACCCAAAGCATTAATTGATGATAGTTCGTTAAGAACTGAAGATATTGTGGAAAATTTGGAACAAAATGTAGAAGTGCAAAACAGTGCATTGGCTCACATTTTAAAAGCAGGTTTTGATCATCGTGAGCATGGTGAGCAATTTGCACGTGCGCAGATGGAAGTTGCAGCTTCTCAAGAAATTTCTTATTTAGAAAAAAATATTAATTTTTTGGGCACTTTAAGTGCTGTAGCGCCGTTACTGGGATTGCTTGGCACTGTGGTGGGAATTATTGAATCATTTCTTGTGATTGATTTTGGATCGGCTGGTAGTCCAAGTTTAATGATTCCGGGTATTTCTAAAGCGCTTATTACTACAGCTGTGGGAATGTTAATTGCGATTCCTGCTTTAGTTGCTTATCGCTATTTTCAAAGATTAGTACAAGATTATATTACTGACCTAGAACAGCAATCGACTTTATTTCATGCCTCATTGTTCTATAAACGTTCCTCGTCTATAGCAGAACATCGTCGTGTTGGGTGATGGGTGAATAGCCAGATGAAATTTAAACGTTCTAAGGTTGAAGACATTCATATCAATTTAACGCCTATGATTGACTGTTTGTTGTTCATTTTAGTTTTTTTATTACTATCGACTACTTTTAATCAGCCAAGTCGCCTCAATTTAACTTTACCAGATGCACAAGGTGTTCCACCAAAACAGTACGATCACAAAATTGAAGTCGTGGTAGACTCTTCTGGTCATTATGCTGTAAATGGTCAGGCACTTTCGTCTAAAGAGGTTGCTGATCTGAGTACTGCGATTAAGCAAGTTGCTCAAGAGCGCCGTGATTTTATGTTCATCATTGCTGCGGATGCCAAAGCGTCTCATCAGGATGTAATTCGCGTTATGGATGTAGCAGGACAACTCGGTTTTGTTAACATCAATATTAGTACCAAAGTTCCTTCTAGAGGTTTTTCTGAGTGAATCAAGATTTTAAGGTTTATTTGCGTCTCATAGCCTATTTAAAACCTTATTGGGGCGTGGCCTTATTAGTTCTTATCGGGTTCGGTATTAACTCAGCAACAGAAGTCTCCGTTGCTAAATTGATTAAATTTATTATTGATGCAATCCAAAGTGGCAGTAGAAGTGATTTGGATTGGTTCCCATTATTAATCATTTTATTGGTTTTTTTCCGTGGTTTAGGCCTTTTTATGGGAGGTTACTATACTGCGGTGATTTCACGTAGTTTGGTTTTTAGTATTCGCCAAGAAGTTTATGCCAAACTCTTAAGACTACCGGCACAATATTACCTAGATAATTCATCTGGCCATATTACTGCCAAGATTATGTATAACGTTGAGCAGCTAACAGCAGCTTCTTCGGAGTCATTAAGAGTCATCGTTAGGGATGGGATGATTACACTGGGATTATTAGGCTATCTGTTTTATACCAATTGGCGTCTTACTTTATGTGTTTTTGTATTTTTACCTGTAATTGGTGTATTGGTACGTAAAGCTTCAAAACGTATGCGAAAACTCTCATTACAGGTTCAAGATACAATGGGTGATGTGAACCACGTTGTTCAAGAGAGTATCAATGGTAATGCTGTAGTAAAAACTTTTGCTGGTGAAGAGTCTGAACAAGAACGGTTCTATAAGTCATCAGAAGAAAACTTAAAACGTGGTTTAAAAATGGTAATTGTACAAAACCTGAATAGCCCTGTGGTTCAGGTAGTAATGGCTTGTGCGATGGCCCTTATTGTATGGTTAGCTTTACGACCACAGATTTTAGGTAATACTAGTGCTGGTGAGTTCGTGGCTTACCTTACAGCTGCTGGTCTATTAGCAAAACCAGTTAAAAACTTGACTGATGTTAATGAAAAGTTACAACGCGGTTTAGCAGCAGCTCATTCTGTTTTTGAACTATTAGATTTGCCTGAAGAGCAAAATAACGGTCAGTTGAAACCTAAACTAAATGGTGCAATTCGTTTTGATCATGTGGCATTAAATTATGCTGATGGCGTACAGGCTATTAAAGATTTCTCTTTAGATATTCTTCCTGGGCAAACTGTAGCATTAGTTGGACGTTCAGGTGCTGGTAAAAGCTCATTAGTTAATATGTTGGTACGTTTCCAAGAGGTATCAAGTGGGCAAATTTATTTAGATGGTTTGCCAATTAATGATATTGATCTTTCTTGTTTGCGTACCCAAATCGCAATGGTAAATCAGCAAGTTGTATTATTTAATCGTACTGTTCGTGAAAACATTGCGTATGGTCAGTTGCAAGGTGCGTCAGATGAGGAAATTCATGCCGCTGCAAAAGCTGCATATGCACATGACTTCATTATGAATTTACCAAATGGTTATGATACTGTTTTAGGGGCACAGGGCCTAAACTTATCTGGTGGTCAGCGTCAGCGAATTGCTATTGCTCGAGCAATTTTAAAGAATGCTCCAATATTAATTTTAGATGAAGCTACAAGTGCTCTTGATAATGAATCTGAACATTTTATTCAGCAAGCATTTGATGAAGCGATGCAAGACCGCACTACGATTGTCATTGCTCACCGTTTATCAACAATTGAAAATGCTGACCGTATTGTAGTGATGGATCAAGGACAAATTGTTGAACAAGGTACTCATCAAGAACTCCTCGCAAAACATGGTGCTTATTATCAATTACATCAGCGTAATTTCGAGGATAACTAAGCATGTCATTAGTCCAGCTGATCCAGAATGCATGGAATAAACAATCGAGTTGGTTGATTGCTTTACGTCCATTGTCTTGCTTGTATCGGGCTGGGTTTTTACTAAATCGTAATCTTTATAATTCAGGTTTTAAGCAAATTTATAAAGCGCCCGTACCTGTGATGGTTATAGGTAATATCACAGTAGGTGGAAGCGGAAAAACTCCCTTGCTAATACAACTGGTGAATTATCTACAGCAGCATAATGTAAAAGTAGGGGTAATTAGTCGGGGATATGGGGGTAATGGTCCTTTTCCACTGCTGGTTACCTCGGGCGGCCAAGTAGCTCAAGCTGGGGATGAGCCAGCATTAATTGTTCAGGCTACAAGTGTACCAATGGCAGTAGGTCCTAATAGGCAGGCCGCAATAGAGTTATTGCTTGAGTCATCAGAAATAGATTTGATTATTAGTGATGATGGGTTGCAGCATTGGGCATTAGATCGACAGATCGAGTGGATTGTACTGGATCAAAATCGTGGTTTAGGGAATAAAAAACTATTACCTGAAGGTTATCTGCGAGAGCCTGTTGAACGTTTAGAAACTGGAACAGTGATTGAGCATACTCATAAACCTGCTACAGAATTAAACATGTATCTCGAGACAGGACAGCCATATTTACTTAACCCTTTATCTAATTCTAAACCAAGCTTTAATCTTGAGAATAATTATCATGCTGTAGTGGGTATTGGCTTTCCTCAACGGTTTTATCAAACCCTTAAAGATCTAGGGTTGAAGCAATTCGAAGAGCATGCCTTTCAAGATCATCATGATTACACAATCAATGATTTAATTTTTAATGATGAGCTGCCACTTATTACAACTGAAAAAGATGCAGTTAAACTATTACCGTTACTTGAAAAACATCCTGAATTTAAACAATCTATTTGGGTAGTTCCTGTTACAGCTGTGCTGTCTACACAGTGTTATCAGGTTTTAAAAATGCAATTGCAAGAACTTGATATTCAATTATCTTAGGAAGAAAAAATGAAACACATCGTCATTCCAGCACGCTTCTCAAGTTCGCGTTTGCCAGGTAAACCATTGTTGCTTATTCATAACCGTCCTATGATTTTACGTGTAGTGGATCAGGCAAAAAAAGTCGAAGGTTTTGATGATTTGTGCGTGGCAACAGATGACGAACGTATTGCTGAGATCTGCCGTGCAGATGGAATTGATGTAGTTCTTACCAGTGCAGATCATCCTTCGGGTACAGACCGTTTAAGTGAGGTGGCTCGCATTAAGGGTTGGGATGCAGACGATATTATTGTAAATGTTCAAGGTGATGAACCTTTATTGCCAGCTCAACTTGTTCGGCAAGTTGCAGAACTTTTGGTTGATAAACCAAATTGTTCAATGTCTACGTTGTGTGAGCCGATTCATACCTTAGATGAGTTCCAGCGTGACAGTATTGTAAAAGTAGTCATGTCTAAACAAAATGAAGCTTTATATTTTAGCCGGGCTACCATTCCTTATGATCGAGATGGGGCTAAGCATGATGAACCGACTTTACATTCACAAGCATTTCGTCATTTAGGTTTATATGCTTATCGAGTGAACTTATTACAAGAATACGTAACATGGGATATGGGGAAGCTTGAAAAGTTGGAGAGCCTTGAACAATTACGTGTTTTGGAAAATGGTCATCGAATTGCAATTGCTGTAGCCGAAGCCAATTTACCACCAGGTGTGGACACTCAAGCTGATCTTGATCGCTTAAATAGTATGCCTGTTGAATCTTTTGAATAAGCGTTAATTTTTAATGAATCCGAATGTAACTTCAAAGGTTTATCCTTGGCAGCAAACAACATGGGACACCTTGACAACAAGGTTTCCCAATATTGGACATGGTCTCTTATTTTACGGCAAGCAAGGTTGTGGAAAACATGCTTTTGCTAAGCAGTTTTTGGCATGGGTACTTTGTTTAAATAAGCAGCCGCAGGGCCCTTGTGGTGAATGTAGTAGTTGCCAATGGTTAAAATCAGACACTCATCCCAATTATGTTCATATCACAACGGATGAAGAAAATAAAAAACAGAATGCAAAAATTAAAATAGAAAAGATCCGTGACTTACTACCTTTCGTACAACAAACGGGAGAAGGTTGGCGCGTTATTGTGATTGAGCCTGCAGAAGCACTTAATTTGGCATCTTCAAATGCTTTGCTAAAGACTTTAGAAGAACCAGGCGAGCGTGTTGTTTTAATTTTATTAGCTGATCACTATCTTAAACTACCGGCCACTATTCGTAGCCGATTGCAACATTTCGCTTTAGATCGTATTTCATATGAGCAAGCTACTTCTTATTTGAATGAGTATTTATCTGAACTTGCAGAAGTGCAGCCTGATTTACTGCTTGGCTTATCTAATGATATGCCTTTACAAGCAATAGAAATTGCTCAAAGTGACTGGTTTGCGAAAAGGCAAATTTTCTTAAATGATTGGCTTAAAATTGTTGCTCAAAAAAATATGCCTTTATTTTTCTCAGGCAAATGGCAAAAAGAATTAAGTTTTAATGATTTTATAATGCTTTTTGAATACTTGTTGGGTGATTTAATTTGTGTCAAGCTAAACCAACCACAGAAAAATACTGATTTAGATTTTGATCAGTTAAGCCCATATTATGATTTAGAAAGCTTATTTAATATTTATAGTGAATTACAGCAAGCAAAAAAGCTTGTTGAACAAAATGTACAAAGCCAACTTATTATTGATCAATTATTTATAACGTTAATGAATATTTAAGGGGAAAACTATGCAGCCGCAAATGGGGGGGATTATTCAGGTAAATATTCCTGATAAAGCTACTTTGCAAGCAAGCTATATGGGATATGTGCAAGGTGGAGGCCTATTCGTACCATCAAAACAAAAGGTAAAGATGGGACAAGAAATTTTCATTTTAGCGACTTTGCCTGAGCAGTCTCAAAAAATTCCTCTAACAGGCAAAGTAATCTGGATCTCCCATAAGCAAAGTGGATTTAAACCTCAAGGTTTTGCTATTCAGTTAAGCGGAGATAAGGGAATTTACTATAAAACTGAGGCAGAACGAGTTTTGGCTGGTAGTATGTCTCTAGACCGTCCAAGTTATACGATGTAATTAAATAGGAAAGAAAAGTGTTTGTTGATACGCATTGCCATTTAACGATGTTAGATTTAACGCCTTATAACGGTGATCTGGACCTTGCGCTTGCAGCGGCGCGAGCAGAAGGAGTGTCTAAGTTTATGGCAATTTCCGTTGATCTCGATGACCATATTGCACTAGCTGAAATTGCAAATAAACATGCAGATGTTGGTTATACGGTAGGTGTACACCCTTGTGAGGATGTGGACACAATGGCACGTGCAACAACTGAGTATTTGATTGAATTGGCTCAATCAGAAAAAGTATGGGCTTTAGGTGAAACTGGACTGGACTATTATCACAGTACAGATTTTATTGAAGAGCAAAAGGTGTGTTTTGCAAGACATATCCAAGCTTCAAAAATTTTAAAAAAACCAGTTGTCGTTCATACCCGATCAGCAAAGCATGATACGGTAGATATTATCCGTGCTGAACAATCAACCCATGGGATCCTGCATTGTTTTACCGAAGATTGGGAAACTGCTAAAGCTGTGCTTGATTGTGGTTATTACATTTCTTTTTCCGGTATTGTGTCATTTAAGAATGCACAGGATTTGCGCGATGTAGCTAAACAGGTCCCACTAGATCGTCTTTTAATTGAAACAGATAGCCCATATTTAGCACCTGTCCCATATCGTGGTAAAACAAATGAACCAAAATACGTGCCTTATGTAGCCAAAGCGCTCAGTGATGTATATGATAAATCGGTTGAGGAAATTGCAATGATCACCTCACAAAATTTTGAGAACTTGCTAAAAGCGATTTAGGTTATAGAAACTATATAAGAGAGTAATTGCGTGAAGATGGATCGTCAGGCTCAGTTCCGAGCAAGAGAAGTATTAATATTTCAGGTTGCGGAACAATTATTGCTAGAAAATGGCGAAGCCGGAATGACACTCGATGTCTTGGCTGCTGAGCTTGATTTAGCAAAAGGAACTTTGTACAAACACTTTCAAAGTAAAGATGAGTTGTACATGCTGTTGATTATTCGTAATGAGCGTATGTTACTTGAAATGGTTCAAGATACTGAAAAAGCCTTTCCAGAGCATTTGGCTTTTTTCATGTTGCATCATTTACATCATCCTGAGCGAACAGTTTTATTCCATCAAATTGAGGAAAAACTCTCAATCACTGCTCAAGGCGTACATCATCTTTTTCACGAACTTTATCAAGTGCGTAAACAGAGATTGCGAATTATCATTCGTATGACAGACCACTACCTAGAATCTATTCAAAGCAGTATGCCTACACGAGATTATCTTGCTTCTATTTGGTCATTAACTCATGGTGCGGCAGCTATTCTCAATTCAAGTTTTTATCAACGATATTTAGGTTCAAGAGACACTTTAAGAGTGGCTTATATTGATCAGGCTTTAGCCTTGCCTAAACAAGCTGTTGAGCAATATGCTTAGGTCGATATGAAATCTCAATCACCACTTAAATCTCAAAAAGGTTTTACTCTCATAGAAGTGATGGTGGTGATTGTTATTATGACCATTATGACCTCTCTAGTTGTACTCAACATAGGTGGGGTTGACCAAAAGAAAGCGATGCAAGCAAGAGAGTTATTTTTGCTTGATATGCATAAGATTGGTAAAGAGTCGCTTGATCAGTCTCGTGTTTTAGCTTTATCTACTCTCAGTGAAACAGATGTTTCACCATTTTCTTATGAATTGTATGAGTATCATGACCAGAGTAAATTACAGGTCCAAGATTTAAAAAATCGCTGGCAAAAATATTCAGAATTTACTACGCGGCAACTGCCTAAACATGTATCGTTTACAATACAACCTTTAGATAAGCAAAACTATTCAAAAGCTACGAATACCGATTTAATTGGAGGGCAGGCTCCTCAGTTAATCTGGTTCGGTAACGGTGAAGCTAAAACTGTGAAAATACAGTTTTACTTTGAACAAAAACCAATTGGTTCAGAAATACAAATTGATCATTTGGGTAAAATAAATGAAATCTAAAGGCTTTACTCTATTAGAAGTAATGGTTGCTTTAGCAATTTTTGCAGTGGCGGCTGTCGCGTTAACTAAAGTAGCCATGCAATATACTCAATCTACCTCAAATGCAATTCTTAGAACAAAAGCACAGTTTGTCGCAATGAATGAAGTTGCTTTAATGGAAATAAATCAGGAATGGCTCGAAGGTACACAAAGCAAGCAAGTGACTTCTCAAGGTGAGACTTGGCAGATTGATAAATCTGCGCAATCTACAATTAGTCCAAATGTTCAAAAAGTAGATGTACAAGTTAGTTTATATGATTCTGATAAGGGGAAAGTTCAAAATGGTATTACTCACTTGGTATTTTTTAATTACCCCGTGAAAGCAAAATAATGATAAAGAATAAATATTTTTGCTCTCCAGGCCCAGCTTCACGTCTTGCGGCACGATCAGAGCAGATGATGAGGGGTTACTCCGAGCAAGGCTCTTCGTCTTGCACTCAGACAAAGCTTCGCTTTGTTAATCCTCGCTCAGGATTTACTTTAGTTGAGCTTTTAGTTGCGATTGCAATTTTTGCTATTTTATCTTTGTTGGGTTGGAAGGTTTTTGATTATTTACTAAAAGTCCGTGATCGTAATACTCAACATGAAGTGCAGCTATTTGAATTACAAGATGCTTATCAACAAGTTTTGCGTGATACATTGCAAATTATACCTTTATCAGCCAATCAAGGCGGGCAATTACGTCCAGCTTTAGAGATTGATAATCAAGTTCTCCGCTTTAGTAAGGCGGGTGTTACTGATCCATTAAAGCAAGGATTATCACCTTTTGAGCGTATCGAGTATCGATATGATCCTGATCAAAAAAAGCTTTATCGCCTTAAATATAGTAACTTAAATACTTCAAATAGAGAGCAACCCTTATCAAGTACGCTGTTGAGCCAAGTTGAACAATTTCAAATTATGGTTTTGACACCTCAAGAAGTAACAAAGTGGCCTGAAATTAATATTGACCCTACAAAACCTGATGAATTTAGGAAGTTGCCAAAAGGAATAAAAATGCAACTCACGGTTGCAGGTGTAAGTTATGAGTGGATTTATAGCTTAAACCAAGGTGATTTATCGCTCTCCAAACAGGGAGGTCAATAAATGTTACTCTATAAAAAAAATCAGCAAGGTGTAGCGTTACTCACAATTTTGATAATGGTTGCTTTGGCTACAATTTTAGCTGCCTCTATTGCAAAGCATCAAACTAATACTATGGAAAATACGGGTTATTTGATGCGTCAAAATCAGTCATTACTCTATGCAAAAAGTGCAGAAGCTTTTTTTTCTGAATTATTAATTCAAGATGCAAATAATGCTGGTGGCATCGATCATTTAAAGGAAAGCTGGGCTCAGCCAATGCCACCTTTCCCAATAGAAGATGGAGCCGTATCGGGGCGCTTACTAGATGAGTCAGGAAAATTTAATCTAAACAATTTAACGACCAATGAAGGCAAGGTAAACGAAGCTGCTAAAAATTGGTTTGAGCGATTGCTTGTGCGTGTAGGATTGCCAGCAGAGTTAAGTCAAGCAGTTATTGATTGGCAAGATCCAGATGATGAACCAAGCGGCCCTATGGGGGCAGAAAGTAACTATTATGAAGGACTTGACTCTGGCTATTTGGCTTCAAATGCTAAATTTCATCGTATAGAAGAGTTGAAATTGGTAAGAGGTTTTGAAGGCAAGAAATATGATTTAATCGCACCATACATTTCTGCATTACCTGAAAATACAAAAGTGAATGTTAATACCGCATCGCCATTAGTATTAGCGAGTATTGATCAAAAAATAGATTTAGGGACTATAGAAAAAGAACTTCAATTACGTCAACAGAATTTAAAGTTCTTTCAAAATATTGATGAATTATGGCAATTGAATGCTTTTTCAACAGTTGATCCACAAAAGAAAACTGAAGTTAATAGCCTTTTAGATGTGAAGTCGAACTTTTTTCAAGCACAAATTGAGGTTGTGTTGAATAATAGAAAAAGACAGTTTACAAGTGCCTTAATGCGCAGTGATAAGCAAGTTTATGTATATTCTAGAAATATAGTGCCTTTTAACTAATTGAAAAGTTATGATTTATTTACTTTAGATGTTTTTTAAAGTTTGTAATTATAAATTTTTCCAAGTTAAACGTTAAAGTAAATATAAACTGTCTATATGTGTATATTCGATATTCCTTCATCAGTCTTATCATACTTTTTGCTAATTGCTTCTAATTGAAAAGTGATGCGAAATTTTTGTCTTTTGCTTTATAATAATGTTCTTAGAAGGAATGATCGATTTGGCACATGTTAATTCGTAAGTTATTTAAGTTTGAAAATGCACATGTTGTACGTAACTGTACATCGGATCGTTGTAAGCGATCAATTCATGGACATAGCTATAAAGTTGAGTTATTGCTTAAAGCTTCGAAATTAGATCATGGGCAAATGGTTTATGATTTTGGACTCCTAAAAGGAGTAATAAAAGACTTATTCGATAGCTTTGATCACGCAATTTGTTTTTGGGAAAAAGATGATTCTCAATATATTGATGCATGTCAGACTTTTAGTGCTCGTTGGATTTCTTTACCTGTTTCACCATCGGCTGAACAGTTTTCACGTATTTTCTTTTATCTAGCTCAGCAAGTTTTACAATCAACAGTCACTCAAAATGGGGAAGGTGATGTTGAAGTATATTCTGTTATTGTTCATGAGACTGATACTGGATATGCTCAGAGTTTTATTGAAGATATTCAAAACGAACAAATGGGTATTTTAAGTCTTGATGGAATTGTTTTTTCAGAACAAATTCAGATAGAGTGGGCAAATCCACAAATGTATGAAGACTTGAAAAAAGGGATTAAATTTAATAATCCTCAAGTTGATTTGCAAGTCGAAGTATAAATCGAATTACTTATTTTATTTGTAGAATTGAAAATTGATCTAGGATGACATTAATGCAATTAACTGAGCAACAGCAAGATAAACTCAGTAAAGTTCAATTAGAAGAAAGTTGGAAAAGATCTTTAGCACCTTTTCTATTAAGTCCTCAGATGGATAGTTTGCGCGATTTCTTATTTCAACAGAAACAAGCTCAGAAAATAATATATCCGCCTAGTAAACAGATCTTTAATGCTTTAAATATCACACCACTGGCTGATGTGAAAGTTGTGATTTTAGGGCAAGACCCATATCACGGGCCAAACCAAGCGAATGGATTAAGTTTCTCTGTTCAAAAAGGTATTGCATTACCACCATCTTTGCGCAATATTTTTCATGAATTACATACAGATTTGGGTATTCCAGCTCCTCGCCATGGTGACTTAACAAAATGGGCTACGCAAGGCGTACTTTTACTGAACAGCGTGCTTACTGTTGAAGCTGGACAGCCAACCTCACATCAAAAGCAAGGTTGGGAAGCATTTACTGATGAAGTTATTGATGTTTTAAATGAACAGAGACAACATATAGTATTTATTTTGTGGGGTGCTTATGCACAGCGCAAAGGACAACGTATAAATAGAGATAAACACTTGGTTTTAACAGCCGCACATCCATCACCTCTTGCTGCAAATAGAGGGGGATTTTTTGGATGCAAAGTGTTTTCAAAAACAAATCAATATTTGAAACAACATGGCATTGAGCCCATAGACTGGCAATTGGACGCATGATGAACTCTCCCAATGTAAATAACTATCACCCGGACTTGGTGGTTGAAGAAGCAAAAAACGGCTGGCGTATAGTACGTTTGAATCGTCCTAAATCGTTACATGCTTTAGACGAATCAATCGTAACGGCATTATTGCGTGTATTTGAAGATTTCCGTGACAATGAACAGGTTAAAGCAATTTGGTTAGACTCAACTACACCAAAAGCTTTTTGTGCAGGTGGTGATGTTAGAAAATTACGCCAACTTGTTATAAATCAAGAAGTCGATACCGCAAATAAGTTCTTCCAGCAGGAATATGCTTTAGATTTACTTTTACATAATTATGCTAAACCGGTTGTGGTTTGGGGAGAAGGTTATGTAATGGGCGGTGGTTTAGGCTTGTTTATGGCTGCACCATTCCGTCTAGTGACGCCATATTCACGTTTAGCAATGCCTGAAATTAATATTGGTTTATATCCTGATGTTGGTGCGAGCCGTTTCTTGGCAGATCGTGGTCCAATAGGTTTGTTTACGGGGTTAACCGGTTCAATCATGACTGCTGCTGGAGCATATAGCATCGGTTGGGCAACACATATTTGTGAAGCACAGCGTGATAATGTTTTGCAAAAAGTTTTAAATATTAATTGGGCTCATTATCCTGCAGGGGATTTCCGAGCAATTGATGATACTTTAAATAGTTTGCACCGTCCTGTTGCGGCGGGTCCATTGCAAAACTCACTTGATGTAATTCATAGCGTTTGCCGTGGTTTTAATTTTGAACAAGACTACCAAGCTATTGTTAGCTTGCGTGATGCGAGCAGTGATTGGTTACGTCAAGCGAGTGAGAATTTGCAAAAAGGATCTCCTAGTACCGCGGCAATTACTTGGTTACTGTGGCAATGGGGCAAACAAATTCACTCATGGGATGAGGTCTTTGATCTAGAGGCTCAGATTTCTGAGTGGAAAATACGTCATCCTGACTTTGTGGAAGGTGTTCGCGCACGCTTAGTTGATAAAGATTTATCACCTGAATGGAAACCATGTGATGATCTAAGCTTGAGAGGTATATTGGCTGATTGTCCACCAGTAACTTCAATTGATAGCTGGAATGCCTTACTTAGACAACACGGTGTGATCAACTAAAGTAAATGACTGAATATAGTGATGAATACTGGATGCAGCTTGCTTACGAGCAAGCTGAATTAGCCGCCCAGCAGGGTGAGATACCTGTTGGAGCGGTTCTGGTGAGCCAAAATCGAGTAATTGGATCTGGTTATAATGCTCCAATTACTTTATTAGATCCAACTGCACATGCAGAAATTCAAGCTATCCGTGCAGCGTGTTCCTCTTTAGAAAATTATCGATTACCTGAAGATACGACTTTATATGTCACTCTTGAGCCATGTACTATGTGTGTAGGTGCGCTCGTACATGCAAGAATTAAGCATGTGGTTTTTGGTACGCCAGAACCTAAAGCAGGCTCTTTGGTGAGTGCGCGTCAGTTATTACAGCAAGGTTATTATAATCATAGGTTTACATTTCAGAATGGTTGTCTACAAGAAAAATGTGCACAACAGCTTAGCCATTTTTTTAAACAAAGACGTGAGCAAAAGAAACAAGAGAAACAACAAAAAACGTCCTTAAATGATTAAAAATTAACATACTCTTATGGCAAATTAACGCGGTTTTAATGTCATGATTCTATTTAATAAGGACGATCCAATGCGTAATGTAATTACCGTAGAAAAAGAATTTAATGCTCCTCTTACTGATGTATTTAATTTGCTCTCTAAGCATTCAACTTACAATACTGCTTTTGCACCTTTACAGGTTGTGCGTGTTAAAGACTCCGCAGATTCTAAAAGACCTGATGGTTTAGGCTCAATTCGACGTATGGGATTTGGTCCAATTAAGCCACTTAAAGAAGAAATTACATTGTTGGAAGAAAATAAAAGTATTGAGTATAAATTAATAGAAAATCCTTTGATTAAACACCATTTAGGTAGAATCGAGTTTTCTGAGATTACTCCATACATTACCTTAGTTACATACCGCATCGAGTTAACGGCAAAAGCGCCAGTGGTCAGTAAATTAATCCTTGCACAGTTAAAACTAGCCATTACACTAGGCTTTTCGAGATTAGCTAAAGCATTTGCTTCTTAGTGAGAGTTCAATGACAGTTCAAATTATTACTATTGATGGTCCGAGTGGTTCGGGTAAAGGAACATTGGCCGCAAAACTTGCAGCACATTATCAATATCATTTACTCGATTCGGGTGCCTTATATCGTTTATTAGGGTTGTCATTACATAAACACGAGTTATTAGAGAAATTAGACAGTCAGCTTGATGAATGTATTCAATATGCACGTCAACTGGACATTAAATTTGAAACGTCTACCTCAGGGATTTTGGTCTTCTTGGATGGCGAAGATGTATCTCAAACAATTCGTACAGAACGAGTTGGTGAGTACGCATCAAAAGTTGCAGTGGTTCCAGAGCTTAGACAGGCACTATTTGAAAGACAAAGAGCTTTTGCGCAAAGCCCTGGTTTAGTTGCAGATGGTCGTGATATGGCAACATCTATCTTTCCAGAAGCCAATGCCAAAATTTATCTGACAGCTTCGGCAGAGTCACGCGCTGAGCGAAGAGTAAAACAGTTGCAGGGTATGGGGCTAGATGCTAAAATAAACGACATTTTAGCTAATATACAGGCACGAGACAAAAGAGATATGGAGCGAGAAGTTGCTCCGCTCAAGCCAGCCAAAGATGCTTATATCATTGATAGTTCGGAATTAACGATCGATCAGGTATTTAAGTTAATGGTTGATTATGTCGATAGCCGTACTATTTAGTAAATAGAATTATCAGTTGAAGCATAGCTTGATCAGTCTATAAAGACTATGTTGATACTTAACTAAACCGGCCTTGTCTGATCCAAGACCGCTGAATTTATCAGGTATATCATGACCGAATCTTTTGCAGCCCTCTTTGAAGAAAGTGAATTAAACCTCAACGTTGAAAAGGGTGCAGTCATCCAAGGTGTTGTTGTAAACATCGATAGCGACTGGGTAACTGTTGACACTGGCCTAAAGTCTGAAGGCATTGTTGACCGTGCTGAATTTTTAAATGAACAACGTGAACTTGAAGTTCAGGTTGGTGATACTGTTGACGTAGTTGTTGAAGCTCTTGACAACGGTATGGGTCAAACAGTTTTATCACGTGAAAAAGCTAAGCGTGCTGAAACTTGGACTAAACTTGAAAAAATCTTTGAAGATGGCGAAATCGTTACTGGTGTTATCTCTGGTAAAGTTAAAGGCGGTTTCACTGTTGACATCGGTCCTGTTCGTGCATTCTTACCAGGTTCATTAGTTGACACTCGTCCTATCCGTGACACTACTCACCTTGAAGGTAAAGAGTTAGAGTTTAAAGTAATCAAACTTGATGCTAAACGTAATAACGTTGTTGTATCTCGTCGTGCTGTTATGGAAGCTGAATCTTCTGCTGACCGTGAAGCATTACTTGCTCAACTTGAAGAAGGTCAAACAGTTACAGGTACAATCAAAAACCTTACTGATTACGGTGCATTCGTTGATCTTGGCGGTATTGATGGTCTTCTACATATCACAGATATGGCTTGGAAGCGTATCAAGCACCCTTCAGAAGTTGTTGAAGTTGGTCAAGAAGTTACTGTTAAAGTACTTAAATTTGACCGTGAACGTAACCGCGTATCTTTAGGCCTTAAACAATTAGGCGAAGATCCATGGTTAGCGATCATGAGCCGTTACCCTAAAGGTTCTATCGTTAAAGCTCGCGTAACTAACTTAACTGACTACGGTTGTTTCGCTGAAATCGCTGAAGGCGTTGAAGGTTTAGTTCACGTTTCTGAAATGGACCACACTAACAAAAATATCCACCCATCTAAAGTTGTTCAGATTGGTGATGAAGTTGATGTTATGGTTCTTGAAGTTGATGAAGAACGTCGTCGTATTAGCCTTGGTATCAAACAAACTCGTGCTAACCCATGGGAAGAGTTTGCTAAAGCTCATGAGAAAGGCGAAAAAGTATCTGGTACTATCAAGTCTATCACTGACTTTGGTATCTTCATTGGCTTGAACGGCGGTATCGACGGTTTAGTACACTTGTCTGATATTTCTTGGAACGAGCAAGGTGAAGAAGCTATTCGTCGTTACAAGAAAGGTGACACTGTTGAAGCTGTTATCTTGTCTGTAGACGCTGAAGGTAACCGTATCAGCCTTGGTATCAAGCAATTGAACAGCGATCCGTTCAATGACTTCTTAGCTGCTAACGAACGTGGTGCTTTAGTTAAAGGTACTGTAACTGCAGTTGATGCTCGTGGTGCAACTGTTAAGTTAGCTGACGAAGTTGAAGCAACTCTTAAAGCTTCTGAAATCAACCGTGACCGCGTAGAAGATGCGACTAAATTCTTAGAAGTTGGTCAAGAAGTTGAAGCGAAGATCATCAACGTTGATCGTAAATCTCGCTCTATCAACTTGTCTATCAAAGCGAAAGACGAAGCTGAAGAGAAAGAAGCAGTTGCTAGCTTGCGTACAGCAACTACAAGTCAAGACAATGGTCCTAAGACTATTGGTGACTTGATCAAAGCACAAATGAAGTAATAAGTTAACAAAGTACAGTTTCATGTAACGGAATTGTACTTTTTATACAAATTACTGTAAACGGTAGCCTAGTATTCAACATACTGCGCTACCGTTTTGTATTTAAACAGGTTATTATCGAACGACATAGAGTAGCAATAAATAACGAGGTCGTAGATGACTACTGAAGCTCTTAATAAGTCTGATTTGATTGAACGCATTGCGCTAAAAAACCCACACTTAGCTGAACCTTTGGTGGAAGAGGCGGTTAAAATTATGATTGATCAAATGATAGAAGCACTATCAACTGATAATCGAATTGAAATCCGTGGTTTTGGTAGCTTTGCTTTACACCACCGTGATCCAAGAGTTGGTCGCAATCCTAAAACAGGAAAATCAGTTGAAGTTGCAGCTAAAGCTGTTCCACATTTTAAACCCGGAAAAGCCCTTCGTGACGCAGTAAACGAATCTGGGAAATAAATAAAATTTATAAGTCGGGGTGTCTATGCGTTATATTTTAATTGCATTGCTTATTGTTGTATTTGGCTATTCTTTAGCACTTGTTTTGCAGAATCCAACAGAACTTTCTGTTGATTTGTTATTTACCCAAGTTCCAGCTATGCGTTTAGGCTTATTATTGCTACTCACATTAGTACTAGGAACAGTGGTCGGTCTTTTACTTGGTGTACAGGTTTTCAGAGTATTCCAAAAAGGTTGGGAAATTAAACGCCTGCGTAAAGATATTGACCATTTAAGAAAAGAACAAATCCAAAGTGCTCAATTAGCAGCGGCTGAAGCAGCTGCAAATGTAAGACATGAAAAAACCGTTGTAGATATTTATCCGCAAGATAAAAATTCTACTCCGCTATAATCCCCCCCGTACTACTCTTTATTAATGAGTAAAGAGTAGTATGTCTCTAAATTTTATCTCTTCTTTTATTCTTCTAAATATAAACGCTTTTGATCTTATCGCTTTAATTTTGGAAAGCAGCTCTCTACATTCCTTTATTCCTTCATGAGTTGTCTATTATAATAACGCTGATTTTATATGATGGAAGAAAGTCTCTTGAGTATCATTGTTGCGTTAGATGCAAAAAGCCAATATGACGCTTTAAAAATTGTTGAACAGCTTGATCCTGCTTTATGCCGCGTAAAAGTAGGTAAAGAGCTTTTTACTCATGAAGGCCCATCTGTTGTAAAAAAACTGCAAGAACAAAATTTTGAAGTTTTTCTTGATCTTAAATTTCATGATATTCCAAATACTACCGCTCAAGCAGTATGTGCAGCGGCTGATTTAGGCGTATGGATGGTAAATGTTCACGCTTCAGGTGGCCGTAAAATGATGGAAACTTGTGTGGAACGTTTAAAAGCGGGTAACTATCAAACCCAACTTATTGCTGTGACAGTACTCACATCAATGGGTCGGGAAGATTTAAAAGATATTGGTTTAGATATTGAACCTGTAGAGCATGTGAAGCGCTTAGCTAATTTAACGAAAGAAAGTGGCTTGGATGGGGTGGTTTGTTCTGCTCAAGAAGCTAAGATTCTTCGTGAATTGATCGGGCAAGACTTCTCTCTGGTAACACCAGGAATTCGTCCAGAAGGTTCTAATGCAGACGACCAAAAACGTATTGTGACTCCAAAGCAAGCTATGCTTGATGGTTCTACACATCTGGTTATTGGTCGACCGATTACTAAAGCAGAAAACCCAACAGAAATGTTGAAGTCTATTCTTGCTTCAATTACCTAAAAATTTAGGAATAAGCTAATTAATAACGGGGCAAGTAGGCTTAGTAATAAGCCGCTCATCATGGCATGTGGTACATAATGTGTACCACATGATTGTTTTACCATTGCTAAGGTAACATCCATTGAGGTTGCACCAGCACTTGAGATGGCAGGGCGTGGAAAACGCCAACCCATGGTATACATTAGAAAAATAGCAACAATTTCTCTAAATAAGTCGGTTAATAAGGCGATTCCACCCAACTCTGCCGAATGTAATTGCGTAAATAAAATCCCCGACATCGAATACCAGCCGTAGCCTTGTGCTAAAGCTAAAGTTTCATTAAGTGTAAAATGCTTGTGGAGCAAATAGTAATTCAAAAAGCCTGCTATACATGACCCTATAAAAGCGGCTAAGGGTACAATTAAAATTTTCCAGCTTAACCATGTGCGGTTAAAGTGGGTGAAGGCAAGTTCGATACCAATTAAAAAAATAAAAAGTAATAACAAATACCAGCTATTAAATGCGATATGTGAGGTGAATTGAGTAATGATAGCGCCGAATAAAACACCGACACCTAGTGCAAGAAAAGCCTTCGCAATATTCTTTAAAGCATTTACAAAAAGTTGTAGGGAAATTTTGCCTTTAACACTTTGTTTATCAAAAATTGTATAAGCAAATAAACACGTAAAGAACGAACCAAAAGACGTGGTAAGAGCAATGATAATAGCGGGTGGGAGTATGGCAGAAGGATTCTCGATTTGGTCAAGGGCCAAGGTTAATTCAAAAGCTACACTAGCTAAAAGAATATAAGAAAAATAGGGCAGTATTTTAAATATAAATTGTCGGATATTTAGAGATAGTTTGGGTGCTAGGAAATAACCGAAAGCCAGTGCTAAAAAAATTTGAATGATGAGATAAAAAGATTGCATATAATAGATAGATTGTTATCAATCTACCTATTATGTCTTGAACATTTTAAGCTGCATAGCTTTGTGAGCTTTTATTTAAAAGTAAGTAGTCTTTGGGCTTAACTTTACGTGTTTC
The DNA here is from genome assembly GCF_052044755.1 of Acinetobacter sp. 22512. Taxonomy (NCBI): domain Bacteria; kingdom Pseudomonadati; phylum Pseudomonadota; class Gammaproteobacteria; order Moraxellales; family Moraxellaceae; genus Acinetobacter; species Acinetobacter sp. 22512. The sequence continues at coordinate 23,587 of NZ_JBQENP010000013.1, read as the reverse complement.
TAACCAATACCTCCATGTGTAAGTTGGCCATAGTGAAAAGTTTCTACCATCGGCAGATTGATACCAACTACTACACCCACCAGCTTGCCATACGGTTCCTTGCAGCTGCTTTTGGACACGTTCGTTAAAAGCGTCTTGAATTTCAGGCTTGATCTCAATTGCTTTTTGACCAGATTCTTCTACTAACTGAATAAGCTGTAAAATGTAATTTACTTGAGATTCAATCATAAAAATAATCGAATTATGACCTAGAACTGTATTAGGGCCTACCAGTTGGAATAGATTGGGAAAGTTTTTAGTCATAATACCGTAATAGCTTTCAGCACCATCTTTCCATGCTTGTTTTAACTCGATTTGATTACGTCCGATACATGTGAAATGTTTTAAATAAATGCGTGGGTCAGTAATAAAACCTGTACCGTAAATTAAACAATCAATAGATCGTTCTTGACCATCTTTAGTAACAATAGTGTTTTCTTTGATCTCTTGAATGCTATCTGTTACTAGCTCAACATTTTTTCGGTTAAAGGTAGGAAAGTATTTATTTGAGATAAGAATACGTTTACATCCCATAACGAAGTCAGGTGTGAGTTTTTTTGCTAACTCTTTATCTTTAACTTGAAAACGGATGAATGCTTCTGCCAATTTTTGGCCATACTTCATGATTTGAGGTTGAACAATGGGTACAACGCGAGATTCATTACTCCAGTAAAGACGACTACGATGAATCTGGCGATAAATATTAGAAGATTTGAATAATGCTTTACTTAAGCTTGAATATTTGCGCTCATCACGTGGTATTACCCATGCAGCTGTTCTTTGAAATACATAGAGCTGTTTAACATCTTTGGCTATTTCAGGAATATATTGAATTGCGCTACCACCTGTACCAATAGATGCGACTGACTTTCCGTTTAAGTCATAGTCATGTTCCCATTTTGAGGAATGAAATACTTTTCCTTTAAATTTTTCAATCCCTTTGATAGGAGGAATTTGTGGGATGTGTAGGGGACCAGATGCAAAAACTACAAATTGAGCTTCTATAGAAAGTTGGTTCTTAAAATCTAGAGTCCACACATGACGTGTTTCATCATATTGGACATGAGTTACGTCATGGTTAAATTTACAGTAATCTTTAATTTTATATTTTTGTGTAATGTCTTGAATATAATTAAAGATCTCTGGTCCCTCAGCATAGCGTTTTGTCCAATCTGTTTTTGGTGCAAAAGACAATGAATACATATGAGATTGAACATCACATGCTGCACCTGGATAACGATTTTCTCGCCAAGTTCCACCGACATCGTTTGATTTTTCTAAAATAACAAAGTCTTGCTGTTGATTTTGGAGTAAACGGATTGCCATTGCTAGGCCACCAAAGCCAGCACCAATAATAGCGATTTTAGTTTTTTGAATAGCATCTTGCTTTGCGTTTAGCATTGGAAACTCTGCATAAGCTGAAAAGAGGATTGCACGCAAGACTAACGTTTTTTAATCAGTTTAAACATGATTGTATCGACGTGAAAATTGATAGATTCGGCAATTAATTTTCTTGCTTCTTTATAGTAAAACATTTCAGTCTAGGGAAATTGATAGAAGAATGAAACGGTCGATACTTGGTTTAATCTATTTAATTCAAGGAATGCGCAATGCTGGCATTGATGTCGACTCACGTTTGGCCGATATAGGTATTAAAGTCGATGCTTTAGACCCGAGTTCCACAATTCATGATCGTCTTGAATGGGACATTCAACAAATAATTAGTAAAAATGTAGAGCCTGAAAAGGGTTTATTTATTGGACAGCATTACGCTTTAGCGGGTTACGGCCCATTGCTTATGCTGCTTGTCACAAGTAATGATATTCAAACTGCTTTAAATAAGGGTATAAAATATCAAAAGCTTACGCATTTATTTGGTAGCTTAGCTTTATACGAAACTGATGAGCGGACGATTTTAAATTATTTGCCTGTTGATTTAAAAACGGAAATTGGCCAGTTACGGGCACAATGTGAAATCTCTGGAACTTATAAATTTATTCAAGATATTTATACGATGATGGGATTACAAATGCCTACGATGCGTATAGAACTTCCATTTGAAAAACCTACTGATATAGATACTTTGTCAAACTATTTTGCATATTATGGCGAAGATGTGCATTTTAATGGTAAATATGCGGCATTTAGCCTAAGTAAGGATGTACTTGAAATCAAGATTCCTTCTGCCGATATCATTACACATCGTATTTATGAATCAAAATGTATTGCAGAAATAACAAGATTAAATCAACAAGATCATCAAACTCCACATATCATACAATGTGTGCAAGATTATCTTGAACTGCAACAAGGAATTATCCCGAGCATGGCGGAAACAGCTTTTGCATTGAAAATGCCTGAAAGGACATTAAGGCATCAACTGCAACAGCTAAATACGAGTTATAAGCAAATTCGTGAACAAATTATCAAGAATAAGGCATTGAAGCTTATGGAATATAGGGAATACTCAATAGAAGTTGTTGCTGAATTACTCGGCTATTCTGAACCGGCGGCATTTAATCATGCATTTAAACGATGGTTTGGACAGAGTCCTCGGCAATATGCAAAAGAGTCATCGTCGTAACTCTTGATGCTAAAAGCTAATGTGGTTGAACAAAATGTTCGCTATACTCTCATCAGTTAAAATTGAAATAAAACGATATGTTAAATTTAAAATCTTCTCATAGTACTGCATTCACACCTTCTTCCCCAGCAGAACGCTATGCTGAGGCTTTAGCTTCAGGTCAATTTATGGCAGATGAAGCGCAAGCACAGGCAGTGCAAGAATTAGATCGCGTATGGAAAGAACTTTTAAACCGTTATAAAGCCTCAAAAAAAGCTTTCCGTCGTTTCCGTCGTCAAACTTCACCTAAAGGTGTATATATGTGGGGCGGAGTAGGCCGTGGAAAAACTTGGCTTATGGATCAATTTTATGAATCTGTGCCATTTCGCCGTAAAACGCGTATGCATTTTCATCATTTCATGCAACATGTTCATAAAGAGCTAAATAAGCTTTCAGGCCAACGTAATCCACTTGAAATCGTAGCTGACCAAATCTATAAAGATGCTGTCGTTATCTGTTTCGATGAGTTCTTTGTATCAAACGTAACAGATGCAATGATCTTAAGCGATTTATTCCAAAAATTGTTTGTTCGTGGTGTGACATTAATCGCAACATCAAACATTGCACCAGATGGCTTATATAAAAACGGTATTCACCGTGATCGTTTCTTGCCAACCATTGAAATGGTTAAAAAGAACTGTGCTGTTTTAAATGTAGATGCAGGTGTGGACTATCGTTTGCGTGTACTAAAACAAGCTCAATTATTTAAATCGCCATTAACGAATGAAGCTCAAAGCTGGATGGCTGAACGTTTTAGTGCTTTAACTCATACACAAGCTCATTCTCAAGAGCCGATTGTGATTAATAATCGTGTTGTCGAGACTTTGGGACATACAGAAGATGTGTTGTGGTGTGAGTTTTCTGAACTCTGCTTTAAACCACGTAGCCCAGCAGATTTTATTGAAATTGCGAATATTTATAATACGGTTCTAGTGAGTAATGTTCCTCATTTGACAGATTTCTTGTCAGAAGGTACTCGTCGCTTTATTTATCTAGTAGATGAGTTTTACGATCGAGGTGTGAAATTACTTTTAACGTCTCAAGATAGTATTATTGATATATATCAAGGTGAAAAGTTAGCATTTGAAATTGAACGTACGCGTTCACGTTTGCTAGAAATGCAGTCTGATGAATATTTACATTCTGAACACCGACATATTGATGCTACAAAAACCTCTTAAGTAAAGTAGATATGAAAAGCGCTCTAGATTGAGCGCTTTTTTATAACAAAAAATAGATAAATTTAATTAAATAGTGCTTTTTCACGCAGCAAAGTTTGATATAACTAAATACGCTTTAGAAAAACAAGATAGTGAAACTTTTTGTCTGTTAACAAAAAGTCTAGTTTCAGTATCTTTAAATATTGAATAAATTGATGGGAATCTTAGTTAGAATTTTAATATTTCCTATATAGAAAATTTTATCTTTGTCAATAGTTTTGCAAGGGAAAATGCTTACTATTTAGGAATGTGATATTAGTATTCAGCTTAATTTAAATCGGTATACTAGGATTCTCTTGGTATAAAAAGTAGCAACTTCAGGAAAGACAATGACTGCACGTATTCAAAAAGGCAAGTTAGCGATTGCTAAAGAACTTTACGATTTTATCGAAAATGAAGCTTTACCAGGTTCTGGTTTAGATAGTGAAACTTACTGGAAGAACTTTGAGCAAGTTGTTGTCGATCTTAGCCCAAAAAATAAAGCATTATTGGCTAAGCGTGATGAATTACAAGCAAAAATTGATGAATGGCACCGTAACAACAAATTTGAATTAGGTGCTTATAAAGCGTTCTTAACTGAAATTGGTTATTTATTGCCAGAAGTTGAAGATTTTCAAATTACTACTGAAAACGTAGACGAAGAAATTGCTTTGTTGGCAGGACCACAGTTAGTTGTACCTGTACGTAATGCACGTTATTGCTTAAATGCAGCAAATGCCCGTTGGGGTTCTTTATATGATGCACTTTACGGCTTCGATGTAATTTCTGAAGAAGGTGGAGCTGAAAAAGGTAAAGGATATAATCCTGTTCGTGGTGCAAAAGTTATTGAGTTCGCTAAGAATTTCTTAAATGAAGTTTTCCCGCTTGCTCAAGGTTCACATGCAGATGCAAAAAACTATGCAATTGAGCAAAATAAACTTGTTGTAACTTTGAAAGATGGTTCAAAAACAGGTTTAGCTCATGAAGCTCAGTTTGTTGGTTTCAATGGTGAAGAAGCAAATCCTTCAGAAGTTGTACTTTTAAGTAATGGTCTTCATGTCATTATCGAAATTGATGCAAATAGCCCAATTGGACAAACTGATCCAGCGGGTGTTAAAGATTTAACATTTGAAGCGGCAGTAACCACAATTCAAGATTTGGAAGACTCTGTTGCGGCTGTTGATGCAGAAGAAAAAGTTGAAGGTTACCGTAATTGGTTAGGTTTAATGAAGGGTACACTTCAAGAATCTATTGAAAAGAATGGTAAAACTATTGTTCGTGATCTAAATAAAGACCGCGAAATTAAAAACTTAATTGGTGGTACAACAAAACTTCATGGTCGTTCACTTATGTTACTTCGTAACGTAGGTCACTTAATGACTAACCCAGCTATTTTGGTAGATGGTGAAGAAATTTTCGAAGGTATTATGGATGCATTGGTAACTCCATTGTTATCAATTGCTGATATCCGTAGTACAAACGAAAATAAAAACTCTCGTAAAGGTTCTATGTATATTGTTAAGCCAAAAATGCATGGTCCTGAAGAGGTTGCGTTTGCTGTAGAGTTATTTGAACGTGCTGAACAGGCGATTGGATTACCTCCTAAATCGTTAAAAATCGGTATTATGGATGAAGAGCGCCGTACATCTGTAAACTTGAAAAACTGTATTGCTGCTGCTAAAGACCGTACAATCTTTATTAATACTGGCTTTATGGACCGTACGGGTGACGAAATCCATACTTCTATGGAAGCTGCGCCAGTTGTTCGTAAAGAAGCTGTTAAAACACAAAAATGGATTGCTGCTTACGAAAACCGTAACGTTGCAATTGGTTTGAAATGTGGTTTACAAGGTAAAGCACAGATTGGTAAAGGCATGTGGCCAAAACCAGATAGCATGAAAGATATGTTAGCAACTAAAGCTGCACATCCAAATGCGGGTGCTTCATGTGCTTGGGTTCCATCTCCAACTGGTGCTGTTCTTCACGCGATGCATTACCATCAAGTAAATGTAAAAGCACGTCAAGATCAGTTAAAAGCTGAAGAAATGTTGTCATTAGATGATCTGTTAACACCACCATTTGCACCTGATACAAATTGGTCAGCGGAAGAGATTAACAATGAACTTGAAAATAACTGCCAAGGTATCTTAGGTTATGTTGTTCGTTGGGTTGACTTAGGTGTAGGTTGTTCGAAAGTTCCTGATATTAACAACGTGGGCTTAATGGAAGACCGTGCAACATTACGTATTTCTTCTCAACACGTTGCTAACTGGTTACGTCACGGTATTGTAACTCGTGAACAAGTTGAAGAAGTGCTTAAACGTATGGCAAAAATTGTTGATGAGCAAAATGCAAATGACCCATTGTATAAACCAATGGCAGCTAACTTTGAAACAAATATTGCTTTCCAAGCAGCTTCTGATCTTATCTTCAAAGGTTGTGAACAGCCTTCTGGTTACACTGAGCCGTTACTTCATGCTGCTCGTTTGAAGTTAAAAGGTTATACAGGTGATTAATTTCATCCTGTTTTGAGAAAAGCCTCTTCGGAGGCTTTTTTTATTTTCGGTATATTTTGTGCTTATAGGAAGGGAATTTATAGCTAAAAGGTTTTGAGATTGATTAACTTAAAAAATCTTAATCGTGAGAATTGGATTCTATGTGCAAAGTTGTCGTTGGATGAATATCAAAAGGACTATGTTGCACCAAATGTATATTCTATTGCTGAGTCTAAAGTGGAAGAACATTACTGTCCACGAGTGATTTGTTCAAATGATAGAGTCATTGGATTCTTAATGTACTGTGTCGAAGTTGACCCACCTGATGAGACATTATTTTGGTTGTTTCGTTTTATGATTGGCAAAGACCATCAAGCCAAAGGTTATGGTACCAAGGCATTGCAAATGGCAATTGATGAAATAGCTGCAAAAGGAGCTAAACGAATTCGAACGATGTATAAATCTTCTAATAACATTGCTGGAAAACTTTATAAAAAAATGGGTTTTATAGAAACTGGAGAATATGATGAGTGTGGAGATATTATTTTAGAGTTGAATATTTCGCTTCAAAAAAAAACGCTAACTGAAGATTCAAGTTAGCGCAGGAGTTAATAGAGTTAAATATATTGAAAAGCAATATTAGTTACTGCTCACAATTCCAATTTTAGTGACACCTAAACGCTGTGCTGTAGCCATGACCATCGCTACATTCTTATATTCAGCCATCTGGTCTGGTTTGAGTTTGATCTGGTCTTGATCTTTTTTAGCAACAACACCTTGAAATAAAGTCTCTAGCGCCTTTCGGTCAGAAACCTCTTGGTTATTCCAAAATACTTTGCCTACCGCATCAATTCTTACATCAATGACTTCAGGTGGCTTTTCATTTGTTGGTGGCGGTGTGCCATTTGGCAAATTAATATTAATCGCGTTGTTTGGTGTAGGTATGGTAATAATAAACATAATAATGAGTACCAACATGACATCAATAAGAGGTGTCATGTTGACTTCTAACATCACATCGTCATCATTATTTGAACCGACATTCATACCCATAAAATTCTCCTTAAGTTAATTACGGGGAGGCTGGAGGGGTAGTAACAAAAGCAATTTTGCCAATACCAGCTTCTTTGGTCGTACTAATGACCTGATCTATCGCTTCAAAATGGGTAAGCTGATCACCCCGAATATGAACTTCTGGCTGAGGTCTTTTTTGTGCAACTGCTTGAAGTTTTGCCAGTAATATCTCTTTACTAGGCACATAACTTTCGTTCCAGAAAATATCGCCTTTCTTATTTACTGAGAGTTGAATATTTTCAGGAGTGGTTGCATATGGAGTATTTTTTTCTTCTGGTAGTTTCACTGGAACCGTATGTGTGACTACCGGAATAGTAATAAGAAAAATAATAAGTAAAACCAACATGACATCAACCAGAGGTGTCGTGTTAATTGTGCCAATCATTTCGTCATCATCTTCAGAACCAACACTCATACCCATAATGTTTGCTCCTGATTATTTAATACTGCGATTAACTGAATTATTGGTATTAATTTCTCCACTTAATAAAACCGCGTGTAAATCTGAACCAAATGAACGGACATTTTCCATAACTGCTTTATTACGGCGTGTAAGCCAGTTATAACCAAGTACAGCAGGTACTGCGACTGCAAGACCAATCGCTGTCATAATCAGAGCTTCACCAACGGGGCCTGCAACTTTATCGATAGATGCTTGACCTGAGATACCAATGGCTGTTAATGCGTGATAAATTCCCCATACAGTACCAAAAAGACCAACAAATGGTGCAGTAGAACCTACTGTTGCTAAAAAGGCTAAACCACCGCCTAAATGATTTTGTATTTTCTCAATTGCGCGTTGAATTGAAATGCTCACCCATGTATTAAAATCGATTCGTTCAAGTAAAGAACCGCCATGTGATTTAGTTGAATTAATGCCTTTTTCTGCAATAAAGCGATAAGCGCTACTTTGTTCTAAACCTTCTGCAGCATTATCAAGGGAAGTCGCTTCCCAGAAATGTTTTTCAGCTTCTTTGCCTTGGCGTTTGACTTTACCTTGCTGCAATAGTTTAGAGATGATGATGTACCAAGTTCCAATCGACATGAGTACTAATATAAATAAGGTAGACTTAGCAACTAAATCACCTTCGCGCCAAAGGGCTTCTAGGCCATAAGGGTTTTTAACAGTTTCACTCGTTGCGGGTTTCGGTGGTGGAGTTGGAGTATTTGTACTTGATGTAGTTTCAGTAGTTGCTGTGGCCACAGGAGTATTGCTTGTTTCTTCTGCGAAAACTGAGCTTAATGGAAGTAACGAGCAAGCTGCGATTAGACTTGCAGAAGCGAAACGAACTAACGGTTGAGTTGATTTTTTCATCGTATATCTCCAATATTTTTTAATTTCTTGCTAATTCAATTGTTTATTCAATTACAAATGGATATTCAATTTCATACCAATCTTGCTGAGGTACACCATCTTTCATTGCTGGTTTGAACGTACATAAGCTGTAAGCTTTAGTTGCCGCTTTATCTAAAATTTTGCTGCCACTCGATTTTTTTACTTTGGCATCAATAACTTTGCCGGATGTATCAACCAAAACACGTATTCGCACTGTCCCTTGTTCTTCATTCATAAGTGCTTCTCGTGGATATTCTGGTTTTTCACAGCCAGCAGAACCCTCTGAAACACCACGACTTACACCAGCTGGTTTTGGTGCCGGCGCAGCAGCCACTGGAGCAGGTGCGGCAACAGGGCTTGGAGATGGGGTACTAGGTGCCGCAGGAGCTGGGGTAGCCGCTTTAGTCGGTTGAGCCACTGGTGTCGTTTTTTGTACCGGTGTTGCTACTTTCTCTACTTGTTTAGGCGGCTCAGGAACCTTGGCAACTTTTTCTACCATTTTTGGTGGCTCAGGCGGTTTTTCCTTTGGTTTCGGCTCTTCCGGCTTTGGTGGAGGAGGCGGCTTAATATCCTGAATAATTTGTAATTCCACAGGTTTTTCTGCTGGTTTTTGAATATTGTTTGCTAAACCTGACATCAGAATATAGGCAACAAGAAGATGCAGAAAAATAACTGCAGCAATACCAATTAGGCGTTTGGCAGATTTATTTTCTATGTCTGTAAAAGTCATGCCCATAGTTACTCCTGAAACTTGAGACAAACAATTCTTAAATTAATGTTTGACTAAGGGTGAGTATTCGGTCTGCAAACACGATGTCTGAAGTCGTGTTTGCAAAATAACCAATTAGAACTTGTATGTACCACGTAAATAGTATGTACGTCCTGTTGGGTCACCATACCGAGGGTCATATCCGTATTGGAAATTATCTAAAACGTTTGAAGCAGATGGGTCTTCATCGAAAATATTTTTAATACCCGCTGTTAGCTCAAGATTTTTAAAGCCTTTATAGGTACCAGAAATATTGTAGAGGGTATAATCACTAACTTTGTGATGATCATATTGTTCTTCACCTATCTGATTTTGATCATCGTAACCACGTACAAACTGTTGTTCAAAAACTAGTCTCCAATTTTCATATGCCCAGTTAATATTAGCTGTGTGTTTCCATCGGACAACAGCAGGGTCTTCATATAGGCCAACCTGTCCTGTCCATGGCTCACTTTTTGAGTCGCGATAATCTAGTTTGGATACATAAGTCCCATCAATTCCAAAGCCAAAACGGCCAGTGGATGTCATTGGAGTTAAATAATTCAGACTAATATCAAAACCTTCTGTTTTCATACCACCAGAGTTGAATAAGTTGGTTTTTATATAGTCGATAGTACCATCAGCATTTCTTACAAAAAGAGCAGAGTATTTTTCAGGTTCTCCAAAGATTGTGGCTTCTCCCACCTGAGCAATCAGGTCGTCAATTTTAATATTGAAATAGTCAACCGTTAGTACAAGGTTTTTAATTGGCTCGAAAACAAAGCCAGCAGTAAATGATTTTGATTCTTCAGGTTGTAAATCTTTTGAGCCTCCCTGTAATTTCATAAATTGAGTATTACAAAAGTCATTTTTATTTTTCCCTTCTACGACCTCACCGCCTGGGCAGTAAAGTGGGTCATTATATTTTGCACCAGTATAAGTTTTGCTTTGAGCCGCATTAATCTCATATAGGCTTGGTGCACGGAAACCTGTGCTATATGAGGTACGGAACATGAGTTGTTTTAATGGCTCCCAACGGATCGCGAATTTAGGGTTAAAAGTATCGCCAAAGTCACTATAGTCATCGTAACGAGCTGCAAGTTGTGCTTCGATCGTTTTGGTTATAGGTATTTGTAATTCTGCAAATGCAGAGGTAATGTCTCGGTCGCCAGAATTATCAGGTTTACTAGGGTCTGTACCACTACTAGGAGCTTGACGGACTAAATCTGCATTAATATGTTGTTTCCAATCTTGATTAGTAAAGCTGCCTCCTAAAGCAAAACCAACCTCACCAGCAGGTAAAGTAAAAATAGGACGGCTAATACTGAAGTCAGCAGTAGTGGATTCTAAAGTTGCTTCATTATATTTTCCTTTAACTGATAAACTGTTCCAGATATTAGGATCACTACTTTCACCAAATGGGTTTAATGTTCCGTTATTTAAGGCATCTTGTAATTTAGTCTTATTTAATTGACCAGTAACGAAATTATCTGAGGCTTCACTTTTTGCATAGGTAATACCTGTGTTTAAATCCCATCCCCATACGTCACCTTCCAGACCAGCAAAAAGCCGATATGATTCATTAATTGATTTAGCTATACGGTTCCCAGCATGTGAGCGTAAATAGAGTTCTAGGGGGGCACCACTTAACCCATTAACGCTAGGAACAATACCATTGCCTGGATAATATGGACTATCACTTGGAAGGGTGACGCGAGTTGAAAGATTGCTACGGCTAAAAGGATCTGGAGCAACAGAAGTGATAACTTCACTACGTGAATAAATATATTCACCAATAGCATTTAAATTATCATTAACTTTGAATGTACCACGTCCTAAAACAGAAACGTTTTCTACGTCAGGTTTGATACCTATCAAAGCTTGAGTATTTGCATAACAGAATCCCTCTTCTGCTGACTCTGTGGGGCCCAAACATTGACCATTTTGAGCATAGGGATTTCCAGAAACTCCAGATATAGGATCATAAAAATTTGAGGTAAACGCATTAGCAGAGCGTCCATCAAGACCGAGTTCTGGTAATACTCCGCCACGTTCAGAAATTTTTCGGTCTTTTGCCATAATGCCGTTAGTACGACGATAATCTACAACACCGAAAATATTAAAACCATCTTCATCTAAGTCGCCATAGCCACCAAAGATAGAAATATCTTGTTTGTCACCACCTTTGTGTTCTGGTTGTAACAAGCCTGCGCTAATACCCACACCTTGATATGTTTTTTTTGTAATGAAATTAATAACCCCTGCAACAGCATCGGCACCATAAACTGCTGAGGCACCATCACGTAAAACTTCAATACGATCAATCATTGCTAAAGGAATAATATTTAGGTTTACGGTGGAAGTACCAAAAGGGTTCGCTGCGAGGCGTCGTCCATTAAGTAAAACGAGTGTTTTATCGCTACCTAAACCCCGAAGGTTAGCGGTAGAACCATCGGTATTACTGGCACCCACATTCTGGTCAGTTGAAAAACCTGCCTGATTTGAACTTACACGGGTTAATGCCTCTTCAACTGTAGTAACGCCAGCATTTGCGAGATCTTCGCCTTTAATAATGGTAATAGGTGAAGCACTTTGTGCTGCAACTCCTTTGATTGAAGAACCTGTAACGGCAACTTTTACGACTTTTGTTGGTTTTTCATCACTACTTGATTGTTCAGTTTCTGCTGCCTGTGCCAGGGTAAGACACATCATACTTAAACTAAGGGTGCTTAATTTAAGAATTGTTTTGCTGATCTTGGGGGTTGCCTGAGATCGAACATTGTATTTTTTTTTCATCGTGGATTTGATCCCTTTTTGTTGTCGTTAGCGATATTGCTGGAAAGTTTTTAAGCAAAGCAAGTGCCAACTATATATTTTTCTTTTTTTAGTTTATGCAAAATATTGATATATATTGATTTTATTATGATTCAGTACGAAGATTCATCTGTTATTAAACAAAAATAAATTTTCCGTTTGGAAAATTTTTGATCGCTGGCCAAAAGTTTCAAATTTTTTTGTATAAAAAATATACATTGCTGGACTCTTCACATGCTTAATAAATAAAAATGTATCGTTTTAGAACCTTTTTATATGTAATGTTATAATATTTATTGCTATGTCTTTGAGTTGTATTTTTATTATAAATCAATATATTGAATGGTAGTTATGTGTGGGGGGAGCTTGATCTAATGTGGAACATAATTAATTTTTAATGTATTTTATTTGTGCATTTAAGGTATTAGATGATTAACATATGCAAATATAATATTTGGCAAAAAGTTACTTTTATCTATATAGTTCAAACCATTTTAAGTACCTAATAAAAATATGAATTTCTAATATTATTAATTATTTTGTGATGAATATTAATAAATGGCATGAAATTCGCTTTATTTTCAGTAGTTACAAAAGATTGGGTTTTTGACTTTGTTTTTCCATTTGTTCAAATAAAAATGCTCATAGAAAAGTAAAGAATTAAACCTAAATAGGCTTATCTGTTGAAAAAGAACTTTTCTTATGCAGATTTAGATGTTACTCAAAAGGATAATATCTTTTAAAAAACTAATTACGTGGGTATGAACTTGAAATTAAAATTTTTTAAGCTCGCCATTTTAAATCTGGCTATTACATCAGTTCCTTGTGCTTACGCAATTACGCCAGCGCAACCAAACAAAATTTTGCATGTTGCCTATGAAGCCCCAGATGATGGCTTTGATATGGTCAAAACCACCAATTTCTATAGCGCTAATATTGCTGAGGCAATTTTTGAGCCTTTACTTAAATATGACTATCTGGCACGCCCATTACAGTTAGCTCCCTATACAGTAGAGAGCCTGCCCAAAGTGGAACAAGACGGTAAAGTGTATACTTTTAAAATTAAGCCAGGTATCTATTTTACTAATGATCCCGCTTTTAAAGGTAAACGCCGTGAGCTAGTAGCCGAAGACTACGTCTATACAATTAAACGTATTCTAGATCCTAAAAATAGAGCACCGTCTGTTTCATTCATTGATGGTAAGTTACTAGGTGCCGATGCGGTTGTAGCCCAAGCAAAGAAAACTGGAAAATTTGATTATGCTGCTCCAATTGCAGGAGTCAAAGCACTTGATCGATATACTTTACAATTTACCTTAACTCGCCAAGACTATAATTTCCCTTATATTCTTGCCTATATTGCATTTGGCGGAGTTGCTAAAGAGGTTGTTGATTATTACGGTGACCGTATTGGTATGCATCCGGTAGGTACAGGCCCTTACATGTTAAGTAAATATGTACCAAGAAGTAAGGTCGAGTTGATTGCTAATCCTGATTATCGTGGTTTTGTCTGGAACTTTAAGTCGACAGGAACACTTTGGGATAACCAGCTTGTTAAGGAAATGTCTGGAAAGAAAATGCCACAAATTGGAAAGGTGGTGGTCAGTATTATTGAAGAACAACAGTCAAGATGGTTAGCTTTTCAGTCGGGTCAATTAGATTTTGACAAACTTACAGCAGATGCTGTTCCTCAAGCTTTAGATGGAAATCAGCTTAAAGCTTCTTTTAAGAAGAGAGGAATTAAACACTTCCCATATAAGGAACCAGAAATGACCTATACCATCATGAACATGCGTGATCCGGTGATTGGTGGTTTTAGCCCAGAAAAGATCGCTCTTCGTAGAGCAATTACGTTGGCATATAATCAAAAAGAAAGTATAAAACAGGCTTATAAAGGGCAAGCTGTTCGCGCTGAAATGTTTATACCTGAAGGCGTGAATGGCTATAACCCGAAATATAAAAGTAGCGTAGCGTACAACCCGTTGTTAGCAAATAAATTACTTGATTATTATGGTTATAAAAAAGGTGCTGATGGTTATAGAACCCAGCCAAACGGGAAACCTTTAATTTTAAAAATCAATACAGAAAATAGCTCGGCCTCAGTTATTCACTCAGAACTTTGGAAAAAGAATCTGGATGCGATTGGCATTCGAGCTGACTTTAAAGTGAGTAATTTTGCAGATAACTTAAAAGCCGCAACTCAATGTAAATATATGATATGGAGCGGGGCATGGATTGCTGACTATCCTGAAGGAGATAATTTTGCACAGTTGCTTTATGGACCAAATGCTGGACAGGGAAACCATGCTTGTTATCAGTCTAAAACATATGATGCTCTTTACACTCAGGCCATTCATTTACCACCGCAACAACGTCTACCATATTATGAAAAGCTTAATCGCCAGATTGAAGCTGATAACCCATGGATTGTTCATGTAACTCGAATTCGTAATTGGTTGATACGCCCACAAGTTCAGGGTTTTAAACCCCATCCTATGATGAATACAAACTGGCAATATCTTGATATTACCCCTATTAAAAAATAAATTTAGATAAAGATCATCATGACTGAAAATTTAAAACAAAAGCTCAAGCATTGTAGTATCAGCTTGCTATTCGCTAGTATGGCCTTAACGGGATCTACAAGTATTTTTGCGAAAAGCCCAGCCGATCCGAATAAAGTTTTACGTTATGTATTTCCAACAGCTGAGACAGGTTTCGACCCAGCTTATATCCATGATTTATATTCGGCGCATGTAACCACATCGATATTTGAAACTTTATATACCTATGATTATTTAGCAAGGCCGGCAAAGCTTATTCCGCAAATAGCAACTGCTATGCCAGAAGTCAGTGCCGATGGTCTGACCTATACCATTCACATTAAAAAGGGAATTTATTTTACGCCAGACCCTGTTTTTAAAGGCAAACCTAGAGAATTAACAGCCAATGATTATGCGTACTCTTTTAAGCGTTTATTGGACCCGAATCTGCGCTCTCCAAATAGCTGGTTATTAGAAAACAAAATTGAAGGTATGGATGCGTTAGTCAAAGCAGCTAATAAATCCGGAAAATTTAACTATGACCAAAAGGTAAGTGGTTTACAAACACCTGATAAATACACTTTGGTGATTCGTTTAGTTAAGCCAGACTATAACTTTCCTTTATTACTGGCCCATGACCCGACAGGTGCAGTGGCACGTGAAGTCATCGAAAAGTATAAAGACAAAGCCGGTTATGTTATGGGCCATCCTGTAGGTACAGGTCCTTATGTGCTGAGCAAGTGGATACCAGCATCGCGTATTGTTTTAAAAGCGAATCCTGATTATCGGGGCTTTACTTGGAACTTTAATGCCAGCAGCCCTGAAGATCAGGCAATTGTGAAGCGACTTAAAGGTAAAAAAATGCCCCAAATCGGCACAATTGATATTCAGGTGATGGAAGAAAACCAATCGCGGTGGCTAGCATTTCAGCGTGGTGAGGTTGATATATTTCAGCTTGAAGGCCAACTGGTCGCAAAAGCGGTTAAAGACGGTAAATTAAGACCTGAACTTGCTAAAGAAGGTGTGCAGTTATCTCGCATTGTTGACCCCGAAATTAGTTATATTTATTGGAATCTTAAAAATCCAGTTGTTGGGGGAATGAGTAAAGAGAAAATTGCTTTACGCCGTGCGATTGCGATGTCTCGTTCAATAGATCAAGAAATTAAACTAGTAAGAAATGATGATGCACAGCGTCTACATTTTCCAATTCCACCAGGTGTAGTGGGTAATGACCCTCAATACAGAACCAGTATGCCCTATTCTGTGAAAGCAGCAAATTTACTATTAGATCGATATCACTATAAAAAAGATGCCTCAGGTTGGCGTACGCAACCAGACGGAAAACCACTTGTCATTGAATATATGGCTCGTAGTGACAGTATTGGCCAGCAAAGCGCTGAGCTGTGGAAAAAAAATTTTGATAGTTTGAATATCCGTATGGTCTTTAAACCCATGCTCTTTGCAGATCTTATTCGTGCGCAAAAACAATGTGACGGGATGTTCGGGTCTTCTGCATGGATAGCCGATTATCCAGATGGGGATAATTTTATGCAGAATTTTTATGGACCTAATACACATATGACGAACTGGTCTTGTGGTTCTATACCAGAGTTTGATCAGTTGTATCGCCAAACGCAACAAATGCAAGCAGGTCCTGAGAGAGATGCACTTTATCGAAAAATGACACGGTTGTTAGAAGTTTATATGCCTGTTCAAATCTCATATGCACGCTACCGGAATATGCTGGCTCAACCAAAAATCATTGGATATAAGAAGCATCCAATTTTACATGCAGAGTGGATGTATTTCGATATTGATACAAATACTAAATCTAATCATTAAATGAAAAAAATTGGAGATACAATGAAAAATAATGCACTGAAAATGACAACCTTATGTATGTTGACCATAGGTGTAAGTCAGTTTGCAACGGCAGAGACAACACGTCCTATTTTGCCATTACTTAAAGCACAACAACTTCCAGCATGGTGTGATGCGAATTTAAAAAAGATTCAGAAAGAGATTTCAAATTTTGAAAAAACACCTGTTAAAGATAATGCAGCAGCGGCACCTATATTGGCAAAATGGGATAAAATTTTTGCGCATTTTGAAGATTTCTCAGGTCCTATAAGTCTATATAGTAACGTAGACCCAGATGCAAAGTTACGTAAGGCAGCAGAAGACTGTGAAATCAAAATTAATCAGTTTCATACTGATATATTTCAAAATTCAAAATTATATAACGTCATTAAGAATACAAAAGCTACTGATCCGATAGACCAAAAATATCGTCAAGATATCTTAGATCAATTTGAAGACACAGGCGTTCAACTTGAGCCAGTAAAACGTGCACGAATGAAAGCTATTCTGGATGAGTTGACCAAACTCGAACAAGAATATGCCCGTAACGTCCGTGATAATCCAGAGAAACTTGAGTTTACTCCTGAAGAGATGAAAGGCTTACCTCAAAGTTATATTTCAGCATTAAAGAAAAATGCTAAAGGCAACTATTTATTAGGTTTTGAATATCCGGAATATCGTCCTTTTATGGAGTTGGCAGATAATGATGATGCCCGAAAAAGATATCAAATTGCCTTTACGCGACGGGGTACTGAACAAAATTTAAAACTACTTAAACAGGCAATTGATTTGCGTTATGAGCTTGCTCAGTTATTTGGAAAAGCAAGTTATGCAGATTGGGTTTTAAAAGACCGTATGGCTAAAACGCCTGAGGCTGTAAATCAATTTTTGGCAGAAGTACAAAAAACAGTAGCACCACTAGAACGCAAAGAAGTAGAAGAACTCCGAGCATTTAAAGCACAAACTTTAAAAACGCCATTAGAAAAAACCGAGATAACGCGTTGGAGTGAAGCTTATTGGAGTGAAAAACTTCGTAAGAGTAAATATCAGATTGATCAGGAAAAACTTCGTGATTATTTTCCAACCTTAGCTGCTCAAAAATGGTTGTTTGCCATTTCATCTGACCTTTATGGTATTGATTTTAAACCTGTCAAAGTTAAAGCATGGCAGGACGAAGTTGAATATTACGATGTAGTTGATAAGAAGACAGGAAAACTCCTTGGTGGCTTATATATGGATAAATTCCCTCGTGAAGGGAAGTATGGCCATGCCGCTGTTTGGGGAGTATATGGTGGTAGTACATTAACAAACCGCTTACCAGTTTCAGCCCTAGTTACGAACTTTAATCGTAAAGGGCTAAATAGCGATGAGCTTGAAACGTTTGTCCATGAGTTTGGTCATGCTCTACACGGCATTTTGTCAAATACCCGCTATACCAGTCAGTCTGGAACATCCGTAGAGCGTGATTTTGTAGAAGCACCATCTCAAATGTATGAAGAGTGGGCACGCCGTAAAGAGACTTTATCTAAAGTGGCTGATTATTGTGATCCAGCCTGCCCACGTGTTGACGATGAGTTAATTGCCCG
The DNA here is from genome assembly GCF_052044755.1 of Acinetobacter sp. 22512. NCBI lineage: Bacteria > Pseudomonadati > Pseudomonadota > Gammaproteobacteria > Moraxellales > Moraxellaceae > Acinetobacter > Acinetobacter sp. 22512. The sequence goes on along the minus strand of NZ_JBQENP010000013.1, from coordinate 5,270 downwards.
TTTAAAAGCTGTACATAATTATGGTCGTGGCTTGCGTTATGCCCGTCAGACCCTTTATGCACAGTACGATATGTCATTGCATACTGCTGATGCTTTAAAAGTGAAACCTTTAGAAAATTGGCAAAAAATGGAAGCTGCTACAGCTTTGGGTTATGTACCAACAACAGAGTTTCCTGGGCAGTTTGGGCATTTGATGGGCGGTTATCAAGCTGGTTATTACGGCTATATGTGGTCTGAGGTTTTAGCTTTAGACATGCTTTCTGCTTATGGGGACAACCTTAATAACCCGCAAGTAGGGCAACGTTACCGTCAAACGATCTTATCGCAAGGTAGCCAAAAACCAGCAGCTGAATTAGTTAAAGATTTCCTCGGTCGTGATCCTGACAATAAAGCATTCTTTAACGAAATTACCGGACAACGGGTTAAATAAGGAATTATCACTATGCTGGCATATGTTATTCGGCGTTTATGGCAGATGATTCCAACTATGTTGGGGGTAGTCTTACTTATTTTTATTCTTTTTAACTGGGTAGGTGGCGATCCTGCTTATATTTTAGCGGGCAAGATGTCTAATCCTGAGCAGATCGAAAACATTCGTAAGCAGTTAGGTGTCGATCAGCCTTATTACGTTCAGCTCTGGATTTTCATTAAACAAATACTGACTTTTGATTATGGTGCGAGTTGGAGTACTGGCGAACCTGTTTCTCAAATTATTTTAACCCGATTAGGACCCTCACTCACGCTTCTAATTCCACTGACTATTTTACAGACGGTTATTTCAATTATTTTGGCATTGGCTGTTGCTGCGGTACGTGGATCTCTAACTGACCGCATGGTCATGATGCTATGCACTATTGGCATGTCGATCAGCATCTTAGTTTACATTATCGTTTTTCAATATGTTCTGGCGTATCAGCTAAGTTGGTTTCCTGTGCAAGGCTGGAGCGACACCTTTACTGATAATTTATTTAAGTTTGCCTTACTACCAATTCTAATCATGTTGGTGGTGAGTATTGCCCCGACTTTACGGTTATATCGTAGTTTCGTGCTTGATGAAATTAATCAGGACTATGTTCGAACAGCACGCGCTAAAGGTGTGGGTGAAAGCCGAATCTTAGGTGTACATGTACTGCGTAATGCTTCAATTCCGATTATTACCGACGTGATGTCAACTTTACCTGCATTGCTCATAGGCGCATTTTTAATTGAACGTTTTTTTGGTATTCCAGGGATTGGTCGAGAGGTGATTATTGCAGTTGAGCGAAGTGATTTTCCTGTCATTAAAGCAATTACAGTTTACATCGCAGCTGCAACCATGATTTTTAACCTGATTGCCGATTTGGTCTACAAAGTGGTTGATCCACGTGTACAGTTGAAGTAGGTGGGCTATGCTGAGCGTTTTATCAAAAAGAAAACAACAAACAAAAGCCGAAGCTCATTCATCTGGCATGTGGAAACTTGCCATGCGACGTCTTCGGGCCGACAAGATCGCGATGTCATCATTAGTGATTGTATTGCTTTATTTTATTATCTTGGTTCTATCAATGACGGGCGTGATTGCATCTGACTGGAATAAAGAAGTTGCTGTGAGTTATGCGCCACCCACATTTATAGGGGCAGACAAGACAACAGAAGCTGGACAAAATACAGCAGCAATTGAGGAAGAATTACCAGAAAATCCAGTTGATCCTTTAAAAGATGTAATTAACAAGCTTAAGGCTGAAATTAAACAAGAAAAGAGCTCTGGAAGTGCAATTGATTATTATGGTGTAGTTGACCCATTAGCTGATGATATGAAAGCGATCGATCAGCAACTGGGCGGACATCTACTAGATCAGCAAGCAGAACTGAAAAGTACCCTTGTGTTTGGAGCTGATAAATGGGGACAGGACGTTTTAAAGAAAACTATTAAAGGTGCTGAAACTTCAATTATTGTTGGGGTGATATCGGCTTTACTTGCAGTAGGAATTGGTACACTTTTAGGCGCAATTTCTGGATATTTCGGTGGTTGGGTTGATGATATTCTCAACTGGTTTTATAACATTTTTACCTCAATTCCATATTTGTTATTAGTTCTCGCGATTGCTGCAGTACTTCAACAAAAAGGCATTCTATCTATTGTTCTGATTTTGGGTTTAACGGGCTGGACAGGTGTTTATCGATTAATACGTGCGGAATATATGAAACACACTGCACGTGAGTACGTCCTTGCTGCCAAAGCAATTGGTGTTGGTCACTTCCGCCGTATGTTCATTCATATTTTTCCAAATGTCAGCCATATTGCTTTAGTCCAGATGTCAATTTTGGTGGTTTCTTTTATTAAATCTGAAGTCATTTTGAGTTTCTTAGGCTTCGGTGTACCGGTAGGCGTAGTGTCTTGGGGGAGCATGCTAAATGAGGCACAAAGTGAACTTCTTTTAGGCAAATGGTGGCAGCTTGTAGCAGCCTCTGTCGCAATGGCTGTTTTAGTTACTGCATTCTCAATGTTTACTGATGCTCTTCGTGATGCATTAGATCCAAAACTAAAATAAGAGGAAACCCTAATGTCAGAACAAGAAAATAAGAGTGTGCCATTACTTCACATTGAAAATTTACGTGTAAGTTTTAAAGGCGAAGACAAAAAGTATATCGAAACTGTAAAAGGAATCTCCTTTGATATTCCAGCAAATACCACTGTTGCTTTAGTTGGCGAGTCGGGTAGCGGCAAATCAGTTACTTCTTTGGCAACTATGGGCTTACTACCTGTAGGCCAAAGTAAAATTGATGAAAAAAGTAAGATTGTTTTTGAAGGAAAAGATTTACTGAGCTTATCCCGTAAAGAGATGCGACAAATCTGTGGTAAGGACATAGCCATGATTTTTCAGGAGCCGATGTCATCATTAAATCCTGTTTTTACGGTTGGCAATCAAATTGCAGAAATGTTGTGTTTACACATGGGTTTGAGCCGTAAACAGGCTCGACAACGTGTTTTAGAGTTGCTTAAAGAAGTAGGTATTCCTTCACCTGAAACTAAAATTGATGCTTATCCAAATCAACTTTCGGGTGGTCAACAGCAACGTGTCATGATTGCTATGGCGATTGCGTGTGAACCTAAACTGCTGATTGCTGATGAGCCTACCACTGCACTTGATGTCACTATTCAAAAACAGATTATTGATTTGCTCGAGTCATTGCGTAAGAGCCGTCAAATGTCGATGCTTTTTATTACTCACGATTTGGCTTTGGTTGGTGAAATTGCAGATAAAGTCATTGTAATGCGTCATGGCGAGATTAGAGAGCAAGGTGTTGTGGAACAGGTTCTTGAACAGCCTAAAGATGTATATACGAGAGCTTTGTTATATTGCCGCCCGCAAATGTCACAACGACCTTATCGATTGCCCGTGACGAGCGATTTTATGCGTCAAGAAGATGATGTATTGGTCGAACAAAGTTTTGACGTTTCAGAAATTCCTGAGCGCAAGCGTGGTTTAAATGGTGATGAGCAAATCATCTTAGAAGTAAAAGACCTGAAAAAAAGTTTTTATAGCCGTAAAGGCCTATTTGGCAAAGAAGAGTTTCAGGCCGTAAAAGGAGTTTCTTTTAAGCTGGCTAAGGGAAAAACTTTGGGTTTAGTCGGAGAGTCTGGATCAGGTAAAACGACTGTTGGGCTATTACTCATGCGTTTACATCAGGCATCTGGTGGGCAGGCTTTCATCGAAGGTAAAGATATTCTTTCATTAACTGAAAAAGAGTTTGCTAAATATCAACGTAAAATCCAGATCATCTTTCAAAATCCCTATGCGTCTCTTAATCCACGCTTTACCATTGGGCAGATTTTATTAGAGCCTATGCAAATTCATAAAATCGGTAAAGATGATGCAGAGCGTAAACAAATTGCCCTTGGACTGCTTGAGCGAGTCAATTTACCTGAACAAGCTTACTACCGATATCCGCATGAGTTTTCAGGTGGACAACGTCAACGTATTGCCATTGCACGCTGTTTAACGCTGAAGCCTGAAATTTTGATTTGTGATGAATCTGTTTCTGCACTAGATGTTTCAGTTCAGGCACAAGTACTTAACCTATTACAAGATTTACAAGATGAGTTTGGGCTGAGTTATATCTTTATTTCACATGACTTATCGGTTGTGAAATATATCTCTGATCAGGTCATGGTCATGAATCATGGAGAAGTTATTGAAATAGCCAATTCAGATGAACTCTATGCACATCCTCAACATGATTATACTAAACGACTATTAAAGGCGATTCCTCAAGGGATTCAACACATTTCATGAGCGTAAAGTTATGTCGTTAAGGGCACTTTCGAGTGCCTTTTTATTTGGTTTATGTGGTAAATGCTTATAAAATAAGAGAGATAAATGTAGAGTATTTTATTCTTGTTATGTGCGCTAATTTTAAACCTTTAACGTTTGCCCAATTACAGCAACTTCAGTTGCCTGTGGTCGGCTTTAGCTATGCCGAAGAGGTTTATCCTGCAGGAACAATGCCACTATTATTTAAATCACCACAAGGGCTTGAGTGGCGTGAAGTGATGTTCGGATTGGTTCCTAAATGGGCTGAAGATACAAATATAGCAAAACATACCTACAATGCCCGCCATGAGACTATTTTTCAAAAACCTAGCTTTCAAGAAGCTGCACTTAAATGTAAATTTGGTGTGATTCCAGTGACCGAATTTTATGAAAGTAAGTATATAAATGATAAACCTGAGCGGTGGGGTGTTCGCCGTAAAGATGGGCAGGCTTTTTTCATCGCAGCAATCTATGAAATTTGCAAAATAAATGAAACGATTATTCGTTCTGCAAGCATGTTGACGATGGATGCTATAGACCATCCGATGATGAAAGATTTTCATGAGCCAGGCGATGTTAAACGATCAGTTATTGTGATTCCACATGAACGACTAGATGAATGGTTAAGTTTAGAAACACCAGATATTTCCAGCTTTATCGAAGGCTTTCCAGTTGAAGAGTTTGAATGCTCTCATGTACCAAAAGAAAAAATTATAAAACCTACACCACAGTTAAGTATGTTTGACTAATCTATCTAAAATTAAGATGAGGTTATTGATCTCAAATTTGAATCAATAACCTATATCACTTATTCAATATTTTTACTTAATGTTTGTACCTCAGAGTCTTCAGCTAAATAGCTCAATTCAATGGGTGAAATCACAAAAGTTGTATTATCTGAGGCCTGTTTAAATACAAAGCCTGATGTGTGCTGAGAAAACAGGAGGTTTTAACTTGGTAAACTATAGACACTCA
>NZ_JBQENP010000012.1:0-131699 GCF_052044755.1 Acinetobacter sp. 22512 | reverse complement strand
AGTCATCGCCAGCTCATTATTCTAAACACCCCCGTTCCAATGAATGGGGGTGTTTCTTTATGTGCGGAATTTAATTTTTAATAAAAGATAGGTCCAAAATTAGATTTGTATTCTTGCTATATTCTATGAATATAATGATGAACTCTATTATTTTTGGGTACGTCCATGAAAATCAATTCTTTCTCTCCAATACCTGAAGATGATGAAGAGCTATCTTTACCTGTATTGATTTATTGGGCATCTCTAGGTGATATCGATCAAGTAAAAGAACTACTAATAGAGGGAGAAGATCCTAATCAGATAGATGATGAGGGATATAGTGCTCTACAAGCAGCTGCTGAAAATGATCATTTAGAGATAGTTCAACTCTTAATTGAAAAAGGTGCGCATGTCGCTTACAAAAGTGAATACACAGCATTAGAGCTTGCAGAAATGGCTGGTAATACTGATGTAGTGGAGTATTTAAAGAGTTTATAAAATTAAAGGCCTCTTTTGTTTAGAAAAGAGGCCTTTTGTTCAATTAAGACAAATGATATTTCTGTAGTTTCTCAACAATGGATTGAAGACCTTTTACTTCAAACTCATTAGCTTCGAATTTTTCATCTTTATTACGTTTAAATATATCTCTTATCTCTATTACAGCATTCGGGTCAATAATGCTTAAACTTGAGGTGACTTGACGTATTTGACTAATAGAACGAGAGCCATTTGTTGAACCATAGCCAATAAATGCAGCAGGTTTACCACCCCACTCCTTGCCGACATAATCAAGTGCATTTTTTAAAGCTGGGCTGTAACCATGGTTGTATTCTGGGCTAATAAAGATAAATGCGTCTGCTTGAGCAATTTTGTCTGCCCATTCTTGTTGTTTAGGTTGATCATAAATCCCGGTAGCAGGTGGGTGAGAGCCTGAAAATAACGGTAAATTCCACTCTTTTAAATCAATTACTTCTGTCTGAAAATCTTCTAGATTAAATGATGGAATTGTGGATTCTAGCCAATTGGCAACTTTAATTGCTGTACGTCCTTCACGAACACTTCCTACGATAATATAGACCAGCATGTATTTTTCCTAAGTATTTTTATCTTTATAACTTAATTCATTATATAGGTAGGAGAGAATATAGAATTTGTAAGGATTCTTATGTCACTAATAAAAATTGAATCATAAAAAAGCCCTCATTTAGAGGGCTTTTTATTTACATTAGCTTAATGCCTTGTTGGCCTTCAGGAGTAACCTTAAATATTTCTACTTCAAAGGTAATATTTTTCCCAGCTAATGGGTGATTAAAATCAATTTCTGTAATGTCATCATTAACTGATTTTACTACACCGAATAAGGTGGTTTTTGCCTTATCTTCAAATTCGATCATGTGACCAGGAATAGGGCGTTGTTCAAACTTAACTGTATCGAAAGTTTGAACATTTTCTGGATTCCACGGACCAAAAGCCTCTTCTGGTGGAAGGTGTACTGTACGGCGGTCACCTGCACGTAAACCGAATAATGCTTTTTCGAAACCTGGTAAAAGGTTTCCGTCACCAATAGTCAGACTAACTGGCTCTTCACGGCTACGTGTATTGTCAATTTCTACACCATTTTCGATAGCTACAGAAAAGTGTAGGTCGACTTTAGAGCCTTCTTGAATACGAATTTCTTCGTTAGGTTGAATAATTTCGGTCATATTATGCATCCGAATTTTGGTTACGTTGCTTCTCAAGGAAGAATGTATCAATGAGTAGCAAAATCGTACCTAGAGTGATGGCACTGTCCGCAATATTAAAAGCTGGAAAGTGATGATTTTGGTAATAAACATGAATGAAATCGACCACATAACCTAGGGTAATACGGTCAATTAAATTACCTAAAGCTCCACCTAAAATTAAAGCGATGGCTACAGGTAGCACCACCATTTTTTTAGGCATACGCATTAACCAAAATACAAAAAGTACTGAAACTAAGCCCGCCAGTGATGTGAAGAAATAGCGCTGCCATCCTCCTGCATCAGATAAAAAGCTAAAAGCTGCACCATAGTTATGCAATAGTGTCCAGTTTAAAAATGGAAGTACAGGTACAGGATCTGCGTAGTTCAGATGTGTACTTGCAATCCATTTTGTCCATTGATCCAATACAATGGCAAGGACAGAAAGTCCAAGCCAAATCAGATTATGTGGATAAAACTGGAATAAGCCTTTTTTAGCTTGTGAATTAGGCATATTTTCTCACTTCGCCACGACCAGTGACGTTCACAATACAACGACCACATAAACCAGGATGATCGGCATGTGTATTTACATCTGGAAGGACGTGCCAGCAACGTGCACATTTTTCACCTTCAGCTGCAGATATTTGTACACGTAAGCCTTCCATTTCAGTTGCTTCACCTTGCTCAGCAAATGGATGTACTACTACTTGCGAAGTAATAAGAACAAAACGGAGTTCATCAGCCAGTTGGTTTAAAACTGTTTGTAATGATTCACTTGCCCAAAGTTCAACTTTGGCTGAAAGATTACTGCCGACAAGTTTAGCGTTACGCGCTGCTTCAATCTGTTTATTTACTGCAGATTTTACGCTAATCAATGTTTGCCAATCTTCTTCAGAAAGCAAGTTTGCTTTTGATGAAACAGGCAAGTCATACCATTCTGAAGTAAATACATACTTTTCGGTTTGTTCTGGAATCAATGGCCAAGCTTCTTGAGCGGTAAAGCTTAGGATTGGGCTCATCCACCGGATAAATGCTTGAACAATATGATAAAGCGCTGTTTGTGCAGAACGACGTGCCTGAGAATCTGCTTTAGTGGTGTATTGACGGTCTTTGATAATATCTAGGTAGAAACCACCTAAGTCATTAATACAGAAGCTTGTTAACGCACTACATACCACATGGAAGTTCATTTCTTCATAGGCAGTGATAATGGTTTGTTGTACTTCATTCGCACGTTGTAAGATGTATTGATCTAGAGCGATAAGGTCATCTACGTCCAGAGCATCAGTACTTGGTTTGAAACCATTTAGGTTCGCAAGCAAGAAGCGTAGAGTATTACGAATACGGCGATAGCTATCACTTACACGGCTAAAGATTTCTTTCGATGCTGCGATTTCATAACGGTAGTCGCTAGACGCTACATATAGTCGTAAACCATCTGCACCAAGCTGTTTGATGATTTCTTCAAGCGGGATATAGTTGCCTAAAGATTTCGACAATTTACGACCGTTTTCGTCCACTGTAAAACCATGAGTTAACAAGGCTTTATATGGCGCACGATTGTGAATTGCCATAGATGTTAATAAAGAAGATTGGAACCAGCCACGGTGTTGGTCTGAACCCTCTAAATATAAGTCAGCAGGGCTTTCTAATTCATCACGTTGCTCAAGTACAGCGTAATGCGTTGTACCAGAGTCGAACCATACATCGAGTGTATCGCGAACAGCGTTATATTGTTCAGCATCTTCACCGATGAAGTCTTTTGCTTCACGTTTGAACCATGCTTCGATGCCTTCTTCTTCGATCAGTTGAGCAACTTCTTCGATGAGTTCAGGTGTACGCGGGTGTAATTCGTTCGTATCTTTATGAACGAAGAATGGAATTGGAACACCCCAAGTACGTTGACGTGAAATACACCAGTCCGGACGACCTTCGATCATTGATTCAATACGGTTCTTACCCCAGTTCGGTACAAACTCGATATCATTTTCAATGGCATTAAGCCCACCTTCACGTAACCCTTTTTGATCCATGCTAATGAACCATTGTGGTGTAGCACGGAAAATAATAGGAGTCTTATGGCGCCAGCAGTGTGGGTAGCTGTGTTTAATTGGTTGATGAGCCCATAAACGGCCTACAGCGCCCAAAGCTTCAATAATCTTTGGATTGGCTTTATAGATGTGCTCACCAGCATAGATTGGAGCAGTTGGGAGATAAACACCGTTACCACCCACTGGGTTATCTACTTTAAGGTTGTATTGAAGACCTACTTTATAGTCGTCCGCACCGTGGCCAGGCGCTGTATGTACGGCACCTGTACCGCTTGTTGCGATAACATGTTCACCTAAAATAACCGGAACTTGACGATCAGTAAGTAGAGGATGCTGTAGGGTAAGGTTTTCAAGAGCCGAACCAGTAAAATCAGCTAAAACAACTGGGTTTTCAAGCTTGTAACGCTCAATCGCTGAAGCAACTAGATCTTTAGCAAGAATAAAGTTTTGCTTACCACGCTCAGTTGTCACTTGCACCAATTGATATTCAATTTCGGCATGCAACGCAACGGCTTGGTTAGCTGGTAATGTCCATGGTGTAGTGGTCCAGATCACGATATCTGTTGGATCTTGAACTTCTACGTTTAAACGGGCACTTAAATCTTTGAGATCGACAACGCCAAAACCAACGTCAATTGCGTCTGATTTTTTATCTTCGTATTCAACTTCTGCTTCAGCAAGAGCTGAACCGCAGTCCATACACCAGTTCACTGGCTTTAAGCCTGGCTGGATATGGCCATTTTTCTGGATGAGACCTAGAGCACGAACGATATCGGCTTCTTGTTTGTAATTCATGGTGAGATAAGGATTATCCCAATCACCTAAAATACCAAGACGTTTAAAGTCAGTACGCTGTAAATCAATTTGTTTTAGCGCGTATTCACGGCAAAGTTTACGGAAAGTTGCTGCGTCAACTTTTTCGCCCACTTTACCTACTTTCTCTTCGACTTTTAGTTCGATTGGCAAGCCATGACAGTCCCAACCTGGAACATACGGTGCATCAAAACCTGAAAGCGTACGGCTTTTTACAATAACGTCTTTGAGTACTTTATTGACTGCGTGACCTAAGTGAATTGTACCGTTCGCATATGGAGGGCCATCATGCAAAATATATTTTTTCTTGCCAATACGCGATGCACGAATCTGCTGATAAATGTTGTCGGTATACCACTCTTCTAACCATTTCACTTCACGTACTGCCAAATTTGCTTTCATTGCAAATTGAGTATCCGGCAGGTTTAGCGTGGCTTTGTAGTCCACTGCATTCTCAGGAGTTTGCTTATCGCTCATGCAAGTTTTCTTCCAGTTTAATCAGCTTGGGAGCTGACATGTTTTACAATCAAAATTCGAATTAAAAAGGAAATTGTGTCGTGTCGTTACGGTATTGTCGTAACTGTTGCACGTCATTATCAATTCCAGCCTTAAGTGCTTCAAGCGAAGGGTAGTTCAATTCACCATGAAGATAGTGAAGAAAAGTCACCCGCATAAATAAGCCATACAGATTAGCAGAAACATCAGGGAAATGTACTTCTAATCTCCATTCTGGATGTTCTTGCTGAATGGCGGGACGTGTACCGACATGACCTGCGCCATAGAGGCTGTTTTCATGATATCCGGCAATTCCTGGTTTCTCTGGTGTTTCTTGGCGCACTTTTTCAGTGAGAGAAGTTGTTTCGCAAATGACTTCAACGCCATAAATACCGTTTAAACAAGGTTTGTGGCGGTTGAGACGAACATTAATGGTTGGAAAATCAAGAGTTCGTCCAATTTGGTCGCCATATTGGACACGTCCAGTAATACTGTACGGACGGCCTAATAATTTAGCTGCTAAAGCAAGATTACCCACTTGAAGTACTTGGCGAATACGGGTTGAACTGACGCGTTCACCTTCAAGTTCAATGGTATGTAAATTTGTGACTTGGAAGCCATAATCTTTTAAAAATTCACTGTTGCCTTGGCGGTCTTTACCGAAATGAAAGTCATCCCCTAAAACTAATGATTGGGCATTTAATTTATTTTTTAATAAATCTGCGAAGGCAGATGCGCTCATGCTACGAAAATGTTCATCAAATTTAGCAACCGCAATATAGTCAACGCCAAGCTCGGCTAGGTATTCAACTTTTTCCCGTAGTGAATTAATACGAGGAGGGGCATCGTAGCCTTTAAAGAACTCAAGAGGTTGTGGCTCAAAAATCATAACCAATGTTTTTAAGCCTTGTGCTGCAGCAATTTTTTTGAGTTGAGCAATCATCGCTTGGTGACCTAAATGGACACCATCAAAATTACCAATAGTTACCGCTGTTTGAGGTAACTGAAAATTGGGCGATAACGCATTAAGACGAAGCAGTTTCATGAACTTAAAATATGGCTATTTTTGCAAGGGCTATATATTGCCATAATCTCACAGATTCGTCTTGTTGTTGTGTTTTTACTCAGTTATTTTTCAACATGAATATTTGTATATTTAAAATACTGATGAATTAAATAAAAATAAATCAATTTTTCTTATTAATGGTTTGCTCTACTATATCTTTATCCACTCTTTGATTAGAGAACTAAGATGAAAAAACCCTTTTACCAATTAAATCATAGCAAAGATGTTATACGGCATTTTACTCCAAATTGGTTTACAGCGACTATGGGTACTGGCGTGGTGAGTATGATTTTAATCCAGCTGCCATTTGCTCAATCTTTTTTATTCACGTTAGCAACTTGGTTATGGCAATTTAATATTGTCTTATTCAGCGTTTTTTCAGTTCTTTATTTATTGCGGTGGTTTCTTTTCCCTCATGAGGCGAAGCAAATTTTTAATCATCCAAATATGAGCTTGTTTTTAGGCGCTATTCCGATGGGGCTCGCTACCATACTAAATGGCTTTTTAAGCTTTGGTATCGGGCTTTACGGTGAAGTCGCAATCCATATCGCCCAAGCTTTATGGTACATCGATGTCTTTTTAGCGCTAGCAATTGCGTGGATTGTACCATTTTGCATGTTTAGCCGTCAGAACCATCAGCTACATACGATGACTGCAATCTGGCTTTTACCTGTGGTTGCTTGTGAAGTAGCGGCAAGTTCTGCCGGCATGTTGGTTGCACATTTACCAGCAGATGTACACAGCTTTCATTTATTAATGGCTGGCTATGTACTTTGGGGAATCTCTGTTTTACCAGCATTCGCTATTCTGACAATTTTAATGCTGCGTATGGCTTTGCATCAGCTACCTGAAAAAGAAGTCGCCATTTCTAGCTGGCTCTCTTTAGGCCCGATTGGTACAGGTGCATTAGGTTTATTGTTACTAGGGCAGCAGGCACAAAGAGTGGCGCCAAATGTAGGATTTGAACAATTTGCTAATGTCTTTCAAGCTTTAGGAGTTGTAGGTAGTCTCGTGCTTTTAGGTTTTGGGTTATGGTGGCTTGGTCTTGCGATTTTAACAACGCTCCGTCACGCAAAGACAGGTATTCCATTTAACTTGGGCTGGTGGGGCTTAACCTTTCCATTAGGTGTATTTATTCTAGCACTATTTAATTTAGGACATCAGGTTGAAATTGTATTCTTACAATACGTTGCTGTCGCATTGAGTATTCTGTTATTGACGATGTGGGGCGTTGTAATGAAGAAAACGCTAGCAGGAGCATATAGTGGTCAACTGTTTTTTTCTCCATGCTTAATCGCTTTACAACAAAAAGTGCAGTAATGATGAAAAGGTGCAAAAAGCTTTTGCACCTGATTTATACTTATTTTCTAACTTATTTAATTTTGATTTGAGCTTTTTGAATGAACACTGATATTGCTTTAATTATGGCGCTTCCTAATGAATCTAAGGGTTTATTTGAACAAGCAGGTGTTGAAGTCCATTACAGTGGTATTGGTAAGATTAATGCTGCCTTTAAAGCATTTGAAGTTATTCAAAAAACAGGCTGTAAAACTCTAATTAACTTAGGTACAGCGGGAAGCTCTGCATTTAATCGACATGATTTAGTCGAAGTAAAAACTTTTGTACAACGGGATATGGATGTTTCACCCCTAGGGTTTGAAGTAGGTGTAACGCCGTTAGATGATCATTTGGCGGCAGAGATTCATCTTCAACCACATTTTATTGATTTGCCAAAAGCAGTATGTGGAACAGGTGATTCATTTGAAACAGGTCAGCCAAAAGTAGCTTGTGATGTGGTTGATATGGAAGGCTATGCTTTAGCTAAAGTGTGCCATAAGTTAGGTGTACGATTAATCTCGGTGAAGTATATTACTGATGGGGCAGATGACACTGCGCATCTGGATTGGGAAGAAAATTTATTGTTAGGGGCCCAGAAACTCCTAGCACTTTATCAAAATCATTTCTAAAAAAAGATCGGCAAATTTGCCGATCTTTTTTATTTTAGCGAGGTAATACGCCGTATAGCATCATATGTACCGTATGCTCAATCGAACGCTGGAACATACTGCGGTTACGAAGCGTTTTACCAGTCACCATTTCCATTTGAGTTGCAAAATCTGCATAGTTTTGCGTAAGGCCCCAAATATTTAAGATTAATAATTCTGGGTCGATATCTGGGGAAATCTTTCCTTCTTCTTGCCAAGTCTGAATGACTTTAGCTTTGCGTTTAAATAGCTTTTTCAAAGGCCCTTTCAGTATAGGCAAAATATGTGGAGCGCCTTGAATAATTTCTAGTGCAAACAATCTAGATGCTTTCGGTTGGCTACGAGACAGTTCGATTTTTTGAATTAAATAGTGAGATAAGGCTTCGGCTGGTTCTAATTCAGCTTCTAAAGTTTGTAAGGGGGCCAACCATTTTTGTAAAACGGTTGTGAGCACTTCTACATATAAAGACTCTTTATTTTCATAGTAATAGAAAATATTCGACTTATGCATGTCGGCGAGTTGGGCAATTTCATCCAGACTTGCGCCACTAAACCCATAGACTGAAAATACGTCAAGGGCGGCAGCAAGAAGCTGATTGCGCTTTTGGGTACTCTTTTTTTGTTCCATCTGCTGCATAATTAAAAAAATAATATTCCCATTGTAAGGGAAATTGTTTGATTTGTGCACAGGTGTCTTGCTTTTTTAATCAAAAAACGGCTACTTATTTGTGTAATAGATATACTATTGTGCAAAAAATAGAGAGATTCACTAGTTTATTGTTATTCTTAAAAATATTTTTTTATTTTCGCCCTAAAAAAGAGCAATAAAACAGCAGTTTTATTGCTCGTAAATTGGGCAATTTTCGGTTGAACAGTTCTCATTACTCATCACAACCTTAAGTTGCCAAAACCGCATCGAGTACTTGTTGCTCAAGTTGAGCAAAAGTAATACTTTTTTTACGCGGGCGCGGCAAATTAACTTGGAAACTGTGAGCAATCTGGCCCTTATCTAATAAGATAATACGGTCAGCTAATTGCACTGCTTCACTTACATCGTGTGTGACCAGAATTGCAGTAAAGCCTTGCTCCTTCCACAAGCGCTCAATCAAGCTTTGCATCTCAAGCCGAGTTAGAGCATCTAATGCACCCAAAGGTTCGTCTAGCAACAATATGCGTGGAGTATGTGATAGTGCACGGGCTAGAGCAGTGCGCTGACGTTGACCACCTGAGAGCTGGGAAGGCCATTGTCCCGCTTTTTCTTTTAAACCTACTTTTTCTAATAATTCTTCTGCCAAAGCATGTTGTGATTTTGGTAGCCCAAGTTGAACATTTTGAAGAATATTTCTCCAAGGAAGTAAACGAGGATCTTGGAACATTACTCGAATATCATCGTTCGTAATGCCTTCACGTAAATGTCGGGCAGATTTAAATTTGATTTCCCCAAAGCTGGCTTTTTCAAGTTGAGCAATTAAACGGAGTAACGTACTTTTGCCACAACCACTTCGGCCAACAATTGCTAAAAACTCACCCGGCTGGATGTGTAGGTCAAGATCTTCGAGGACCTTTACCTCACCATAAAATTTATAAAGTTGCTCAATCAGAATCTCTGCTCCTAATACAGGTTCTTGAGATTCTGTTGGTTCTTCCGGAATGAGCTGCACTTCATTCTGATTAATATTTAAATTCAGATTTGTCATGTTCTAAGCTCCCTTATTTCTGATATCCAGAGTGCCAACGTAGTAAATAGCGTTCCAAAAGCTGTGCTAAAACATCTGCCAGTTTGCCTAGTAAGGCGTACAGAAGAATACCGACCAGAACTACATCCGTTTGTAAAAACTCACGTGCATTCATGGTCATATAACCAATACCTGCTTGAGCTGAAATGGTTTCAGCAACAATAAGCAATACCCAAACCAAACCTAAAGCAAAGCGTAAACCCACTAAAATAGAAGGCATCGCACCCGGCAAAATAATTTCTTTGTAAAGCTGCCAACGTGAAAGTCCGTAGCTTTTACCCATCTCAATCAATTGAGGGTCAACTGACCGAATACCGTGATAGGTGTTGATATAGATAGGGAAGAAAACACCTACGGCGACTAAAAATAATTTCGCTGTTTCATCAATCCCGAACCACAAGATGACAAGTGGGATAAGTGCTAAGGCTGGGATGTTACGAATCATTTGTAAGGTCGTGTCGAGCAGGGTAGAGGCGAAACGCGAAGACCCGTTGAGTAGACCTAATAACAAACCTAAACCGCCGCCTATCAGAAGGCCAAGCAGTGCACGACCAGCACTGACTTTAACGTGCTGCCAGAGTTCGCCACTCACCAGTAGATGCCAAAAAGCGGAAACTACAGCAGTAGGTGCGGGTAAAATACGGCTTTCTAAAAGACCCGAACTTGAGGCAATTTGCCAAACAACCAATAGAAGAATAGGGAAAATCCAAGGCAGCAAACGCTGCCCGATTTGTTTTGTTCCACGTGAAACAACACTTTCAGCTTTGCTCATGCAGGCTCCTTGACGGAACTATTTAGCTTCTTCTCGTCTGGAACATAATTGTTGGCAATAATTTCACCGAATGGACCGGTTAAATTTGGCTGAGCAAGTTTAGCGCGAGTTTCAATTGGTAATAACGGGAATACTAACTCTGCAAAACGAATTGATTCTTCAAGGTGTGGATAGCCTGAGAAAATGAAAGTATCAATACCTAAATCAGCATATTCCTGAATACGGGCAGCAACGGTTTCAGGATCGCCTACAAGTGCTGTACCTGCACCACCACGAACTAAACCAATACCAGCCCAAAGGTTTGGAGATACTTCTAGTTTGTCTCGATTACCGCCGTGGAGAGCCGCCATACGTTGTTGGCCTACAGAGTCCATTTGTGCAAATTTTTTCTGTGCGGCAGCAATAGTCGCATCATCAAGATATTGGATAAGCTCGTTCGCTGCTGCCCAAGCTTGTTCGTTGGTTTCACGAACAATCACATGTAAGCGAATGCCATAAGTTAATTTGCGGCCTTTAGCCTCAGCTTTAGCACGAACATGTTCGATCTTTTGTTTAACTGCCTCTGGTGGTTCACCCCACGTAAGGTAAGTATCGACTTGCTCAGCTGCAAGATCGACAGCGACGTCTGAAGAACCACCAAACCAAAGTGGTGGATAAGGCTTTTGAACAGGTGGGTAAAGTAGTTTTGCATCATCCACTTGTAAACGTTCACCGTGGAATGTAAAAGCTTCACCCGTATGTGAGCGTGTCAAAATCTCACGCCAGATTTTTACGTATTCATTGGCAGTTTGATAACGTGTTGAGTGATCTTCATATAAACCATCTCCGCGTAATTCAGCCTCATCACCACCAGTCACTAAGTTGAGTAATACACGACCATTCGACAAACGGTCAAACGTTGCAGCCATACGAGCAGCTAAAGCTGGTGTGGTTACCCCTGGTCGTAATGCAACTAAAAATTTAAGGTGTTGAGTTGCATCAATTAGGCTAGCCGCCGTAATCCAAGGATCTTCACATGAACGACCTGTTGGAATAAGTACACCTTCGTAACCTAAATTATCTACTGCCACAGCAATTTGCTTCATATAGGCATGGTCAACCTGACGAGCGCCTTTACTTGTACCTAAATAGCGACTATCACCATGGGTAGGAATAAACCAGAAAATTTTCATGTGCATTACCTATATATCTATTGAAATTACTTGGCGCCCCAAACAGCTTGTTTAATGCTGATTGGTTTAGGGATGATGCCTTGTTGAGTAAAGATGTCTGCGAGTTGCTGTTGCTCAGCAATCACTTTGCTGCTGAGTGGAGCTGCTGATGAAGGACGAGGACGGCGTTTAATAAATAAGTCACTGGTTGCAGGCTTAAGCCCTGTGCTTTGGCCAATCGCACCAGCCGTTTCTGCTTGATGACTTTGAACCCATTTGTCAGCTTGATTGATTTGTTTGATGAGCCCGGAAACAGCTTTAGGATGTTGTTTAACAAAATTTGGAGCTGCTAAATAAAATGTATAGTTCGGACTTAAGCCTTTACCTGATGCAAGAACACGAGCTTGATCTTCTAGTTGTGCTGAAGCGAAGTAAGGATCCCAAATTGCCCATGCATCAACGGCACCTTTTTGAAATGCTGCGCGAGCATCGGCAGGGGTAAGCCAGATGGGGGTAATATCGCTCCAGTTTAGGCCTGCTTTACGTACAGCTTGCACAAGTAAGTAATGTGAGCTCGAACCTTTTTGCAGTGCAATGCGTTTACCTTTAAGGTCTTTCAGCTGTTTGAGCTGTGAGTTTTTTGGAACTAAAATTGCCGATGCCAAGGGCTTAGCCGCTTCATAAGCAATATAATATAAAGGCTTGCCAGCCGCTTGAGCATAGACAGGAGGTGTATCTCCAGTAACGCCTACATCAAGCGAACCGACAGCTAAAGCTTCTAAAATTTGTGGACCAGCAGGGAACTCATTCCAAGTAATTTTTGCATTTGGGAATTCTTGCTCAAATAGCTTTTGCTGTTTGGCAATTGCAAAGTTAATCGAGCTTTTTTGAAAACCAATACGAAGTTCTTTTACAGTAGGGTCTATTGCCCAAGCTGGCGCTGCGATTGTTAAGCCTAATACAGTGACTGCACTGAGGCGCTTAATTAATTGTGTCCACTGACTCTTAATAAATAATGACTGATGTTGCATATTGATATCCTTGTTCCCCTTGAGGTGAGGCACAGCATTTATATGATTATTTAAGCCGTGCCCAAGCTGGGTTTATTTCAGTTTTAAAATGGCGTCTTGAATGGTGAGTTTGTTTGGAATGAGCTTTTGCGCATAAAAAGCATCAGCCACATATTGTTGTTCTTGTGCCACCTTGTCAGAGATTGGCTGAACTCCAAAACCCATACGTGAAATGGAAGTTTTGAGTACATCAAACTCAAGTGCGGTAGGTTTTTCGAGTAACTTGGCAGCTTCATCCTGATGTGAACTTACCCACTTAGTGGTCTGGTTAAGTGTCTGTACAACAGTGTTGAGTACTTTCGGATTATTTTCTGCAAATTTACGGTCAGCTAAATAGAACTGATGATTGCTTACCAAATTTTCACCTGTTGCTAAAACTCGTGCCTGAATTTGATGTTCAGCTGCTGCAAAAAACGGATCCCAGATCACCCATGCATCCACAGCACCTTTTTCAAAAGCAGCACGTGCGTCTGATGGCGGTAAATAAACAGGTTGAATATCACTTAAGCTTAAGTTGTTGGCTTCTAGAACCTTTAACAATAGGTAATGAACATTTGAGCCTTTGTTAAGAGCAACACGTTTGCCTTTTAAGTCTTTAATAGACTGGATTGGAGAGTCTTTTTGTACCAATAGTGCTTCAGCTTTTGGCGCAGCAGGTTGGTTTGCGACATAAATTAAATTTGGATTGGCCGCTTGAGCAAAAATAGGTGGCGCTTCACCTGCTTCACCCAGTGAAACACTTCCTACGTTTAAACCTTCAAGCAATTGAGGGCCAGCAGGGAATTCAACCCATTTCACTTGCACGCCTTGTTCTTTTAATGCTTTTTCTAAGTCACCACGAGCCTTTAAAATAGGAAGAATTCCATATTTTTGATAGCCGATATTTAAGGTTGTGGTGGCTTGTTCCTCTTTTTTGGCACAACCACTTAACATCATCACTCCTGCAAGGCTGGCCGCGATGACTGAATATTTTGCCCATGAAGTGGTGTTGAAAAGTGCCATGAGATTTCGTACTCCCCGAAAGAGAAAAAGAAAAAAAATAATTGGATGAGCAGATACCCTAAATGGATTTTTATTTCAGAAAAAATAAGTATTCGGTCTTTATTTATGCAAAAAAAAGCTAAACACAATAGGCTATAAACTTATGCGAAAAAATGATTTATCTAATAGAAATATATTTAATGAATTATTATTAAGTTAATGTAAATAAAATAAAAAATATTAAAACCTTAAAAAATTTAGATTTAAAAAAAGTACAACCATAAATTAATCGTGTTTACGGTTGTACTTTTTGAACTAAGCTTATCTGAAATAAGAATATCTTAAAATTAGCAAAGGCTAAGGAAGCAGTTTCTTAAAGACTAAAGAATTTCTCTGATAGTTATAGAGTGCCTGACGAGCATTTGGTAAGTCATCAACACTCACCTGATGAAAACCGTGTTCTAAGAACCAGTGAGCGGTTCGAGTCGTTAAAACAAATAATTGACGAATACCTTGTTCTTTTGCCTTTTCTTCAAGGAATTGCAAAATCTGGCTGCCACGGTTCGATTTACGATAACTTGGGTGTACTGCGACGCAGGCGATTTCTGCTGAACGTGTTTCATTAAATTCGGTTGGAATTGGATAAAGTGCAGCACACGCTAGAATCGTACCATCGCGTTCAATGACAGCGAACTGGCTAATCTCTTGCTCTAAACGTTCACGCGAACGATACACTAAGATACCTTCTTCTTCTAATGGACGTAATAAATTCATTAAACCGCCCACATCTTGAATGTTGGCCATGCGAACTTCTTCATAATGCGCATCGGTAATCATGGTACCGATACCATCTCGAGTAAATAACTCTTCGAGAAGGGCGCCATCATAGGCATAAGAAATAAGATGAACGCGGTGTACGCCTGATAAAGATGCTTTTTTTGCCTGTTGCAAATGCAAGGTGAGTGTTGGGCTAATGGTTTGGTATTGTTGAATATAGTAGTCCAGTTGATGTGGGCTTAATTCACGTAATATTTGCTCATCTTCATTCAGCAATCCTTGTTGCTCACCTAGAAAAATGAGTTTATCTGCTTTTAAATAAGTTGCAGTTTTGGTCGCAACTTCTTCTGCTCGCAAGTTAAACACCTCACCTGTAGTGGAGTAACCTGTTGGCCCTAGCAGTACAATATTATGATTATCGAGGTGTCGATCAATCGCATCTGTATCGATAGAACGAACTTCACCTGTAAGCTGGAAATCCATGCCATCACGAATGCCATAAGGTTTAGCAGTCACAAAATTACCTGACACCACATCTATGCGAGCGCCGTACATTGGCGAGTTTGCTAAGCCCATAGAAAGCAATGCTTCGATTTCTAGGCGGATAGAACCTACAGCACTCATGACACAGCTTAAAGATTCACGTGTGGTAATACGGCTGTTGTCATAAAAAGGAGTTTCGATTCCTTTTTCTTTAAGATTTTGATTAATTTGCGGACGCGCACCGTACACGAGAATTAAGCGAATACCAAGAGAGTGCAATAAAGCAATGTCGTGAATGATATGTTCGAAATTAGGATGACGGACTGCTTCACCACCAAACATCAACACAAATGTTTTATCGCGGTGAGCATTAATGTAGGGCGCTGAGTGTCGAAACCAGTGTACATAATGCTGGGTGTTATTATGCGACTTACTTACAGGCTTACTTGACATACCGATCTCGAATCAACAGCAAAAAGATATAAAGATGATTCTAAACAAAAAAGATTAAAGCCGCATGTTTTAGATAAAAAAACACCCAAATTGAAATTTGGGTGCTTAAAAAGTTTTAAATTAGTAAACCACTCTAATGATTTTATGACTTTGTTCATTCACCAGTACATAATTTCCATTCACTTTATACCATTTTTGGTAACGACCTGGTTTAGTCAATTTTTGATGTTGACGATAGTCAATCACGTAACGTGAATGTCGATACTCATGCGGTACAACCTGGCCTACTCGCCACGCATTGTGATGATCATCTTTTTTAATCACTTTAACTGTTTTTACTTCTTTTACTTCATGGTTTTGGTAATTGCCATGATGATTATGATCGTTTGGTGCTGCCATGGCTGTTGTTGCAACTAAACCACTAAGAGAAAGAACAATCGCTGTTGTTAATTTTTTCATTGTAAACCTCGAATGATGAGCTGAATTTCAATAATTAAAGATTAGTGAACAATTGCAGATAAATCGTGGAGGCCAAGAAGAATAAATGTGAAAACTCTCTATGAAATAAGAAGAAATTAAGAAAATTCATCATTTAAGAATATAAAAAATCTTTTTATTTTTAAGTTAGATAAGCAATAAAAAAGGATAAAACCGAGAGGTTTTATCCTTTTTATTCAGCGATAGCGAGGGTCTATCGCCTTAAAAACCACGGATACTCACAATGCTATTAGAATCTGTGTCGACTAAAATATAGTCATTGTTGATTTTGTACCATTGTTGATTACGGCCTGGTTTTGGCAAGTTACTGTCTTTATAGTCGACTTTATAGCCATTACCACGATAGTGCTGTGGCATAACATAGCCAGGCTGCCAGCGATGTTGTTTTAAGCGTTCAAAGCCACGCTCTTCGCGCATACGGCGTTCATCACGGATACGATCATCATCATGATCACGTCCAAATCCTGGTCCACGATCATTCCACTCACCACGTGGACCTCCACCTTTAGGACCTTTCGGACCATGGCCTCGGTCAAAAGGAGGATCAGCAAAGCTCGCCATACTTGTGGTTAGTACGGTTATGCAAAGGGCTAAGATGGTGAACAACTTTTTCATGATGCATCCTCGTTTACATCTGATGTCTCTCATGTTGAATACTCTACGCGCAAAATGCAGAGAAACTGTGAAGATCATTTAATGGTTCAATTAAAATTACGGATAGATCAAGGGTTTTTATCAATAATAAAAAAGGCTTGTATATCTTTTCAGGTATAGGCAAGCCAGATTTGATGATTGGCCGTAATTTAATTTAGCTTTTTCATCTTTAACTTTTAATCCTGCGCATCAATACTTTGACCATTGAGTGCCAAGCTGTCTTCACCCATTAAATAGAGGTAAGCAGGCAAGATTGACTCAGGTGTAGGTAGTGTCTTCGGATCTTCTTGTGGGTAGGCTTTCGCACGCATTGCAGTACGTGTTGCGCCTGGGTTAATGCAATTAAAGCGAATATTTGGATAAGTATTTTCCGCTGCAAAAATTTTACTCACTGCTTCAATTGCAATTTTGGAGACAGAATATGCGCCCCATAAAGCTCGTGCTTCACGGCCTACACCTGAGCTGGTAAATACAACAGAGGCGTTTTCTGACTTTTGCAAAAGTGGTAATAAGGCTTGAGTGAGGGCAAACGGAGCACGTAAGTTAACTGCCATCACGTCATCCCATACTTCTGTTGGGTAATGTGCTAGCTCTACACGTTCACCTAAAATACCCGCATTATGCAAAATACCGTCTAGACGCCCAAACTGCTTTTCGAGCGTATCGACTAAAAATTCATAATCACGGTCAGAGGCACTTGAAAGCTGTAGCGGTAAAATCGCGGGTTGCGGTGCACCTAGACTTTCAATTTCATCATAAATAACTTCAAGTTTATTTAAGGTTCTACCATGCAGGACAACAGTCGCACCATGTAGGGCATAACTTAGAGCCGCAGCTCGCCCAATTCCATCACCAGCACCGGTAATTAAAATAATTCGATCTTTGAGTAGATCCGGACGAGGTTGGTATTCTGAATATTTCATTGGTAAACCTCCTTCTTTTTATATTGATAAAACAAATAGCCGTTAAAAAAGTCTATAAAACTCTTAAGTTAACTTATCATACGCTGATTTTCCTGTAGAGCAGGAAGCTTTTGACGTAACATATCGTGTAATTCTGTCACTGTATTTACAATCGAATCGGCCTGCCAAGCGGCTAAATCATCACGGTGTTCAATAGGCAAATAACCGTACGCAGCTAAAATAGTGTACATATTGGCATTGCGACCAGCATCGATATCACGTGGGTGGTCGCCCACATAAATAATTTCATCTGCTTGGATGTTTAACTGTTTAGCAGCCAAATACATTGGTTCAGGGTCTGGTTTGGTTTTACTGACATCTTCAGGACATACCAAAACCGCACAGCGTTCTGTTAGATTTAACTTTTCTAAAAGAGATTCACTTAATCCGCGTGGTTTATTGGTCACAATACCCCACGGGATTTGCGCAGCTTCTAACTCTTCTAGAAGTGGATACATGCCTTCAAACAGATCTGTATCCACCACAATATTATTGCCGTACAGATCTAAAAAGTTTTGACGATGTGCCAAGAATATTGGGTTGGCCACATCTAGCTCTGGATAGACCAATTTCACCATCGCACGTGCACCTTCAGACACCTGAGTGCGAATAAGATCGGCTTCTACAACAGGGCGTCTTGCATCACGGCACATTTGCTGAATAATACGAATGAAATCCGCAGCTGTATCGATAAGCGTACCGTCTAAATCAAATAAAACAGCTTTCATCATGCACCTGTATTAATCGTATGAACCATATAGTTAACGTCGACATTTGGCGCTAACCAGTAATGCTTGGTCAGTGGGTTGTAATGTAGTCCAGTCATTTCTTTTAACGTAAGGCCTGCATTACGAATATCATGTGCCATTTCAGATGGTCGAATAAATTTATGATAATCATGCGTACCTTTTGGCAACATGCGTAGGACGTACTCTGCACCGATAATGGCAAATAAATAAGATTTTGGGTTACGGTTAATGGTCGAGAAGAACACATGGCCGCCCGGTTTAACCAGAGCCTGACAAGCTTTTACAATAGATGCCGGATCTGGAACGTGTTCCATCATTTCCATACAAGTCACCACGTCGTATTGACCTGCTTGTTCTTGTGCTAATTCTTCTACAGGAATTTGACGATATTCAATATTTTGAACATTTTCTTGCTGAGCATGTAAACGGCCGACAGCTAGAGGTGCTTCACCCATATCAATGCCTAATACATCTGCACCACGACGTGCCATGCTTTCGGCCAAGATGCCGCCGCCACAGCCGACATCAAGTACTTTTTTACCAGCGAGACCGCCTGCACGTTCATCAATCCAGTTAAGACGTAGTGGATTGATCTGGTGAAGTGGGCGAAATTCAGAATGTTGATCCCACCATTTGGCAGCAAGTGCTTCAAACTTTGCGATTTCTTGTAAATCAACATTCAATTGCGACATGGTGCTACCTCTAAACTTGAGTTATCTTTTTGGATGTAGTTCGCCGTTAGTGTAGCGATTATTGGGAAAAAAGCGATAAACCCAATAAAAAACTTCACAGAAGCAAAACGAATTTAGCATATTTGTTTTATATTTAGGGGATAAGCTAATGCATAACAACTTAGAGGAAAAGCTGTCGCAATGAAAAAATTGGTTTTGGGTGGTTTGAGTGCAGCAATTATGGCCGTATCGGGTAGTGCAATGGCAGCAGATTTTGTTGCTGGTAAAGACTATACCGTGCTTGCCAATCCAGGCAAAGTGGAAGTTCCGGGGAAAATCGAAGTTCGAGAGTTCTTTTGGTATGGATGCCCACACTGTTTTAAACTTGAACCGCATATGCAAACGTGGTTAAAACAGATTCCTAAAGATGTACGTTTTGTACGTACACCTGCTGCAATGAATAAAATGTGGGAACAAGGGGCGCGTACGTATTATACATCTGAGGCATTAGGTGTACGTAAACGCACGCATTTACCACTATTCCATGCGATTCAAGTGAACGGTCAACAAATTTTTGATCAGGCTTCTGCTGCGAAATTCTTTACTCGTTATGGCGTACCTGAGCAGAAATTTAATAGTACTTACAACTCGTTTGCTGTGACTGCAAAAGTTGCCGAGTCAAATAAACTTGCTCAACAGTACCAATTAACAGGCGTACCTGCAGTTGTCGTGAATGGTAAATATGTTGTGCAGGGTGAAGATGGTAAAGTCACTCAAGTTCTTAATTATTTAATTGAGAAAGAACGTAAAGCAAAATAAGTTGTTTAGGCTTTACTTCAAAAAAAATGGGCTTCATGTGAAGCCCATTTTTATATTTAATTTATCGTTAATTATCACGAAATAATTCAATTAATTTTGCTGATTTTCATCTTCAATCTGAAAATTTAAAACATCAAAATTAGCTGTTTGAGTCGGCAATGATAATGCCTGATTAATATATAAATTAATTAATTTTTGGCGAGAACCAATCGAACGCTGGTAATAAGTAGAATTTAAAAGCAGTGATGCACCATAAGTCAGTGACCAGATATAAGACAAATAGTCACGAATCGACATATCATAATTCAATGATTTTAAATAATTTTCTGTAATATCTTTAATTGCCAAAATACGCTGTTGGCGAATTTCATAAAGCTCTTCGAAAAGATGCTTCAACTTAGACTCTGTCATCGTCAGATTTTCTTCAAGTTGATGCAATAGAATCGTTTTCCCTGGTGCAAGTAAATGATGAAGCATGTAATGAGGAGCATATTCTTTGAAATCTGTATTATATTTTTTAGAAATTTCTAAAATTTGCTTTTCATTTTGAATAATGAGCTCAAGTAGAAGCTCATTTTTACTTCTAAAATGCTTATAAAGGGTGCCTTTAGCAATATCTAGCTCGGCCACTAACTCATCTAGAGTAATTTCCTGATTGTTTTCTAATAACAACTTTTCTGCCACGCTCAGAATTTTTTCTTTACGCATCAAAAACTGTGTATGACGATCAAGATTCATAGGTATTCCCACACCAGTTTGGCCTAACTAATAGTTTACTTCCTGTAAAAAGAAAAAGACTTTTCTCGAAATTTTTAGCCTTTTTCTTTCTCTCTTTACGTATTACCACATAACCTGTTTTTTGTCATTTGCCGCTTCTACCGTTCCCAGTTTGCAATCCCTCTAAACAGTAAGCGAACTTGTGTAGAAGCATTTTCAATAAAGGCAGTTTGTTGCAGCTTGAGCTGTTCACCTTGATATTGTTTCGATAGGTTGAGCCACGTCATTGCCCATGTAAATGACATATTAGTCAAAATGGTAGATAAGACATTTAAGTCTTGAGAATTTTGAATATGTTTAAAATTTTCGAGTTTAGTAAGATCAGTTGTGAGATCTTCAATCAAAAATTCGATTTCTCGGGCAATTGCTGCACGAACCGTTTCTGAGCCTCCCCAACGTTCAGCAATCATAAATTGCCATTGCTTAGGGCTATGATTTACTGCCTGCACAAATAGCTCAATACTGGTTTGGGTTTTAGCAGATTTATGTTGTAAGTAACTTTGTCCAAGTTGATGTAAAACACTTTTTAAATGTAGGGCAACTTGATCGACCAATTCCTTGCCGAGCTCATCCATGTCCTGAAAATGGCGGTAGAACGCTGTCGGTACTAAACCAACTTCACGTGCAACTTCACGCAAACTGATACTACTGAACGAACGCCCAGACGTGCTTAGATGCAAGGCTGCATCGAGAAGTGCCTGACGACTTTGCTGTTTTCGTTCATCCCGTATCGACATTAAAAGAACCTATTTAAACCGTGAGCCAAAGTCTAACAAAAAAGAGCAAACTTTCATAAAAAAAATAGTGAACAAGTGTTGACTGAGTGAATAGTTATAAATATAGTGTACATATGTTCACTATACGAACATGTGTTCACTCAAATAAATAGCCAGAAACAAAAGAGGAACGTATGAACGCAACACTTAGCTATCAGCCACATTGGGTTCGAGAAGATTTCGTTGATTTTGTCTTGCAGAAAATTAACGTGACTTGGGCGTGGAAAAGGGTACTTGCAGAAGTTACTGCAGTTCAGCCACTTCATACCGATATGGTGCTTATCAAGCTTAAACCGAATCGTAATTTTAATTTCGATCAGGTCCGCGCAGGTCAAAGTATTCTGCTGACTTTGCTCATCGATGGCGTTTACCAACAGCGTAGTTATTCAATTATTGAAGTGACTACTCAGGGTGAAATCGCTTTAGGTATTAAAGTACAAGGTTTGGTGTCTCGTGCAGCTCAACTATTACATGTGGGTGAGTGTGTTGAGATTTCACAGCCACAAGGTGATTTTATTTTGCACCAAGGTCAGCATCCTGCGATTTTGATTGCGTCAGGAAGCGGTATAACTGCAATTTATTCACTCTTGCAGCAAGCTTTAAAACAGCAACTTGAACAAATTCATGTCATTTATTTTAATCGTGCGGAAATTTTTCATACTGAATTAAAAGCTTTGGCAGAACAGCACCCGCAGCTTCAATATCACTTTTTTAATACCACCGAGCAAAAGCAGCATTTAACTGAAAGCTTACTGCAAAAGCTGGTTCCAGATTTCGAGCAAACAGCAACTTATGTTTGTGGTCATCATGGCATGATGCAGCAAGCCAATGAAATTTATGCACAAAAAGGTGCTCAGTCGCAGCTTCATCAAGAGTATTTTCAGCCACTTCAAGTGACTGGTACACATGTAGCACAGCCTGTTATTTTCCGCCGTGCTCAACACGAGTTTTTAGCTGAAACAAATTTACTGAGCAGTGCAGAGCAAGCCGGTTTACGCCCACAACATGGTTGCCGTATGGGTGTTTGCAATAAATGCAGCTGTACCAAGGTAAGCGGAGTTACTCAAAACTTGTTAACTGGTGAAATTGAAGATCAACCGAACCGTCCAATTAAACTATGCGTGAGCCAGGCATTAAGCCCAGTCACAATTGATCTATAAAAAGAATTAAAGAGGATTAACCCTATGAATATGGCATTAGAATTTTCTACTGTTTCTAAATCTGCTCATTTAACACCTGAACAGACTGAAGAGTTTGGTCGCCGTGTTGAGCAGATTCGTCAAGACGTTATGCAAAGTCTTGGTGAGCAAGATGCAAAATATATCTATAAAGTACGTAATTTTGTTCGATATACCGAAATCGCATCGCGTGGCATGTTGATGTTTGGTGGTTGGATTCCGCCAGTCTGGCTACTAGGCACAGGCTTATTAGGTATTTCTAAAATTGTAGAAAACATGGAACTTGGTCATAACGTCATGCATGGTCAGTTTGACTGGTTAAATGAACCAAGCTTGAATGGTAATACTTACGATTGGGATACCATTGCATCGGGTGATGACTGGCGTGAAACACATAACTATGTGCACCACACCTATACCAATATTGTCGGTAAAGACCATGATGTTGGTTATGGTATTTTGCGAGTAAGTGATCAACAGAAGTGGGAACCCCGCCACCTGTTTAATATTCCTCTAGGTCTACAGTTAATGTTTTTCTTTGAGTGGTATGTAGGCGTGCAAAACTTACATCTTGAAGATGCATTAGTTTATAAAACCAAGAGCTGGAAACAGGTTTGGAAAGATTCGGCTAAAGTCCGTAAAAAAGCCACACGCCAAGTTTTAAAAGACTATGTATTTTTCCCTGTGATCTCTGGCCCTATGTTTTTACCAGTTTTTGCAGGAAATGTAGTTGCGAATATTATTCGTAACTTGTGGTCATCTGCTGTGATCTTTAATGGTCACTTTACTGAAGATGCAGAAACGTTTGAGCCTGATAATACTGATACCGAAACTAAGGCCGAGTGGTACTTACGCCAGATTCGTGGTTCAAGTAATTTTAGTGGTACAGAATGGCTACATTTTATGAGTGGTAACTTAAGTCATCAGATTGAGCATCATTTATTTCCAGATATGCCAGCTAACCGCTATAAAGAAGTAGCACCGAAAATTAAGGCACTTTGCGCAGAATATGGCATTAACTACAACGAAGCGAACTTTATGCGCCAGTTCTGGAGTGTATGGGTACGTTTAGCGAAATGTTCACTACCAAACCATACCACTGGAAAAGTGATGCAGACATTAGAAAAGTTAAAAGCAAAATTTAAATTTGCATAATCTCAGTTAATTCAAAATAGCTCCTTTTTAGGGGCTATTTTTATTTCTGAATTATAAAAATTGCAGACTTACATTTGAAAGTAGGGAATAAACTCAACCTGTCAAAATCCTTTGCTATACTATGCCCAAGTTTGTATTTAAGAGAAGTTAGGAAGGATTATGCGTATTGACCAACGTGCATTAGACCAATTACGTGAAGTGAAAATTACACGAAACTACACCCGTTATGCTGAAGGTTCTGTGCTGGTCGAATTTGGTCACACCAAAGTCCTTTGTACTGCAAGCATTGATAACTCAGTGCCACGCTTTTTAAAAGGCCAAGGCCAAGGCTGGGTAACGGCAGAATATGGCATGTTACCGCGTTCAACCCATTCACGTTGTGACCGTGAAGCGGCTCGTGGCAAACAAACTGGTCGTACTCAAGAAATCCAACGTTTGATTGGCCGTAGCTTACGTGCGATGGTTGATTTGAAAAAGCTTGGTGAAAACACGATTACCATCGACTGTGACGTGATTCAAGCTGATGGTGGTACGCGTACTGCTTCAATCACTGGTGCTGCTGTAGCATTAGTTGATGCGATGAATGTTTTATTGTCTCAAAAGAAAATTAAGCATGATCCGCTTAAAGGGTTGGTTGCTGCAATTTCTGTTGGTATGTATCAAGACGAAGTGTTGCTTGATCTTTGCTATGAAGAAGACTCGAACTGTCAAACTGACTTAAATGTAGTAATGACTCAAGCAGGCGAGTTTATCGAAATTCAAGGTACAGCAGAAGATAAACCGTTTACCCGCGCTCAAAGTAATGCCATGTTAGAAATGGCTGAAAAAGGAATTGCCGAACTCATTAAAAAGCAACAAGAAGCTTTAGGCTGGTAATTTTACGCTTTCTGAAAAACGCATCTTTGGATGCGTTTTTTTATGCCTTCATCAAACCGACATAAAAACATCACTTGCCTGTCACTTTAACGCTTTATTAGTAGTTCGCATTTAAACCGTTTGGAAAAAACCAATGCGAAAACTTTCACTTTTATTAATTACCTCTTTAGCACTCATGCTCAGTGCTTGTAACGATGATAACGACTCAGATAATTCATCGCCAACAACACCGCCCACCAGTAATTGCAAAATGCACTGTGCACCATAATAAGAACTCAGGATAGAACTAATGAATCGTCGCGAATTTCTTTTAAACTCTACAAAAACCATGTTTGGGACAGCTGCTTTAGCGAGTTTCCCGCTGAGTATTCAAAAAGCTTTAGCTATTGATGCCAAAGTTGAAAGTGGAACTATTCAAGATGTTAAACACATCGTGATTTTGACTCAGGAAAACCGTTCTTTCGATAATTATTTCGGAACATTGAAAGGTGTGCGTGGTTTTGGTGATCGTTTTACGATTCCAATGACGGAAAGCCGAAAGGTTTGGGAACAATATGATGCGAATAAAAAGAAAGTATTGCCTTACCATTTAGATAGTCGTTTAGGAAATGCTCAGCGTGTTTCAGGTACACCTCACTCATGGTCTGATGGCCAAGCAGCTTGGGACAATGGCCGTATGAGTGATTGGGTCGCTTATAAAAAACCACAGTCGATGGGCTACTATAAAAAACAAGAAGTTGAATATCAGTTTGCTTTAGCGAATGCTTTTACCATTTGTGATGCTTACCACTGTGCTATGCATGCTGGAACCAACCCAAACCGTAAGTTTATTTGGACTGGAACTAATGGTCCTACAGGTGCAGGTGTTGCGAGTGTTGTAAATGAATTTGATGGGATTGGAGCATCAACAGAAGGTTATGAATGGACGACGTATCCTGAGCGCTTACAGCAGGCTGGCGTAACATGGAAAGTCTATCAAAATATGCCTGATAACTTTACCGATAACCCGTTAGCTGGCTTCAAACAGTATCGCCGTGCAAATGAGCAATCTGGTCAACCTGTCAGTAACGACACGCTAACGTGTCCAGCATACGATGAAAAGATTGATGCGACTCAACCACTTTACAAAGGTATTGCCAATACCATGCCGGACGGTGGTTTTTTAGGAACTTTTAAAGCTGATATTGCACAAGGTAAATTACCGCAGGTGAGTTGGTTGGTCGCTCCTGCTACTTATAGTGAACATCCGGGACCATCTAGTCCTGTACAAGGTGCTTGGTATATTCAGGAAGTATTAAATGCATTAACTGAAAACCCTGAGTTGTGGAGCCAAACCGTTTTATTGGTGAACTTCGATGAAAATGACGGTTTCTTTGACCATATTCCTTCACCAAGTGCACCTTCTAAAGATGTAAACGGTGTTGTATATGGAAAAACGACTTTAAACGATCAGCAAGTGTCTTATGAGTACTTTAACCATCCAGCAGTAGCGACTTCAAAATCTCAACCTAAGCCAGATGGTCGAGTGTATGGACCAGGGGTACGCGTTCCCATGTATGTGATTTCGCCGTGGAGCCGTGGAGGATGGGTAAATTCTCAAGTCTTTGACCATACCTCTATTTTACAGTTCTTGGAAAAACGCTTTGGTGTGCAAGAACCTAACATTAGCCCTTACCGCCGTGCTGTATGTGGTGATTTAACGACGGCATTTAATTTTAAAACACCGAACCTTCTGCCTGTTGCTGAACTAGATGGGAAGAAAACCAAAGCCGAAGCCGATGCGATTCGTGTTGCTCAAGCTTTATTGCCACAAGTTCCTGTTCCGAGCCAGCAGCAATTTCCTCAGCAGGAAATGGGAATTAGGCCATCACGTGCTTTGCCATATATTTTGCACACCAGTGCCAAAGTCGATGTCACTCAAAAAACGATTAAGCTGATGTTCTCTAATACAGGTAAACAAGCAGCCGTTTTTCATGTCTATAACCGATTAGATCTTACGGCAATTCCACGTCGTTATATGGTTGAGGCGGGTAAACAGCTCGATGATGTATGGAATGCTACAAATGGGCAGTATGATTTATGGGTACTCGGACCAAATGGTTTCCACCGTGCGTTTAAAGGTAATTTGAGTCAAGCTAACCAGACTCAAGCATTACCGGAAATTAGAGTATGTGTGGAAGAGTGTGATGCGAATTTGTATTTAAAAGTGCGTCATGATGGTAATAAGTCAGTCAAGCTCAACGTCAAAGCAAATGCTTATCTTCCAAACAAGACATGGACGATTGAAACCAATAGTTCTGAAAAAGAACTGGTTTGGGATATGTCTGAATTTGGTGGTTGGTATGACTTCACTGTGACTTTAGCTGATGATACTACTTTCAGTCGTCGTTTCGCAGGCCGTATAGAAACTCAAGAAGATTCAATTTCTGATCCATATATGGGTTATCTAGAGTCTTAGGTTGGTAAGTTATTTCTGTTAATGAAGGTATTGAAATTTATTCCTCATTAATTGGTGCTAAAAGTCATCTGCAACCTGTCTATAATCTATAAGGATCTTATTTTTGCAACAAAATAGGATAGAGGATAAAAATGGGCAGGTTTTGCAGATGACAATGCCTTTGGTTACTTTGGGCAAAACCAAAGTAACAGAATGAGCTGTTGGCAAAAAATTCTAAGCGATAAGACTCTGTCGCGTAGGAAAAGAGATATCCATGTCACGATAGTAAATAAAGGGAGTTATGCTGTTGATATAAAATATTATGTGGGAATATGCTGTCGTATAGATGAATAATAAAAATAAAGACTTACCTTTTGTAACAGAATCTCCTAAGCCTGGTCATATTTATCTTTTACCTTGAAACCCTGAATTTTTAAAGTAATGGGGAAAATTTATGCTACAAGGTTTTATTGTATTATTAGCAGTAGTGACATTTGTTCTAATGGCTGCCGATCCACGTGATAGTGGGGCACAAGCGACTCAGTCAGCGTGGCAAAAAACACAAGCGGCAGACATGACCAAGTCGCAAAAAAATACCAATAATGACGCAGATTTTATCTAAGCATTAAAACGCATAGATAAATCAACAGCTCTAACGTCTTTAGTTAGGACGCCCATAGAAATATAGTCAACGCCAGTGGTGGCAACTTCACGCAAGTTTTCAATAGTGATATTGCCAGATGCTTCGAGTTTACAGCGGCCCGCCACATGTTTTAC
Organism: Acinetobacter sp. 22512; assembly: GCF_052044755.1. Lineage (NCBI taxonomy): Bacteria > Pseudomonadati > Pseudomonadota > Gammaproteobacteria > Moraxellales > Moraxellaceae > Acinetobacter > Acinetobacter sp. 22512. The sequence goes on along the minus strand of NZ_JBQENP010000012.1, from coordinate 103,834 downwards.
GGCATCAATCATTTGCTGTTGACTGAAGTTATCGAGCATGACAATGTCCGCCCCAGCTTCAAGTGCTTGGTTTAGTTCATCCCAAGTTTCAACTTCGACTTCAACAGGTTTGCCCGGTGCAATTTGATGTGCTTTGGTGATTGCTTGAGCAATACCACCCGCTGCCATAATATGGTTTTCTTTAATTAAGAACGCATCAAATAAGCCAAGACGATGGTTTTGTCCGCCCCCGATAGCAACCGCATATTTTTGTGCAATACGTAAGCCTGGTAGAGTTTTACGTGTATCGAGAAGTTTTGTATTTAAACCTTCAAGATGTTGAACATATTCAGCAGTTTTTGTTGCAACAGCAGACAAAGTTTGAATAAAGTTTAAAGCAGGGCGCTCTACAGTTAGTAAGCTACGTGCAGAACCAGCAAGCTTTAAAAAGGCTTCGTTTGCAGCAACACGTTCACCTTCTTGTTTTAGCCAAGTCACCTGAACAGTATTGTCATAAGCTGAGATGAGCGCATTAACCCACGGTTGTCCAGCTAAGACCATATCTTCGCGGCTAATAATGGTTGCCGTGGCTTGCTCATCTTCAGGTGTGAGCATAGCGGTAATGTCACCGTCCCCAATATCTTCTTGTAATGCTTGTTGAATATTGATTTGAATTGATTGTTCAAGCAAAGACTGAGGTATGCTCATACGGTTTCCATTTTGTCGATGACCCTAAAACTTGCGATATATTAGCATCGTCGACCTGAAAAATAAGCTATTTTATGAGATTAATCGCGATAAACAATCGCATTTACTACTTTGAAAAGCACATAACTGTTTTAAACTAAAACAATTGGCAAGCAATTTATTGGCGTCTCAATGAAGCAAATCACAGCGTATGAAGTTATAGATGGACAATTAAAAGGGGCGAGACAAATCCCTTCTCCAAATTTTAACCAGCGTCCGACTGGCACCGAAATTCAAATGATTGTGGTTCATAATATTAGTTTGCCACCGTCTCAATTTGGAGGTGGCTATATTGAGCAGTTTTTTCAAAACAAGTTAGATTGGTCAGTTCATCCTTATTTTCAGACTATTGAAGGCATGCAGGTTTCTACACATCTGTTAATTTTACGAACAGGTGAAGTCCTACAGTTTGTTAACTTTAACGAGAGAGCATGGCATGCAGGGCGTTCAAGTTATTTAGCCAAAGTAGAATGCAACGATTATTCAATTGGTATAGAACTTGAAGGAAGTGATGATTTACCTTTTGAAGATGTACAATATGAAGTATTAACTGACGTTGTTACTGCTATTCGCCAAGCTTATCCAGAAATTAAAAACCATATTGCAGGGCATTCGGATGTTGCTCCTGGCCGAAAAACCGATCCAGGTCCTTATTTTAAATGGCAGCACTTTAGACAACTGTTAGCACAGAAAAAAACTTGAGTTTGTTCATCATTTCACAACGAAAAGATTTTCTAGTTTCATTACAATAGCGTCTTTCGAATACAGCTGTAGGTGAGTGCGATGGCATTGTGGCGATCGACTTTTATTGTCAGTGCAATGACGATGTTGTCACGAGTGTTAGGGCTCGTGCGTGACGTCGTATTGCTCAACGTGTTTGGTGCAGGTAAAGATTTTGATACCTTCGTCGTCGCTTTTCGTATTCCCAACTTCTTTCGACGACTATTTGCCGAAGGCGCCTTTTCTCAGGCCTTTATCCCAGTCTTAACTGAATATAAAACGGGTCGAGCACACGCTGAAGTGCAGATCTTAATTAGTCGGGTATTTGGCTGTTTACTCACAGTTATGACCTTACTCACTTTTGTGGCTATGGTTTTAGCACCTGCAATCATTTATATGTACGCACCGGGCTTCCACAGCGATCCGGAAAAGTTCGATTTAGCCGTCAGCATGTTCCGTTTGACTATTCCATATCTAATGTTTATGTCGCTCACGGCTTTTGCTAGCAGCATCTTAAATAGTTATGGTTCGTTTGCCTCACCAGCTTTTTCACCAGTTTTGTTAAATGTAGCGATGATCGCAGGAGCGTGGTGGCTTACGCCGTATATGGCTGAGCCAATCAAAGCATTAGGCTGGTCAGTTGTTGCGGCTGGGGTATTACAGTTAGCGATACAAATTCCTGAATTGTGGCGTAAAAACCTACTGATTCCACCTAAAGTTGATTTTAAACATGAGGGTGTAGAGCGTATTTTAAAATTAATGCTTCCAGCATTATTTGGTGTATCGGTGACTCAGATTAACCTATTGCTAAATACGATTTGGGCATCTTTCATGCAAGATGGTTCAGTGTCTTGGCTCTACAGTGCTGAGCGTATGACTGAGCTACCTTTAGGTTTAATTGGTGTTGCGATTGGTACAGTAATTTTGCCTTCACTTTCTGCCCGTCATGCAGAGCAGGATCAAGCAAAGTTCCGCGGTATGATCGACTGGGCTGCAAAAGTCATTGTATTGGTAGGGTTGCCGGCAAGTATTGCTTTATTTATGCTTTCAACACCGATTATTCAAGCATTATTCCAGCGTGGTGAGTTTGATCTACGTGATACACAAATGACAGCTCTAGCATTGCAATGTATGAGTGCTGGTGTAATTTCTTTCATGCTTATTAAGGTATTTGCACCCGGTTTCTATGCACAACAAGACACAAAAACACCAGTGCGCGTAGGCTTAATGTCAGTTGCAGCTAATGCGATTTTAAACGTTGTATTTATCGGCTTCTTTAAGCTTATTGATTGGCATGCAGAACATATGGCACTTGCACTAGCATCTTCAGGTTCAGCGTTAGTAAATGCCGGTTTACTCTACTTCTATTTGCATAAGCGTAATATTTTCCGATTTGGTCCGCATTGGAAAAAATTAGGACTTCAATATGGTTTAGCGAACCTTGCTATGATTGTAGCGCTTTGGTTTGGGCTCAATTGGTATAACGGAGAGCTTTCACAGTGGTTACGTGTTGCCGAAGTCGTAGGGCTATGTTTAGTTGGGATAATTGCTTACCTGATCGGTTTAATCCTTACGGGTTTTCGACCTAGAGATTTAAAACACTAAAAATAAAAAAGCGATCTTAAAATGATCGCTTTTTTTATACTAATACATTTATTTTGGCAAAACTTGCAGCAGTTCAATATCGAAAATTAAAGTGCTATTCGGACCAATCGTGTCACCTGCACCAACTTCACCGTAAGCGAGATTTGCGGGGATAAAGAAACGAGTTTTACCACCTTCTTTCATGGTTTGTAGACCTTCAGTCCAGCCTGCAATCACTTGGCTGAGTTGAAACTCAACTGGATGATTACGTGCGATTGAGCTGTCAAACACAGTTCCGTCAAGTAAACGGCCTTCATAATTTACTTTAACACGTGATACAGCTTTCGGTTTTTTACCTGTACCTTCTTTTAATACTTGGTATTGGAGACCTGATTTAGTCGTGATTACGCCCGATTTTTTTGCATTATCAGCAAGAAATGCAGCACCTGCTTGAGCATTTTGTTGACCTACTTTTTGAAATTCAACAAGCTGCTTAGCTTCTAAAGTTTTTTTATAATCATTAATCGCTTTCGCCATTTCTTCGTCAGTTAAGCGTGCGGTTTTGTTCTGAGCACCTTCTTGTAAACCCTGATAAAAAATATCAAGATTTAGATCTGTTAAAGCATCAGTATTATTACGGCCCATTAAATAGCCATAGCTATAGCTAAATTGTTCTTTCGCCGGGCTTTTATTTGTAATAGGTGCAGCAGCAAAAACAGATAAACTTATCGTTGATGTTGCAATAATTAAACCAATTTTTTTCATGCCGTTTTCCAAAAAAAAGGAGAGTACTGTTTTACTCTCCTGAATGTTTTTATTTCACTGAAATGAGTTCTACATCAAAAATCAGCGTACTGTTTGCTGGAATACCAGGAAGTTCCTGAGGACCATAAGCAAGATTAGATGGAATGAAGAACGTCGCTTTACCACCTTCTTTCATGAGCTGAAGTCCTTCAGTCCAGCCTGGAATAACCTGATTGAGAGGAAACTCAACAGGCTCACCGCGCTTATACGAACTATCAAATACTTGACCATTAATTAATCGGCCTTCGTAATGTACTTTAACCATAGACTGCGCAGTTGGTTGTTTACCTGTGCCTTCTTTAGTAATGATGTATTGCAAACCAGACGCTGTAGTTTTTACACCAGCTTTTGTTTTATTTTCTGCAAGGAATTGAACATCTGCAGATTCAGACGCTGCACCAGCGGCTTGCTGTGGTTTATCTTGTTGTTGCATTTTTTGCTGCAATTCTTTTTCATAAGCAGCAACAGCAGCTTTTAACTCTTCTTGAGTATAAGCACTTGGTTGCTTATTACGAGCATCATGAATCCCTTTCACAAATGATTTTGTGTCAAGTTCAGGTGGAGTTTGCTGAGCAACTTCGTACCCAAGAACATAACTGATTTTTTCAATTGGAGAGGCATTTTTATTTGCTTTGCTTCCGACTTCTGTGGTCGGATGTTGGCTTGCATAATAAACTGGTATAAGTGCAGCACCGCCTAAAATTACAGCGACAGCAATGGGTAAGGCTTTACTCATAAAAGGTTCCAAAAATAATCATTTGAGTCTAAAAAAGCTGCTTTTGATCTTAGCATGCTTAAGCATAGAATGTTTAAGAAAAAAAACGAGTGGTTTTTTATATATTTTAGTTAGTTTTAGTTGGAATAAACTTAAAAAATCTTAAATAAAAAAACCGGATCATTTGATCCGGTTCTCTTATCATTTTACGATTAATCTTCTTTTTGTGCTTTATAAGCATAGGCATAGTTATAGCCATAACCATAACCCGCGCTCGCACGTTGAATATCGTTAAGGATAAAGCCGTTGACTTTAACACCTGCTTGTTCAAAGCGATTAAGCGTTAATTCAAGTTCTTTCATTTGCGACTTAGCATAACGCGCAACAATTAAGTTCACACCAGTATATTGCGAAATAATAATACCATCGGTTACTGCAAGTACTGGTGGAGTATCGATAATGATGTGGTCATACTGACTTTGTAGTTGTTCAAGTAGTTCTTTAAATTGGTTAGAGCTTAAAATCTCTGAAGGATTTGTTGGACTCTTACCGCGAGTAATCACATCAAGGTTAGCAACTTGAGTTTTATGCAAAACTTTTTGTAGATCAGCTTGTCCACTCAATAACTCAGAAAGACCTGGCTTAACATCTACATCGAAGTATTTATGCATATAACCACGGCGCATATCGGCATCAATGAGTAATACACGCTTGTCGCTTTGAGCAAAAATAGTTGCAAGGTTGGTTGAAATAAACGATTTACCAACTTCTGGTGAAGGGCCAGCAATCATAATGATATTGTTTTTTGCATTTGCTAATGCAAAGTGAATCGCGGTGCGGATACTACGTAAGCTTTCAATTGCAATATCATCACTATTTTTAACTGCAAGAATAGGAATACTCTTCTTTTTCTTTAAAATCTTGATACGACTTTCTTGAATTGGAGAACGTGGTACGGTTGCATAGACTGGTAAATCCAACTCATTTTCAATTTGCCCAGAATCTTTAATGCCTGTACGTAACATATTACGTAGTAGGGCGACTAGTGTTCCAATAAAACCGCCCACAAATAAAGATAAAATAAGAACTAACAGTTTTCTTGGTTTAATTGGCTTAACTGGCTCGACTGCAGTGTCAACAATACGTACGTTGCCTATTTCACCTGCTTTGGCGATACGAAGTTGTTGGTACGAGTTGAGAAGCGCTGTGTAGAGCTGTGTTTTTACCTCTACCTCACGATATAATTGTAAATATTGACGTTGCACATCAGGTAGTTGTTTTAAGGTGCTATTTAACTCACCAATTTGTTTATTAATAGCAGCGAGCTGTCCATTAATTTCACGCATTGCAGGGTGTTCAGCAGTATATTTTGCCGCCATCTCAGCTTGCTTTTGCTCAAGCTCAGCCTTTTTGGTCTCTAAAGTAATACTTTGAGTTAAGTACAACTCAGACTCTTTAGTGACATCAACTGTGTTGTATTGTTGACGGAACTTATTAAATTGACGCTCTGCATCGTCTAATTGCTTTTTAAGATCTGGAAGTTGTTCATCTAAGAACTTTAAAGTTTGAGCAGACTCAGCCGAACGACGTTCAATATTTTGTGCACTATAAGTTGCCAGAATTGCATTTAAAACTTTAGTAATATGTTCTTTATCTTGACCTTGATAATTTAGACCTAAAACACCTGTAAGTTTGCCACGTTCTGCGACAGAATAATTTACGCTAAGTGAATTTACAGCAGCAGGTAAGGACAAATTAGTAATATTATAGGTCGCATCAAGTTGATCTTTGGCAAAAATTGCAACCTTCCAGAGTCCATGTGGCCCAGTAACATGGTTAGTCTGATTCAACGGAACTGTTAATATTACCTCTTCAGTTTCTGGGTCAGTTAAAGTTAAAGATTGTTTATCAAAATTAAGAAGTAAGTTTTTGTCTAGATAATAATTCGGAACTTCAAATTCACGCACTTCAAAACTTTTAAGGTTATCTTGAAATAAAACCGATTTTTTTGTGTACTCGGTTTTATATTCTGTGTCGCTTAATAGTCGGTGAGTAAGCGTATCTTCTGTACTGGAAATTTGTATATTTAGATGTAACTCTTTAATGACAGAGCCTAGAACCAAGCGAGATTTTAAAATTTCAATTTCAGCTTGCGCTGGTGATTTTTGCTCAATCATTTGCGACAAATCACCTAAAAGTGCAGCAGAAGCCCCTTTACTGTCTTCAACTTGGACCAAAGCATCAACCGAATAGGTATCTGGCGTTACGCGTAAATAGAGTAGAGCAAATACAACGCTTAAAATAACGCATAGAGCAATAAGCTTCCACTGAGCGATCAGCGAAAAAAACAGTTCTTTTAAGTCAATTGTATCTTCGGTATTAGTATTCTGTTGGTTCATATGCTTAAAAATCTATACGTTAAATATAAGGTTTCCAATCAGCCACACACTGCTGAATGAGTTGGAAAGTTTCATCAAAAACAACTTGATCGTGCTGGTAGGGATCAGGCACATTTTTGTTCTGCCAGTGGCCTAGGCGATAGGTTTTACCTTTTGCAAAGGGCCAAGTCTGCTCAATATGCTTTTGCTGATTGTGACTCATGACCAAAATAAGGTCAGCTTTTTTAATATGCGAAGCATTAAGTTTACGGGCAATATGTGGTTGCATATCGATGCCTAAGCGTTGCATACAAAGTTGTGCTTTACTGTCTGCTTGATGACCTACAAGTCCAGAAATACCAGCAGATTCAATATTTAGTTGGGGGTATTGCTGTTTTAGCAAATACTCTGTCATAGGACTACGACAGATATTTCCAATACAGACGACTAAAATATTTTTAATTTGCATAATATTATTGTCCCAAACGGTCTATGTTATATAAAGCATTTGAGAAAGGAATAATCTGGTTAATTACACGTTGCCAACGTGTTAAACCAGTCGCATCAACATAGACAATATCATTACTACGTAGTTTGAATTGATTCGCTAGACCAAAATCACCAATACTTAAAAGATTTAAGTGATAAATTTCAGTGGTATAATCATTTGGATTAGTACGCACTACATAGATCTTACTTGCACTACCAGAAGCTGGATTAATACCTAAACTTTCCCCGAGAGCATCACTTAAAGTCATACCCTGATCGCGCATTGGTAAAGCTTGACTTTTTCCAGCTTCACCCATGACATAAATTTTTTGGTTCTCACGTGTGCTGACATAAATGGTGTCATTGGGTTGAACGAGTAGCTTATGAAGTGAATAGCCAGCTTTTTCTAAATCAATTGTGTTTAGATTATAGGTCCGACCATTTCGAACGAGTTGAATATAAGTGTTATCACCCGTAGTGGTGACTCCACCTGCCATACCTAATGCAGTATATATACTTACAGGCTGGTCACTTAAATAAAATTGCCCACCTTTTGTGACGCTACCTTGAACAGAAAAGCGCTGTCCTTCATAAGATACTACACGAACTATAACATCCGGATTTTTTAAGAATCGGGCAAGTTGACCACGTAATTCACGGTTTACTTGAGCAAGCGTTTTACCAGCAGCTTTGTAGCGACCAACTAAAGGAAATTGAATATAACCGGTTTGATCGATTGGATAACCATTTGATTGAGTTGACTGTTCATTATTAATGTTATTGAGCGGAGGGGTAATTTCTGGATAAGCCCAGAGCTGAATAGAAAGAACGTCACCTGAGCTTAAACGATAAATAGGTTGTTGAGTTTTAAATAAGGATGCGTAGTCATGTTGATAGTCAATTTGAGCAGGCTGAATGACCGGTAGCGTTTCTTGAGAAATTTTAACTACATTTACGGTAGTTCCGAGGTCAGTTTTATAAACACCTTCACTTGGAAGATCATAAGTTTGTAAACCGGAAGTAACCGCACAGCTAGCGGCACTCAAACTCAAGGCAAGAACAGAAAAAAACTGGCAATACTTCACACGCAACCCTTTGTGTATTTATCTTTAATTGATATTGGCTACTGCTTAGTGACAAGTGTCTATTAAACGCAGGCTGAACTGATTCTAGCTGAAAAGTAATGAAAAAACACCGAAAAATCGCAAGGCTTTGTATGTTTAGTTTAACTGGGGAGGGCTTTTAAACAGTATTCACAGTGTAGAAATATTAAAAATGTATAGTTTGGGCTAAGTGGAGAAAGATTGATTATAAATGTTGTAAACACATTTATACAATTGGCATACGGCGGTAATTAAAAATCTGATATAGTACGCTGCACAGTTAATGCCAAAAGCATGATTTATTAGATATAAACTCTAAGGAAAAGGCTCGTTTGTATGCAAATTGCCAATTTAAAAATAGCAATTATTGGGTTGGGCTATGTTGGCCTGCCGTTGGCAGTTGAGTTTGGTAAAAAAGTACCTGTTGTCGGTTTTGATATTTATCAAAAACGTATAGATGAGCTTAAGAGTGGTCAAGATCATACCTTAGAAGTCTCTTCAGAGGAGCTGAAGCAAGCAGTTCAATTGACTTATAGTGCTGACCTTAATGATTTAAAAGGTTGTAACTTTTTTATTGTGACTGTTCCAACACCAATTGATGACTTTAAACAACCAGATTTAACACCTTTAATTAAAGCATCGACCAGCATTGGTCAAGTGCTCAAAAAGGGTGACATAGTTGTATATGAATCTACTGTGTATCCGGGTGCAACAGAAGAAGTGTGTATTCCTGTTTTAGAAAAAGTTTCAGGTTTAAAATTTAACCAAGACTTTTTTTCAGGTTATAGCCCCGAGCGTATCAATCCTGGTGACAAACAGCACCGTGTCACTAATATTTTAAAAATCACCTCAGGTTCAACCCCTGAAGTGGCGGATTATGTTGATGACGTTTATAACTTGATTATTGAAGCGGGGACACATAAAGCACCTAGTATTAAGGTAGCAGAAGCAGCTAAGGTCATTGAAAACACGCAGCGTGATGTGAATATTGCTCTGATTAATGAATTGGCGCTTATTTTTAATAAATTAAATATCGATACGGAAGATGTGCTCAAGGCGGCAGGTACGAAGTGGAACTTTTTACCTTATCGTCCAGGATTGGTCGGTGGGCACTGTATTGGTGTAGATCCATATTATCTGACCCATAAAGCTCAATCGATTGGGTTACATCCAGAAATTATTTTGGCTGCCCGTCGTTTAAATGATCGTATGGGTGAATATGTGGCAACACAGCTCATTAAAGAAATGGTGAAGCAGCGAATACAAGTTGTTGGGGCACGTATTTTGGTGATGGGGCTTAGCTTTAAAGAAAACTGTCCAGATATTCGTAATACAAAAATTGTCGACTTTATTAAAGCCCTTAAAGAATACGATTTAGACTTAGACATCTATGACCCGTGGGTAGATGATACAGAAGTACAACACGAATATGGTTTAGCACCAATTAAAGAACTGCAACAAGGCTTGTATGATGCGATCGTTATTGCTGTAGCACATAACCAATTTAAATCTATGAGTGTTGACGAGTTCCATGCTTTAGGTAAAGAAAAGCATGTGCTTTATGATTTGAAATATATTTTGGATAAAGAAGAGTCAAATCTCAGATTGTAATCACGAGTTCATAGGTCATCTTATTTGATATGAATAATAATAAAATTGCGTTGGTAGTCATTGTGTATGGCAAAGCATTAGAAGATGCTTTGACTATACAAAGCTTGCTAGGTTTTGAGCGAAAATTGGATTATTTACTTATTGTAAATAATGGTCCTACAGTAATAGATGAAAATAGTGCAGTGTTGTCTGCATTGGTACAAAAACACCACCATGTTGTTTTAGAAAATCAGGTGCAAAATAAGCCTTTGAGTTGGATTTATAACGATTTTATCCAGCAATATGACGCTGATTATTATGTCTTATTTGATGATGATACGGAAATTAATATTGAGTATCAGAACATACTATTTACAGCACAGGATATTGATATTGAGTTGCCGAAAATCATTTCTATGAGCGATAACGTGCAATATTACCCCTTGGTAAATGGGGCGATAGAGCAAAAAGATGGGATCATTTCTAATGCAAAAGAAATATTCTCTATAGGTTCAGGTTTGGTAATTTCTAAAGGTGTAAAACTATATTTTATAGAAAACAAAATGGAGTTGTTCGATTCACACTTTGCTCTCTATGGTGTGGATTTTAGTTTTTTTAGAAAGATTAATTGTATCGAGCAAAAAAGTAAGGTTTTTAACATATCTTCTCGTAGCTATATCAATCATTCTTTATCACGTGCTGAAAAAGAAATAAGTGAATGGCGTGAGAAAGAAAGGTTATATGATTTAGTACTGACTCTGAAATATTATTACTCTTATGCTGAATTACGAATTTTAAAGTTATTTTTCAAAAAAATATTGGGTGGAAAAATGAATGATGCATTACTTGTTTTACGTACTGCATTTAATGGCGCCCATCCACGCTGTATAAGTAAAGTATTGCATGATTGAGGTCTCCAAAGTGTTAGAAGATAGGATTGATATTGCATTAGCTACATACAATGGAGAAAAATATATTACAGAGCTATTGGATTCTCTTGATCAACAGACTTATCAAAATTTTATTGTGCATGTTTGCGATGACGGTTCAAAAGATCAAACAATAGCTATTTGTGAAGCACATTCTTTATTTAAAAAAGGCAAACTAGAAATTCATGAAAAAACTGGGGGTAATGGGGCCTCAAGGAATTTTATTCGGACACTTTCTTACTGTCAAAATTCATATATTGCGTTGTGTGATCAGGATGATTTTTGGATTCCTACCAAACTTGAGAAAATGTTAGGGAAGCTACAATTTGAAGAGGGAGTGGAAAAAAGACCAACATTAGTTTTTTCAGATTTACAAATTGTTGATGAAAAACTACACATACTTTCACCTTCTTATTTTGCGGTTTCATCAAAAAGTCATTTATGTTCTACGCCATTTGATTTTTTGTTGAGCAATCATGTGCCTGGTTGTGCCATGATGTTTAATCGCTCATTAAAGCAAATATTTGAACCTATCCCTCAAGAATTCAGGATGCATGATTGGTGGATTATTCTAATTGCAGCTTTTGAGGGAAGAATTGTTTATTTAGATGAAAGCTTAATTCAATATCGCCAACATGGGAATAATACTGTAGGTGTTGTAGGCATGGAAAAGCCTACTTTAATACATAAGATCCGTATGGCAAGTTTATATAAAACAATATTGTTAAAAGTAGATATGATAAGAAGAAGTTTCTTACCATATATTCAACAAAGAGAGATGCAGAGAATGGAGCTTTCGTTGGATCAAAAAGCTTTTGTTGATCTATTGCAAGGTCATCTTTCATTTTCGAATAGACTCCAAATCTTTAGCAAGACTGTAACAGGCGAAGATCGGTTACTTAGTTTTGTGGTTTGGTGTCTGTTATGAGTAAGACAATAAATAAAGAAGTTTTTTATTTATATATTATTCAAATTGCCAATATGGTTATTCCATTGGTGTCATTTTCCTATCTAGCGAATATTCTAGGACTAGTAGGATTTGGACAAGTTAGCTTTTATCAAACGGTAAGTTTTCTCGCTGCTTTTTTTATTGACTTTGGTTTCAATATGTCAGCAGCGCAGAAAATGAGTATCAGTCTTGATAATAAATCAAAAATGGATGAACTTTATAGTAATGTGCAAAGTGCAAAGTTTTTGATTTTTTTAATTGTATCTGTATTGGGCGGGATAGGGGTGTTACTGTTACCTTTGTCTCATATGGATGCAACCTTATTATTTGTAGGTATTCTTTCAGCTTTTAGCACAATTTTACTTTCTGGATGGGTTTTTCAAGGACTTGGGCGTAACTCAGTTTTAGCTTTCTTTTCTGTTATTGGCCGGGTTGTCTCAGTTGGGTTAATTTTTTGGTTAATTCATCAAAAAAGTGATGTGTTGCTTGCAGTGATAATTCAAGTTGCAATTAGTTTTTCAATTGGTTTGGCAGCAATTATCTATTTTTATCGAAAAAATATAGTAACTTTTCGGTTTAAATCTCTTTCTATCTATAAAATGAAACAACTGTCAGAGGACAGCTATCACAACTTTACTGCATCACTTTTTACTTTGGGATTTACCTATTTAAATCCTATAGTCGTGAAATTCTGTTTTGGTGATGCTTTTTTAGGGTTGTATGCTATGGCTGATAAGTTGGCGGTAGTTATTAAACAGCTTTTTACTCCGGTTACACAGGCTTATTATAGTCGAATGTGTATTTTGAGCCATGAAAAAAAATATCAAGAGTTAATTCAAAATGCAAAGAAAGTTGCTATCTTTTTTGCAGGCATTAGTATTGTGGCCTTTGTCGGCAATCTATTGATTGGTAAATATATTTATAGTTTTTTATTTGGACCAGAATATAAAATCACAAGTTTATTAAGTATTATGATTATGACGCAATTTGTTGTGTCTATGGCGATGGTACTTGTTAATTTAATTATTATTCCAACAGAAAATAGCAGAATTTTAAAAAAATATTACCTGTTAGGATTATTTTTTCACTTCAGTTATTTCTATTTCTTTGTCAAATATTTGCATGTTTATGGAGTTGCCAGTGCTATTTTGCTGACAGAAACAATTCTTACACTGTCATTTTTCATATATGTAAGAAAATATTTTTCAAAAATTTTAACGTAAATGTAAAGGTTATTTTATGAAAATAACAGTAGTTGGTACAGGTTACGTGGGCTTATCGAATGCGATGCTGTTTTCTAAACAACATGAAGTAACTGCCCTCGATATTGATGCCACAAAAATTGATAAACTTAATCAAGGCATATCTCCTATTCATGATGACCTTATTCAAGAATATTTGATTGATAATTCAAATTTTAAAGCAACATTAGATAAAAATTCTGCATATGTAGATGCGGAAGTCATTATTATTGCTACACCAACCAATTACGATGAAGCAAGCAATTATTTCGATACGAGTTCGATTGAATCTGTGCTTGAAGATTTAAACCAATTAAAAAGCGATGCGATTATTGTGGTGAAGTCTACAATTCCTGTCGGTTTTACTGAGCGTATGAAGGAGACTTTTCCGGTCTTAAAAATTGTTTTTTCTCCGGAATTTTTGCGTGAAGGCAAGGCATTGTACGACAACTTGCATCCCTCACGGATTGTGGTAGGTAATACCTCAGAGGTTGGTGCATTAGTTGGAAAATTATTTAAAAATGCTAGTTTAAGGCCTGACGTAGATGTACTACAAATGGATGCAACGGAAGCAGAAGCTGTAAAGCTTTTCTCAAATACTTATTTGGCAATGCGTGTTGCTTATTTTAATGAGTTAGACTCATATTGTGCATCACGTGGACTAAACTCAAAAGATATTATTCAGGCTGTAGGTTTAGATCCACGTATTGGAGCGCACTATAACAATCCGTCATTTGGTTATGGTGGATACTGTTTACCAAAAGACACAAAGCAATTGCTAGCCAATTATCAAGATGTCCCGCAAAATTTGATCGGAGCAATTATCCAGTCAAATACAACACGAAAAGATTTTATTGCCGAGCAAATTCTGGCAAGAAAACCCAAAGTGGTTGGTGTGTATCGTTTAGTAATGAAACAAGGTTCAGATAACTTTAGACAATCTGCAATTCAAGGTGTGATGAAGCGCCTGAAAGCCAAAGGTGTTGAAGTCGTCGTGTTTGAGCCAAGTTTAAATGAGTCAACATTTTTTAACTCACGTGTTTTGACCAATTTTGACAGTTTTAAACAAGAGTCGGATGTGATTATTGCAAACCGTATGGTGAGTGAGCTCGAAGACGTCATTGACAAAGTTTATACTCGTGATTTATTTGGTGAAAATTAATTATACTTAGGTAGTTGTATGAAAATTTTAATTACTGGTGGCGCTGGTTTTATTGGTTCAGCGGTTGTTCGTCATATTATCCAAAATACAGAAAATGAAGTATTAAATGTTGATAAACTGACTTATGCAGGAAATTTAGAATCTTTAATTTCTGTGGCAGATAATCCACGTTATCAGTTTTCTCAAACAGACATTTGTGATCGAGCTGCTTTAGATAAGTTATTTGAGACATTCCAGCCAGATGCAGTTATGCATCTTGCGGCAGAGTCACATGTAGACCGTTCTATTACCGGTCCTTATGCGTTTATTGAAACCAATGTGATTGGTACTTATCAAATGTTAGAAGCTAGCCGTGCTTATTGGTTAGGTCTAAGCGATGAAAAGAAAGCAGCTTTCCGTTTTCACCATATTTCAACTGATGAAGTTTATGGTGACCTAGAAGGCACAACGGATTTATTTACCGAAACTACATCGTATTCACCAAGCTCACCATATTCAGCAAGTAAAGCAAGTTCAGACCATTTGGTACGTGCATGGAATCGTACTTATGGTTTACCTGTATTAGTGACTAACTGCTCAAATAATTATGGCCCATTTCATTTTCCGGAAAAGCTTATTCCACTAATGATCTTAAATGCGTTACAAGCAAAACCATTACCAGTTTATGGAAATGGTCAGCAAATTCGTGACTGGTTATTTGTAGAAGACCATGCGCGTGCGCTTTATACGGTAGTGAGTCAAGGTGTGGTAGGTGAAACATACAACATTGGTGGGCATAACGAAAAAGCTAACCTTGATGTTGTATATGCAATTTGTGATCTACTTGAAGAGCTTGCACCAAACAAACCGGAAGGTGTAGCACAGTATAAAGATCTGATTACGTATGTAAAAGACCGTCCAGGCCATGACGTGCGTTATGCAATTGATGCAACCAAAATCAAAGACGAACTCAACTGGGTACCGGAAGAGTCATTTGAAACTGGTTTACGTAAAACAGTTGAATGGTATTTAAATAACAAAGAGTGGGTTGAGCACGTACAAAGTGGTGAATACCAGTCTTGGTTAAACAAGCAATATCAAGGATAACTATGAAAATCTTATTGCTTGGCAAAAATGGACAAGTGGGGTGGGAGCTGCAACGCGCTCTTGCACCTTTAGGAGATATCATTGCTTTAGACCGCCATGGTTTAGATGGCTTGTCTGGTGATATGACCCAACCACAGGCGATTTATGACACGATTTTGGCAGTACAACCAGATGTGGTAGTCAATGCTTCTGCTTATACGGCTGTCGATTTGGCGGAAACTGAGCAAGAACAAGCTGATATCGTCAATCATCAAACTGTAAAAGCTGCAGCTGAAGCTTGTTTGAAAACGAATGCTTTATTGGTGCATTACTCAACAGACTATGTTTTTGAAGGTATGGGAACAACAGCCTTTGTGGAAACTGATGCAATTGCACCATTAAATATTTATGGGAAAACCAAGGCTTTGGGTGAGCAAGCGATTGTTGATAGTGGCTGTCGCTATTTAATATTCAGAACTTCGTGGGTATATGCTTCAAGAGCGAAAAACTTCTTGAAAACTATGTTGAGCCTAGCTCAACAACGCGAAGAATTGTCAATTATTGATGATCAGATTGGTGCACCAACTTCAGCTGAATTGATTGCAGACATCACCGCGCAGGCTATTCCACAAACTGTGGCAGACGCAAACAAAGTTGGTATTTATCACTTAGTAGCAAGTGGTGAGACTTCTTGGTTTGGCTACGCAAACTATGCATTTGCACAAGCCCGTACTTTGGGGCAAGAGTTGGCGATACAAAAGGTTAACCCGATCCCAACAAGTGCTTACCCAACGCCTGCAACACGACCACACAATTCACGATTAGATAATCAGAAAATACAACGCACTTTTGGATTGACTCTACCAGTCTGGCAAGAAGGTGTTAAACGCGCATTAATGGAGCTTTTAAACAAATGAGCTTAAAACGTAAAGGTATTATTTTAGCGGGCGGTTCAGGTACACGCTTGCACCCAATTACTAAAGGTGTGTCAAAACAGCTTTTGCCGATTTATGATAAACCAATGATTTACTATCCGCTTTCAGTATTAATGCTTGCGGGTATTCGTGAAGTATTGATTATTTCAACTCCGGAAGACTTACCAAACTTTGAAAAACTTTTGGGTGATGGTTCGCAATTTGGTATTGAACTCAGCTATAAAGTGCAACCTTCTCCAGATGGTTTGGCTCAAGCTTTCTTAATTGGTGAAGAGTTTATTGGTCAAGACAATGTTTGCTTGATCTTGGGAGATAATATTTACCATGGTCAGCACTTTAGTCATCAATTAGAGGCTGCTTCTGCACGTGAGCATGGAGCAACGGTATTTGGTTATCATGTGACAGATCCTGAGCGTTTTGGTGTTGTTGAGTTTGATAAGGCTGGCAAAGTGCTAAGTATAGAAGAAAAGCCAACCCAACCAAAATCGCCTTATGCAGTAACAGGCTTATATTTCTACGATAACCGTGTCGTTGAGTTTGCAAAACAGGTGAAACCTTCTGCACGTGGTGAGCTGGAAATTACTGACATTAACAACGCTTACTTACAAGACGGCTCACTTAACGTTGAATTACTTGGTCGTGGTTTTGCATGGTTAGATACAGGCACACATGAATCTTTGCTTGAAGCTGGCCATTTCATTTATACCATTGAAAAGCGTCAGTCCTTCAAAGTGGCATGTTTGGAAGAAATTGGCTTCCACCAAGGCTGGATTAGTAAAGAACAGCTTTTAGATAGTGCAGAAGCATTGAAAAAAACCGAATATGGTCAATATTTGAAAAAAGTTTGGGAAGAATCAAATGAAGGTTGAAACGACTAAAATTGAAGGGCTTTTGATTCTTCACCCAAGTGTTTTTGGTGATGACCGTGGTTGGTTTATGGAAAGTTTTAACCAACAACGCTTTGCTCAAGCACTTGAAGATTTAAATTTACCAGTTCCAACTTTTGTGCAAGATAACCATTCATTGTCACAAAAAGGTGTGTTGCGTGGTTTACACTATCAAAACGCGCCCTATGCACAAGGAAAACTGGTACGTGTTGTACAAGGTCGCGTTTGGGATGTGGCTGTAGATATTCGCCCAGACTCAAAAACCTATGGTGAATGGGTTGGGGTAGAACTCAGTGCAGAAAACAAAACTATGTTTTGGATTCCTGAAGGATTTGCCCATGGTTTTATCTCTTTAGAAGATAATACCCAGTTCTTGTATAAAACCACAAACTACTACAATAAAGAAAGTGAAGGGGCCATTATTTGGAATGACCCAACACTTGCAATTGACTGGCCTTTGGCGGAAGTTGATGAAGTATTGGTAAGTGATAAAGATCAAGTCGCATCTTTGTTCACAAAAAAATAAAGTGAAAGAGAAAGAGTTTATGGATTTTATACCTGGTGGTATTAGTGTTGTTATTCCAACTTATAACCGTGCGCATTTGATTAAAGAATCACTGCAAAGTGTTTTAGATCAAACAGTACTACCACTTGAAATTATAGTTGTGGATGACTTTTCAACTGATAATACTGAAGAGGTTGTAAAGTCTTTAAACTCACCTCTTATTAAGTATTTTAAGAATCAGCGTACAAAAGGAGCGAATGGCGCCCGTAATACAGGGATTATGTTGTCATGTGGTGAGTTCATTGCATTTCATGATAGTGATGATATATGGTTATCTGATAAGTTAGAGTTACAGTTACAAGTATTAAAGAGTGATCCAAATATTGATATGTGTTTTTGTTCATTAATCACAGAAAATGGCATTATTACTCCTAAAAGAAAAATAAAAAGTTTCGATATAAGAGAGCAATTAAAGTTAAAGAATTTTATTAGTACCCAAACTATTTTCATATATAAAAAGCAAGCTCTAATTTTCCTATTTGATGAAGAGTTGCGTCGCTTTCAGGACTGGGACTTTGTACTAAGAGTCTCTTCAGAGAAAAAAATTCATCATATAGATAAGCCACTTGTTATACAAAAATTACAAATTGGAAGTATTACCAATACAGTTAATTATTTAGATTCTTACGAGAAAATATATAAAAAATATCCTGATATATATAAATACGGTATATTTAATAAAGTCATATGTAAAGAAATTGAATTAAAGAATCAATATTCTTTCAAGGGTATTATAGAGTTGTTCTGCCTAAAAATAGCTCGAAGAGTAAAATTATTTATGTTGGGAATATAATGAGAAAATTCGCATTAAATCCATTTTTTTATTATTTTTTGGGTTTTACAATTGCAATTGTATTACTGTCACTTGGGGTTTCAGGGATATATCCTGAGGTGGATCTTGAGCTTCTGACATTTATTTTGTTTACAACAATTGCGGCATTGTTTTTTGTTTTTTTTCTTTCAGATGTTTCTCTCAAAAAACTTAATAATTCATTTAGTAGAATTATTAAGACACATCGTCGGAATAGTATTTTTATTTTTGGATTGCTATTAATATTATTTCTTATAGATTGTTTAAGTGTAATGACTATTCCTTTAGTCGAAGTAGTATTAGGACGAAGCTATCGTTATAGTTCATTTGGGGTGCCTATATTACATGCTTTTGTTATTACTTATTCATCTATAGTGTGCTTTTCATATTTTTTAAAATATCAAAATTTTAAAGAAAAACATTATCTCTATACTTTTATATTTGCTTTATCAATTTCACTATTAATGGTAAATAGAGCTGTATTTATTTATAATATTATAGGTATTACAGCAATATATTTAGCTTTTAAAGCAAATACTAAAGTAGTAAAAAATGTTTTACTTTTTCTTGTAGGCACAGTTTTTGTTTTTTCATTATTAGGAAACCTAAGGACAATTTCAGATACAAAAGATAACCTTGTTAATACTCATACCTCATCTTTACGTGATGTTGCTAGAATTGAGAAGACTTGGTTTCCTGATGTCTTAGTTTGGCCTTATATGTATTTAGTTTCTCCTTATGGTAATTTACAAGAAGATTTTAAAAGATCACAAAACTATAATTATGGGATCGAGCAAGTTCCTAAAGTTATTTCTCAGTCGATATTGCCTGATTTTATATCTAAAAGATTAACTAATGATTTTGAAAAATCAATATATGAAAATTATTTAATCGAAGATACATTCAATGTATCAACTGGATATGCTGGCATGGTAAAAATATATGGTTTATATGGGATGATAATTTTTTTCATATATTATGTTTTTTTCATGGCTTTTTTTATTATTTTTTCTCCTTCAAAAAACTTTGCTATATTGATGGCAGGGTTATGTTCTACGAGCTTTTTGTTGATTTTTACAAATGGGTTGTATAACTTGACACAATTTTCTTTTCCATTTTTGGTGGTTATATTATCAAGAATTAGGTTTGGAAATTATTACTTTCTTTAAATTATGGTTTGATTATGATTGCTGGAATAATAGTTACATTTAATCCGGATAGAGATAATTTATTTAAATTAATTTCTTCTTTGGAAAATGATTTAAGCTATATTTGTGTGGTTGATAATTGTTCAAGTAATAATGTAATAGATGATCAGTTATTTTTTTCTATTAATAAGCTTGAAATTGTTAAGTTGAGTGATAATTTTGGTATTGCCTATGCTCAAAATATTGGTATAGAAAAAGTGGTTAAAAATAATGCAAATTATGTATTATTCTTTGATCAAGATAGTTCGGTAGAAAGTAATTTTGTTCAAAATTTATATGAAGATTATAATGAAATAAAGAAGCAGGATATTCCAATCGCGGCAATTGGTCCACGTTTTATAGATGAGCGTTATAACTTTTATTATCCTGGGTTGAAATTAAATAATATTGGATTAATCGATAAATTTGATGTTAGTCATATCAAAGCTCCATGTGAGGCTAGTGTTTTGATTTCTTCAGGAACATTAGTTTCAATTGACGCCTTAAAAGAAATTGGTCTAATGCGTGAGGAATTTTTTATTGATTTTGTTGACACTGAATGGTGTTTTCGAGCTTTAAGTAAAGGGTATAAAATATATATATCAAAGAAGGCCTTCATGAAGCATAGTATCGGGGATGATGTTGTTAGGATTTTTAATTTTAATATCCCTGTGCACTCCGCATTTCGTCGATATTATAGAGTTCGTAATTTATTTTTTATGTGGAAAATGTCATACATACCTAAATTATTAACTTCTAAATTAATGATTAGCAATTTTATACATCAAATACTACTTATTCTATTAAAAGATAAGAAGCTGGATTATATAAAATATTATTCTAAAGCAATTAAAGATGGTATCAAACAAAGTCGAGATTATCATGTCTAAAGTCATTGCTTCGATTGTTTTATATAAACATAGCTATGCAGATTTAAAAGCAACACTCGACAGTTTATTTGCCACGCCAAGCATTGAAAAAATTATTTTGGTAGATAACCATTCAAGTAACTGGGCTGCAACATTTCAACATCCTAAAGTTGTTTATGAAAAATCAGAAGGTAACTTTGGTTTTGGTTATGGGCATAATATCGCCATCCGTAAATATGCGCCAAAAAGCGATTATTTTCTCATTTGTAACCCAGATATTTACTTTGATGCTGAGCAATTTGCCCAATTGTTAGACTTTGCCCAAAGCCGACCTGAAGGTTTGTTTTTACCAAAAATTGTCTATGATACTGGTGAAGACCAATATGGTGCGCGGTTAATACCTACGCCCTTGAACCTATTTGCCCGTCGTTTTTCCCCATCTTTTGCCAAAAAGCTTGATCAACAATATTTGTTAAAAGATTATTCACTTAATCAGCCATATTTTGTGCCTTATCTTTCAGGCTGCTTTATGTTATTTGATGCGGCAAAACTTTTAGCAATTAATGGTTTTGATGAACGTTTCTTTATGTATATGGAAGATGTGGATTTATCTCGTCGTTGTGCTGACCAATTTGGTACAGTGTACTATCCATTAGCACAAGTAGTACATGTTCACGAACAAGCATCATATAAAAACAAACAATTACTTAAAGCACACTTAAAAAGCGCGATACAATACTTCAATAAATGGGGATGGATTTATGATATGGGGCGTAGTAGGCTTAACGCAAAATGTTTAAATCAATTTTCTAAATAATGAAGCATTTAAAATGAAATTTGTAGGTATATTCAGATGTTAAAAAGGCTTGTAGATATCATGATTGCCCTATCTGCCTTAATTCTTCTAATGCCTGTTTTTTTGATTGTAATTTATAAAGTTAGGAAAAACTTAGGTTCCCCTGTCTTTTTCTTACAAGAACGTCCGGGCAAAGATGGTAAATTATTTAAAATGATTAAATTTCGCTCTATGAAGGATGCGGTTGATCAAGAAGGTAATATTTTACCAGATGAAGAGCGGATTACCCCTTTTGGGCAAAAGTTACGTTCTACTACACTCGATGAAATGCCTCAGCTGATTAATGTGCTTAAAGGCGATATGAGCATTGTAGGACCACGTCCCCAGTTGCCAGATTTTTTGGAATATTACACACCAGAGCAGATGCGTCGTCATGAAGTTCGGCCGGGTATGACTGGTCTAGCACAGGTAAGTGGACGTAATAATTTGAGTTGGGAAGAAAAGTTCGATCTAGATGTGCAGTATGTGAATACACAAAATCTTTGGCTCGATTTTAAAATTATGTTTAAAACAGCAGAAGTCATGCTGAAAAAAGAAGGAATTAACGCACCGGATCAAGCAGTGGGCGCAAGTCGTTTCACTGGTTCCCGAGATAATTAAGTTTTTAAATAATAGTTGGTAACAGTTCAATGATTAAAAAAGCAGTTTTGCCAGTTGCGGGTTTAGGTACCCGTTTTTTACCAGCGAGTAAATCGATTCCCAAAGAAATGGTTACAGTTGTTGACCGCCCTGCCATTGAGTATGTGGTACGTGAGGCAGTTGAAGCAGGTATAAAGCAAATTATTTTTGTGACTCATTCTGCGAAGGTTGCTATTGAAGATTATTTTGACCATGACTTTGAATTGGAAACAACATTAGAACAAAAACAAAAATATGATTTGCTTAAAGAAATTACTGATATTTTACCTAAAGATGTCAGTATTGTGAGTGTACGTCAACCAAAGCCTTTAGGCTTGGGGCATGCGGTACTCTGTGCTAAGAGTATAGTAGGTGATAATGATTTTGCTGTACTTTTACCTGATGTGTTGGTTAAAAATAAATCTGAAAAAAATGATTTGGCTCGTATGATAGAGCGTTACGAAACAGTACATGCTGCCCAAATTATGGTTGAAGCTGTGCCAGAACATTTGGTTGATCAGTATGGTATCGTCGATGTGTCACATTCACCTGCTGCTGGTGAAAGTATCGTCATGCAAGGCATTGTAGAAAAGCCTGCTATAGGCACTGCACCGTCAAATTTATCAGTAGTTGGGCGCTATATTTTACCCGCAAAAATTATGCAACTTTTAGAACAAACCCCTAAAGGTGCTGGCAATGAAATTCAATTGACTGATGCGATTGCCTTATTACAGCAAACAGACCATGTAGAAGCTTATTGTATGCAAGGTCAAACTTTTGACTGTGGTAGTAAGTTAGGCTATTTAAAGGCTGTGTTGCACTATGGGGTTGAACACCCGCAATTAGGACAAGCATTTAAAACGATGATTGCTGAGTTAGAACAATAAGAGATTGTAGGTATAAAATGAAAATTGCGGTTTTTGGTGCAACTTTACATGCCGGAGTAATGGCAGCATTGTTGGCTGAGTATGGTAATCAGGTATTTTGGTGTACCAGCCCTGCCTGTGAGGAACAAGCTTGTATCTTGACGTTTCAAGATAAAGAAGTAAATTCCTATTTAGATAAACAACGCCAAGCTGGTTTTTTAGAAGAATGTTCTTTTTCAGCAATTCCGTTAGACGCTGAAGTTTATTTATTCTGTTATAGTCCAACGCAATTGCAGCTTGCTTTAAATACAGTAGAAAAACTTAGCCAGCGTCCAATTATTCATCCTCGTTTAATGATTAATGGTTCAACTTTTGGCTTACAAGGAACCCAAAAACTTAAACAGTATTTACCAAAAGATGAGTGGGTGTATTTTCCTGATGTAATCCAGGAAGGCAATGCTATCAATAGTGTCCTTAATGTAAAACATGTAATCGTTGGCGCAGAAACTGAATATGCATGCGATATTATGCGCGAATTATTACGACCGTTTTTCCGTTTTAGTTATCAATATCTTTTTATGCCAATACTAGACGCGGAGTTTACCAAGCTGAGCATTTCGGGCATGTTGGCAACGCGCGTTAGTTATATGAATGACTTGGCTGTAGTTGCGGAAAAATTGGGTATTGATATTGCCAATGTTAAACATGGTATTGCAGCAGATACACGTATTGGTGCAGCGTATTTATCCGCTGGTGCGGGGTTTGGTGGCGAAAACTTTTCTCATGATATTCTGACTTTATCGAGTACTGTATCAAAAACTGGGATAAAAAGTCGATTGTTAGAACAGGTTTGGGAAATTAATGAGCAACAAAAAGAAATTTTATTCCGTAAATTATGGAATTATTATCATTGTGATTTAAATGGAAAAACCGTTGCAATTTGGGGGGCGGCCTTTAAGGAAAATACCTCCAGTACACATAATTCGCCAATTCATGTCTTGTTAACGGCATTGTGGGCGCAGGGGGTAAGAGTGCGTTTACATGACCCACTAGCGTTAAATGAAATTGAAAAAAAATATGGCAAACGTGATGATTTAATATTATGCGCTGATCAATATGATGCAGTTAATGGCGCTCATGCGCTTTGTTTAGTGACGGCATGGAAGCAATATTGGGGGCCAGATTTTAAACGGTTACAACAAAACATGAAACATCCACTCATTTTGGATGGGCGTAATATTTATGACCCTGCATATGTCAAGGCCCGAGGTTTTGCATATGAAGGAGTAGGTCGTTTATGAGTAAAAATATAGAGCAATTCCCAAAAGAAAAGCTGCCAAGCTCAATGCTGATGTCACAGTTAAAGTTATTAGGGAAACAGTATGAACATCTTCACTTAAATGAGTTGTTTGCTGCGGAGCCAGAACGTTTTCAGAAGTATTCCGTTCATTTTGATCAACTTCTTTTTGATTATAGTAAACATCGTGTAAATCAAACTGTTTTAGATCAGTTGGTGACTTTGGCTAATGCCAAGCAATTAAAACCATGGATTGAACGTTTATTTTCACAAGAAAAAGTAAACTGTACAGAGCAACGTGCAGCGATGCATTGGGCATTACGTTTACCAGAGGGACATGCACAGTTTCCTGAACTGACCAAACAAGTTCATTTACAGCTTGAACGAATGTATGCATTGGTTGAAAAAATCCATGCTGGACAATATCGTGGTGCAACTGGTGAAGTTATTCAGGATGTAGTAAATATTGGAGTAGGTGGGTCCGACTTGGGGCCACTTATGGTAACTCATGCATTGTCTGACTTTAAAGTGCAAACAGAAAAGCCTTTAAATGTACATTTTGTTTCAACAATGGATGGTAGTCAGCTTTCTGAAAAGCTACATAGACTACGCCCAGAAACAACATTATTTATTATTTCCTCTAAGTCATTTGGTACGATTGACACGTTATCAAATGCACATACAGCTCGTCAGTGGTTAGAAAAAGCATTAGGGGAATGTACTCGTGTATTGAAGAGTCATTTTATTGGAGTATCGACCAAAGCTAATAAAATGACCGAATGGGGAATTGCTCCTGAAAACCAGTTATTGCTGTGGGACTGGGTAGGAGGGCGTTACTCACTATGGTCTTGTATTGGGTTACCAATTGCTTTATTGATCGGTGTAGATGGTTTTAAACAGCTTTTAGCTGGTGCTCACGCTGTTGATGAACATTTCCAACAAGCACCATTTGAGCGGAATATACCAGTTCTAATGGCATTGTTGGGGATCTGGAATAATAATTTCTTAAATATGCAAACTCATGCAGTTTTACCTTACGATGGCCGTTTGAAATATTTTGCTGCTTATTTGCAGCAGCTTGAAATGGAGTCTAACGGTAAATCAGTACAACGTGATGGTCAAAAAGTTGAATTAGATACATGTCCTATTGTTTGGGGTGAAGTTGGTCCAAATGCACAGCACGCATTTTACCAGTTATTACACCAAGGATCATTCTCGGTAACTTGTGATTTTATTGCTCCAATCCACCGATATAATGCAGACCATTTTACCTATGCTGATAGTGCTGAAGCATTGGTTGAGCAGCATCATTTAGCTTTATCCAACTGTTTGGCTCAGTCGAGATTACTTGCATTTGGTAATCAGGCGCTGAATACTGCTGAGTTAGAAACTTTGCCAATTTACAAACAGTATGAAGGTAATCAGCCAAGCTCAACATTGTTACTTCAAGAGCTTAACCCTTATAGCTTAGGTATGCTCATTGCTCTGTATGAACATAAAGTATTTGTTCAGTCAGTGATATGGAACATTAACCCATTCGATCAATGGGGAGTTGAAAAAGGGAAGCAAATTGCTGATCAGCTTTTACCAATTTTAAATCGTAAGCAAAGCGATTTATCAGCATTTGATGCCTCGACACGTGGTTTGTTGAAAATTTTGTTAGGGAAAAGCGAATAAATAATAAAGATGAATATTGGATTATTATGATAAATGATATATCAATATTTTAACCTATTTAAAAAGGCTTCTCATAATATGACGAGAAGCCTTTTTTGTGGCTGTATTGTGATTGCTCAAAAATAGTATAAGCACCTGAATCATGATGTATTGGATGGCACTAATCTTACTTATGGGATGTTTTAGAAGTGATAAAAAATAGGAGGACTATAGTGTCCTCCTATTCTATTTGTATGACTTAAACTAAGACTGAATCAACCTAGTCAACTCATCTACATAACGCTGCATTGGCTGAGCTTGACGGTCTGCACGACTTTCAATATTGAGACGTAATAACGGTTCAGTATTTGAAGCACGGACGTTAAAACGCCATGCGCCAAAGTCGAGGCTTACACCATCGGTACGGTCAATTTGTGGATTTTGATCGGCATAAAAATCAAAAATCTTTTGAATAGTGATCTGTGTATCAGCTACTTTAAAGTTGATTTCACCACTGCAAGGGAACTTGGTAATCATGTTTTCAACTAAGGTTGAAAGTGATTGTCCTGTTTCAGAAAGTAGGGCAATAGTGAGTAACCAAGGAATCATACCGCTGTCGCAGTAAGCAAAGTCACGGAAATAGTGATGGGCACTCATTTCGCCGCCATATACCGCATTGTGTTCACGCATCACATCTTTAATGAACGCATGACCAGATTTTGACTGTACAGCGACACCTTTGTATTCATCTACGATATCAAATGTGTTCCACACTAAACGCGGGTCATGCACAATTTTCTCGCCTGATTGCTTAATCAAGAAAGCTTGAGCCAATAGACCAACAATATAGTAGCCTTCAATGAACTGACCTTTTTCATCAAATAAGAAGCAGCGGTCAAAGTCGCCGTCCCAGGCAATTCCCATATCTGCTTTATGCTCAATTACAGCATTACGGGTACTGTCACGGTTTTCAATTAAAATTGGGTTGGGAATCCCATTTGGGAAAGTACCATCTGCTTCATGGTGAATTTTAATAAATTCAATAGGTACGTTAAGCGTTTTAAATTTTTCTTCAATGGCATCAATGACATGACCCGCAGCCCCATTACCTGCGTTTACCACCAATTTAAGGGGGCGGATTTTTGCAGGTTCAATGTAGGTGATTAAGTGATCAACGAACTCAGGTAAAATGTTATAACTTTGCGTTGTACCTTTTTGACTAACTTCTTCAAAGTTATTGGTTTCTGCTAAAGCCTGAATTTCTTTTAAACCGGTATCAGCACTAATTGGACGAGCATTTTCTCGAACCAATTTCATACCGTTATAGTCCATTGGGTTATGACTCGCAGTTACTTCAATACCACCTTGTACATCTAAATGGAAAGCGGCGAAATAGACTTCTTCAGTTCCTGTCATGCCTAAATCAAGCACATTCACACCCGCATCATTTAAACCGCGGATGGTCGCTTGTTTTAAAGATTCACTGCTTAGACGAACATCACAACCTACAACCACGGTCTTTGGTTTATAGATTTGTCCATATGCGCGGCCAATTTTATAGGCGATTTCTTCATTCAATTCGGTGCCGAGTTTACCTCGGATATCATAAGCTTTAAAACACGTTAAAGTAGTCATTATTCAATTCAATACAAGTGGTTTGAGTTGTGTGCACATTATACATAGATCATCAAATAGGTATGTTTATAGTTTTTATATTCAAATTTTTCACTTCATTTCTGTAAGTCATATTTAAGTTTATAAGAAAGTATTTTTAAGACTTTAGTCTAATAAGAAAATTTCTAAATTAGAAAGAGCTTGATTTTACTTAGTACCATTGGTCTTACCAATTATGGTGACTATTTAATGATTGATCTTGCTGATATCTGCATTTATGATGTCTCCTGTGGTTTAAGGAACAACATTTGCACTTAATTTTTAATTGGTCATACCAATTGTGTTGAATGTTTAAGAATTTAAGGTACAAAAATTCGCCCCGGCATTTCAAGGAGATGACAATGCTCAATATGTGGCAACAACTTTATGACCCTTTAAATAATATTTGGCTGTCCAGTGCGGTTGCATTAATCCCGATTATTTTCTTCTTTTTAGCATTAGCAGTTTTTCGTTTAAAAGGCAGTATCGCGGGTACGGGCACAGTCATTATTGCATTATTGATTGCGCTCTTTTTCTATCAAATGCCGGGCCAAATGGCCTTTGCGTCAATCATTTACGGTTTCTTCTACGGTCTATGGCCAATTTCATGGATCATTATCGGGGCAGTTTTTCTATACAAAATTTCGGTAAAAACAGGCCAGTTTGAGATTATTCGGTCAAGCATTTTGTCAATTACCGAAGACCAACGTTTGCAAATGCTATTAGTTGGTTTTGCATTTGGTACTTTCCTTGAAGGGGCGGCGGGTTTTGGTGCTCCTGTAGCAATTACCGCTGCACTCCTTGTCGGTTTAGGGTTTAAACCACTTTATGCTGCTGGTTTATGTTTAATTGTAAATACGGCGCCAGTGGCATTCGGTGCAATGGGTATTCCAATTATTGTAGCGGGGCAGGTTTCTGGTGTAGACACCATGGAAATTAGCCAGATGGTGGGTCGTCAGTTGCCATTTTTAGTCATTATTGTGCTGTTCTGGATCATGGCGATTATGGATGGCTGGCGTGGTGTTAAAGAAACTTGGCCTGCGGTGTTAGTCGGTGGTGGTGCTTTTGCGATTGCCCAATATCTTACATCTAACTTCATTGGTCCAGAGTTACCAGACATTACTGCAGCAATTGCATCATTGGTGAGCTTAACTTTACTGTTCCGTGTTTGGAAACCCAAACATATTTTCCGTTTTGAACCTGAGGCGGGTCAAACTTTAACTCAACAACCTACTACGGTTCAACGTTATAGCATTGGCAAAATTGTGAAGGCATGGTCTCCATTTGCCATCTTAACGGTGATGGTCACCATCTGGAGTATTAAGCCATTTAAAGCATTATTTGCAAAAGATGGCGCTCTTGAGCACTGGATTTTTAAACTTGAAGTGCCGTATTTGCATAAATTGGTCGAAAAAATGCCGCCAATTGTGGCAGAGATGAAGCCATACGAAGCGATTTATAAGTTTGACTGGTTCTCTGCAACAGGTACTGCAATTTTTATTGCCGCAATCATCACTGCTATTTTCTTGAAAATGAAAGCAAGTGAGGCAGTTACAACCTTTGGTGAAACACTCAATGAGTTAAAAACACCGATTTATTCAATTGGTATGGTGTTGGCTTTTGCTTTTATTGCGAACTATTCAGGTTTATCTGCAACTTTG
Organism: Acinetobacter sp. 22512; assembly: GCF_052044755.1. Taxonomy (NCBI): domain Bacteria; kingdom Pseudomonadati; phylum Pseudomonadota; class Gammaproteobacteria; order Moraxellales; family Moraxellaceae; genus Acinetobacter; species Acinetobacter sp. 22512. Next base: position 74,518 of record NZ_JBQENP010000012.1, on the reverse strand, counting down.
GCTTTGGCTCTATCGCATACGGGTCATGCGTTTACTTTCTTCTCACCATTTTTGGGCTGGCTTGGTGTATTCCTTACGGGTTCAGATACCTCTTCAAACGCTTTGTTCTCGGCTCTACAGGCGACTACGGCTCAGCAAATTGGTATTCCGGAAGTGTTATTGGTAGCTGCTAATACCAGTGGTGGTGTGACAGGTAAGATGATTTCTCCACAGTCAATTGCGATTGCGTGTGCAGCAGTAGGCTTAGTTGGAAAAGAATCTGACTTGTTCCGTTTCACGGTAAAACATAGCATCATATTCACTGTCTTTGTTGGCATCATTATTACGGTTCAGGCTTATCTGGTTCCGTGGATGATTCCATAACTCCAGTGAAGGAAACGCGATGAGAATCTCCGATCAAGTGGTCATGAAATTGCAGGCATTAATTGAAGAGCGTCACATGAAAAAAGGTGACCGTTTGCCTGCCGAACGCCAGCTTGCAACTAGTTTAGGAGTTTCTCGTCCGTCTTTGCGTGAAGCAATTCAACAGCTCAATAGTCAAGGGGTGCTCAGTAGCCGCCGTGGCGATGGGACTTATATTCAGCAGTTACCTGAACAGTGGCCACAGCAACTGATTGTGAACCCGATTAGTAACCTGATTGAAGAAGATCCGCTGTACCGTTTTGATGTGCAAGAGGCGCGGTTATTGCTTGAGGGTGGCACAGCTTGGTATGCCGCATTACGCTCAACGCCTGAAGATCGCGCCAAAATCCATCATTATTTTAATGAAATTAGTCGCCATCAAAATGCGGGTGACTCAGCACAGGCTGCGGTGGCCGATGCTGAATTCCACTTAGCGATTGCTGAAGCATCTCATAATGTGGTGCTGATTCAAATGATGCGTAGCCTGTTTGATTTGCTGCAATACAACGTCTTGTTAGGACGTAAGAAAGTTTATAACGATCCGGTCAATGGTGACTTGCTCAGCGAGCAGCATTTTCAGGTGATGGATGCTATTGATCGTAAAGATCCCGAAGCCGCACGCCAAGCTGTCTGCGGTCATATTGAATTTGTGATTAATCATGTGCGTTCTCTGGATGAAGATGAAGCTCGCCAGAAACGTGCAAATCGTTTAAATAGAGTTGATTCAAAATGATTATTTCTTCTGGCAATGATTATCGTGCTGCGGCACAACGTCGCTTACCTCCATTTTTATTTCACTACATTGATGGTGGAGCGTATTCGGAATATACCTTAAAGCGTAACGTACAAGATTTGTCAGAAATTGCATTGCGTCAACGTGTGCTCAACGACATGTCAGCGTTAAGTTTAGAGACAAAACTGTTTAACGAAACTTTGTCTATGCCGGTTGCATTAGCTCCTGTGGGTTTAACAGGTATGTATGCACGCCGTGGTGAAGTGCAGGCCGCGATGGCAGCCGATAAAAAAGGTATTCCATTTACGCTTTCAACGGTTTCGGTATGTCCGATTGAAGAAGTTGCACCTGCGATTAACCGCCCAATGTGGTTCCAGCTTTATGTATTACGTGACCGTGGTTTTATGCGTAATGCTTTGGAACGAGCAAAAGCAGCTGGCTGTTCAACACTTGTGTTTACTGTAGATATGCCTGTGCCAGGTGCACGTTACCGTGATGCCCATTCGGGGATGAGTGGACCAAATGCTGCGATGCGCCGTTATATGCAGTCTATGTTCCATCCACATTGGTCGTGGAATGTCGGCTTAATGGGGCGTCCGCATGACTTGGGTAATATCTCTAAATATTTAGGTAAACCGACTGGGCTTGAAGACTATATTGGCTGGTTAGGCTCGAACTTCGACCCATCCATTTCATGGAAAGACCTTGAGTGGATTCGTGAATTTTGGGATGGGCCAATGGTGATTAAGGGTATTTTAGACCCTGAAGATGCCAAAGATGCCGTGCGTTTTGGTGCAGATGGGATTGTGGTATCAAATCACGGTGGTCGTCAGTTAGATGGTGTGATGTCGTCTGCTCGTGCATTGCCTGCAATTGCCGATGCCGTTAAAGGTGATTTAGCGATTTTGGCTGACTCAGGCATTCGTAATGGCCTGGATGTGGTGCGTATGTTGGCACTCGGTGCAGATACGGTTTTACTTGGCCGTGCGTTTGTTTATGCCTTGGCAGCAGCAGGTGGACAAGGGGTCTCGAACTTACTTGATTTGATCGATAAAGAAATACGTGTTGCGATGACCTTAACGGGTGCTAAGTCGATTTCGGATATTAATGCGGATTGTTTAGTACAGGCGATGAAGTTCTAACATTTCCGTATTAACTTTGATGATATTGGCACGACGGAGTCTTATCGGAAAAAGTTCAATGTAAGTAGCTAATTGACGTTACTTTTTTAAAAAAGTAACCAAAAACTTTAGTTTCGATGACGGTACGTCCTTGCTACCGCATCGAAACGGCGGCATCCATGCCGCCAACCACGATAGTAAATACAGGGCTGATTCACATTAGGGAATGAGCTAATTAAATTATAAATTACAAACGGTAAGATCCCGTCGTGTTGGTCTAATTTGATAAATGGATGACCAAAAGGAAACCATCATGCAAACATTTTCTCCTCAAGCAGTGATCGAACGTTTACAGAATATTGTAGGGCGTTCTTATGTTTTGACCGATGATCAAAGTACGCGTCAGTACCGCCAAGGTCGTCGTTTTGGTGAGGGGAAAGTGCTTGCTGTGGTGGTGCCGGGGACCTTGCTAGAGCAATGGCAAGTGTTGCAGGCTGCAATTGAGGCAGACTGTATTGTGATTATGCAGGCGGCCAATACAGGACTCACTGGTGGTTCAACCCCATATGGCGATGATTATGACCGTCCTGTTTTGGTGATGAGTACGCGCCGATTAAAGGGCATTCAGGTCATTCATGACGGTAAGCAAGTGATTTGTTTGCCGGGTGCGACCTTAGATAATTTAGAGCAAATTTTAAAAGGCTATGACCGTGAGCCACATTCAGTAATTGGTTCATCTTGTATAGGTGCATCGGTACTTGGTGGGGTGTGTAATAACTCTGGTGGTGCCTTGGTACGCCGTGGTCCTGCGTATACTGAACTGGCGTTATATGCTCAGGTGAATGCTGCTGGTCAATTAGAACTGGTGAACCATTTAGGTGTGAATTTAGGCTCGACTCCTGAAGAAATTTTGACTCGTTTAGAGAAACAGCAATACCAAGCCTTAGATATTTTAGATGATGGCGAAAAGCAGGCGTCCGACCATCGCTATGCGCATGATGTAACGCAAGTTGATGAAGATACACCTGCACGTTTTAATGCAGACCCGTCACGTTTGTTTGAGGCTTCGGGTTCGGCAGGTAAAGTCTGTGTGTTTGCGGTACGTCTTGATACTTATGAAAAAGTAGAGAGCAATGTTTTTTATATTGGTACTAATGATGCCGATGACTTAACAGCGATTCGTCGTTACTTACTGACCTCACTGCCAAGCTTGCCAATTGCAGGCGAATATATTCATCGAGATGCTTACTTGATTGGTGAAAAGTATGGAAAAGACACGTTTTTATTTATTGAAAAGTTTGGCACAGCCAATGTTCCAAAAGCCTTTGCGATGAAAGATAAAGTCGATGGCTTTTTAGAAAAATTTAAAATTAAAGGTTTAACAGACCAGATTTTACAGGCGATTACCTTCTTTTTACCAAGTCATTTGCCTAAGCGTATGACCGAGTATCGAGACCGTTATGAGCACCATTTAGTTTTACGTGTCGAAAATAATTCAAAAGCACAGACTGAGCAGTTTTTAAAAGAATATTTTGCAGTGCACCAGTCAGGCGGTTATTTCGTATGCAGCGAAGAAGAAGGGCGAAAGGCCTTCTTACACCGTTTTGCGATTGCAGGAGCTGCAATTCGTTATCGCGATACGCACCGTAGTGAAGTTGAAGATATTGTGGCGCTTGATATTGCTTTACGTCGTAATGACCGTGAGTGGGTAGAGCAACTGCCGGCCGAGATGGAAAATAAAATCCTCCATAAACTCTATTATGGACATTTCTTTTGTCATGTGTTCCATCAGGACTATATTCTTAAAAAGGGTCATGACCCATTAGAAATGGAACATCAAATGTGGAAATTACTTGATGCGCGCCGTGCTGAATATCCGGCAGAGCATAATGTCGGGCATCTCTACATTGCTAAACCTGCTTTAGCCAATTTCTATCAAAAACTCGACCCAACCAATAGTTTTAATGTAGGGATTGGTCATACCTCAAAACTGAAATATTGGGGCAAAGCTAAATCTTAATATCGAGACATAAAAAAGGCGCCGAAGCGCCTTTTTTAATAGATGATTTATGCTGCTTCTACTGATTTAGCAAGCACTTCTGCAACTGCTTTAGCAACAGTGTAAACATTGTTCATGTTTAAACCTGCTACACAAATACGGCCACTACGTACTAAGTAGATTGCATATTCTTCACGCAAGATATCCACTTGCTCAGCAGTTAAACCTGTGTAGCTGAACATACCTTTTTGGTTTACAAGGTAGCTAAAGTCACGGTCTGGTAATGCTTTAGTAAGTTCATCTTTCAAGATGCTACGCATTTTAATAATACGCTCACGCATCTCTTTCACTTCGCCTTGCCATTGTTGGTTAAGTGCAGCGTCATTTAACACTTCGTCAACTAACCAAGCACCTGTTGTAGGAGGGCTAGAGTAAATACGGCGTACAGTCGCTTTCAACTGACCGAATGTGCACTGAGCAGCTTCTGCATCGTCACATACGAAAGTTAAGCCGCCAACGCGCTCGCCATATAAAGAGAAGATTTTAGAGAACGAGTTGCTCACAATGAAGTTTAGACCTGCTTGGTCTAAAGCACGGATTGCATACGCATCTTCTTCCATACCGTCACCAAAACCTTGGTAAGCGATGTCTAGGAATGGAATAAGGTTACGGTCTTTTAATACTGCAATCACTTGGTCCCATTGCGCTGGGTTTAAGTCAGCACCAGTTGGGTTGTGGCAGCATGGGTGCAATAACACAATGCTTTGCTCAGGCAAAGTTTTAAGTGTAGACAACATACCGTCAAAATCTACACCGCGCGTTTCTGCATCGAAATATGGGTAGAAATGAGTTTTGATACCAGCGCCATTGAAAATCGCAACGTGGTTGTCCCAAGTTGGTTGGCTTACCCAAACGTCTGAATTTGGGAAATAAGTTTTTAAGAAATCCGCACCAACTTTCAATGCACCTGAACCACCAAGTGTTTGGATGGTTACAGCACGGCCAGCTTTAACTGCTGGGCTGTTTGCACCGAATAAAAGTGCTTGAATTGCTTCACGGTAAGGTTTGAAGCCTTCCATTGGCAAATAAAGTTTGGTTTTACCGTTTTTAGGCTCGATACGCTTTTGCGCTTCAATAATGGTCTCTAACTGAGGAACAATGCTGTCTTCGTTATAATAAAGACCAATACTCAAGTTTACTTTTTCAGAACGAGTATCAGCATTGAACTGTTCCATTAAAGAGAGAATTGGATCGCCTGCGTATGGGGGGATATGTTGAAACATCAAAAAAGTCCTTTCATTCAACAATATGCATAGTGCTGGGTTTTTTCTGTCTCGAAAAATACGCTACAACTATGTCGATGCTCAATAATGTATCAATAAAGCTACCGTGAAGCACCTGATAATTTCACTAATATCGATATTTTCTGGATGAAAATGATAAAAAGATTTAAAAGAAATTACGGTAAATAGAAACTAATTTCTAACTCATGCTTTCATTCAAGCAGATTGTCTACAATCTTGCTGTAATACATTGGTTGTAGACTAAAGTTTGAAACAAAAGATTAGAGGTCGAAAAGTAGCTAAAAAAGTGCCATAAATCTATAGGTAAAATAATATTAAATAACTGTTTTATAAATACTAATTGGCAAGTGGTTTAATGCTTTAAATATAAGGTGATATAAGCGGTGAGGCTATAAAAATTGACCTGATGCGTTCTGTGAAGTGTCAACAATCACCTTGATTTTTTTCATTCATACCGCTATAAAACTCATAATTGATTAAAAATTGTCGACAATATGCAAGATTTGACCTTCGCACCAGAGCCACTACAAAGTCAGGGAAGAACACTGACCGAGAATGTATTTAAACAAATACAGACGGCGATTGTTTTGGGTCAAATTCCGGCAGGTAGCAAAATTTCTGAGCCTGAACTGGCGCGGACTTATGGTATTAGCCGTGGGCCTTTGCGTGAAGCGATTCATCGCCTCGAAGGTCAACGTTTGGTTGAGCGCACTGCACATGTGGGCGCGCGCGTGGTTTCGCTTTCACTGCAACAGTTTAAAGAGCTTTACCAGATTCGTGCGTCATTAGAAGGTTTGGCTTGCAAACTTGCGGCACAGCATATTGATAAAAAGCAAATCTTGGCGCTACGTGATGTTTTGCGTATGCATGCTGAAGATGAAAACTTTAAAGCAGGTAAGGGATATTACTTGCAAGAAGGGCAGGACGATTTTCACTACTGCATTATCAAAAGTAGTGGCAATAAAACCCTAGAAAAAATGCTATGTGATGAGCTTTATCACCTCATCCGTATGTACCGAATTCAGTTTTCAAACACACCCGATCGACCGAGCAAAGCTTGGGACGAACATATCCGTATTTTAGATGCAATTGCAGAAGGCGATGGTGAACTTGCCGAGCTGCTCATGCATCGACATATCAATGCTTCTTACAAAATTATTGAGCAAACACTGCTACAAGCACAAGGAGAACATAACAATGGCTAAACAATCCGCAGGTCAGCTATTTCGCGATGCAGTAGCCCAAGAAAAGCCATTACAAGTGGTTGGAACCATCAATGCCAATCATGCACTTTTGGCAAAACGTGCAGGTTATAGAGCGATTTACTTATCAGGTGGTGGTGTAGCCGCTGGTTCTTTAGGCTTACCTGATTTGGGAATCAGTAACCTTGATGATGTGTTGACAGACGTACGCCGTATTACCGATGTATGTGATCTTCCATTATTAGTCGATGCTGACACAGGCTTTGGTGCTTCTGCATTTAACATTGCTCGAACTACAAAAGCACTGATCAAGTTTGGTGCTGCGGCAATGCATATTGAAGACCAAGTGGGCGCAAAACGTTGTGGTCACCGTCCGAACAAAGCCATTGTGACTCAAGAAGAAATGGTTGACCGTATTAAAGCAGCGGTCGATGCGCGTGGTGATGACAGCTTCGTGATTATGGCGCGTACCGATGCATTGGCTGTAGATGGCTTACAAGCTGCCATTGACCGTGCGGGTGCCTACATTGAAGCGGGTGCAGACATGTTGTTCCCTGAAGCAATTACCGAGCTTGATATGTACAAGCAATTTGCTCAGAAGACTGGCGCACCAATTTTGGCAAACATTACCGAGTTTGGTTCTACACCACTGTTTACTACTGAAGAGTTAGCATCTGCCGATGTAAGCCTTGCGCTTTATCCGCTTTCTGCTTTCCGTGCTATGAACAAAGCAGCCGAAACTGTGTATGAAACCTTGCGTAAAGAAGGCACGCAAAAGAACGTGGTTGATATTATGCAAACGCGTAAAGAGCTATATGAACGCATTAACTACTACGCGTTTGAAGACTACTTAGACAACGCATTTGCTAAAAAGAAATAAACAAGCCCTCTTTTAAAAGAAGGGGAAGCGATGGTCTTGGCTATCGTGAGGGCGGCATGGATGCCGCTACGTTGGACTGCGATATAGGGATATATCGTCAGACCAACAAGGATTTTTGCTTACTTTTCATCCGTGAAAAGTAAGGCGAACGGCAGGTTAATCCAAAAATTGGATGAGAACTCGGCAAGAAGCTGTCGCGTTTTTACCCAAGTAAAAATTGAACAAACAACAAATTCTGGTTGATATAAAGGATGATTCTATGAGCTCAAATGAAACAACAACAGGCTTCAAACCAAAAAAATCAGTTGCACTTAGCGGACAAGTTGCAGGCAACACAGCACTGTGTACCGTAGGACGTAGCGGTAACGACTTGCACTATCGTGGCTATGACATTCTTGACCTTGCAGCAGGTAGCCAGTTTGAAGAAGTTGCTCACTTGCTCGTACATGGCAAATTACCAAACAAAGCTGAACTCAAAGCGTATAAAGCAAAATTAAAAGCACTTCGTGGCTTACCTGCAGCACTTAAAACTGCACTTGAGCAATTACCACCGTCTGCACACCCAATGGATGTGATGCGTACAGGTGTTTCAGTTCTAGGTTGCTTAACGCCAGAACATGAAGACCATAACGAAGCGGGCGCAAAAGACATTGCTGACAAATTAATGGCAAGCTTAGGTTCAATGCTGCTTTATTGGTATCACTTCAGCAACAACGGTCGTCGTATTGAAGTTGAAACAGATGACGACTCAATTGCAGCGCATTTCTTACATTTACTTCATGGCGAAAAACCATCTGAAGAATGGATTCAAGCAATGCATACATCGCTTATTTTGTATGCTGAGCACGAGTTTAACGCATCGACATTTACGTCACGTGTAGTTGCAGGTACAGGTTCAGACATGTACTCAGCAATTACAGGCGGTATTGGTGCACTTCGCGGACCTAAGCACGGTGGTGCAAACGAAGTTGCATTCGTGATTCAACAGCGTTACGACAACGCAGACGAAGCAGAAGCTGACATCCGTAAACGTGTTGAAAATAAAGAAGTTGTGATCGGTTTTGGTCACCCTGTATATACAGTTTCTGACCCACGTAACGAAGTGATCAAGAAAGTTGCGCACGACTTAGCAGAAGCACAAGAGAACACCAAAATGTACCTCATCGCTGAGCGTTTAGAAGCAGTGATGAAAGAAGTGAAAAACATGTTCCCGAACCTCGACTGGTTCAGTGCGGTGAGCTATCACTTAATGGGTGTTCCAACTGCAATGTTTACACCGTTATTCGTAATTGCACGTACAGCAGGCTGGTCAGCGCACGTGATTGAACAACGTCAAGACGGCAAAATCATTCGTCCAAGCGCGAACTACACAGGCCCTGAAAACCTCGAATTTAAACCATTGGCGGAGCGTGGTTAATGAACACAAAATACCGTAAACCGCTGGCAGGAACCCAGCTTGAATATTACGACGTGCGTCAAGCCGTTGAAGATATTCAGCCAGGCGCATACGAAAAACTGCCTTACACATCTAAAGTACTTGCAGAGCAATTGGTACGCCGTGCCGATGCCGAGAACTTAACTGCCTATTTAACGCAGTTGATTGAACGCCGTCAGGACTTGGACTTTCCTTGGTACCCTGCGCGCGTGGTGTGTCATGACATTTTGGGTCAAACTGCATTGGTTGACCTTGCAGGCTTACGTGATGCAATTGCAGACAAAGGCGGTGACCCATCTAAAGTTAACCCAGTTGTGCCAACACAACTGATTGTCGACCACTCTTTAGCAGTGGAATACGGTGGTGCTGACCCAGACGCTTTTGCAAAAAACCGTGCTGTTGAAGACCGTCGTAACGAAGACCGTTTCCACTTTATTGAGTGGACTAAAACAGCATTTAAAAATGTCGATGTAATCCCTGCGGGGAACGGCATTATGCACCAGATTAACCTAGAGAAAATGTCTCCGGTGATTCAGGCGCGTGATGGCGTAGCATTCCCAGACACTTGCGTCGGTACAGACTCACATACACCACATACAGACGCTTTGGGCGTAATTTCTGTGGGTGTGGGTGGTTTAGAAGCTGAAAATGTAATGTTGGGCCGTGCATCTTGGATGCGTCTGCCAGACATTATTGGTGTTGAGTTTGTAGGTCAGCGTCAGGCAGGCATTACAGCAACAGATATCGTACTTGCTCTGACTGAGTTCTTGCGTAAAGAGCGCGTGGTTGGTGCTTACCTTGAGTTCTTTGGTGAAGGCGCTGACAGTATGTCTGTGGGCGACCGTGCAACCATTTCGAACATGACTCCAGAATATGGCGCTACGGCTGCGATGTTCTACATCGACCAAAACACAATCGACTACTTACGCCTCACAGGCCGTGAAGATGCTCAAGTGGCATTGGTTGAACAGTACGCAAAAGAAATCGGCCTATGGGCAGCTGACATGACCAAAGCAGAGTACCCACGTGTACTTCGTTTTGACCTATCGACAGTCACACGTAATATTGCTGGCCCATCAAACCCACATGCACGTGTTTCAACTGCGGACCTAAAAGAAAAAGGCATTGCAGGTGTTGTTGAAAACCGTTCTGATGGCTTAATGCCAGATGGCGCAATCATTATTGCCGCAATTACTTCGTGTACCAATACTTCTAACCCACGTAACACTGTGGCGGCAGGTTTGTTGGCACGTAAGGCAAATGAACTTGGTTTAGTTCGTAAACCTTGGGTGAAATCATCATTTGCACCGGGTTCAAAAGCGGCTGCACTTTACCTTGAAGAAGCGGGTGTTCTAAAAGACTTAGAACAACTTGGTTTTGGTATTGTGGCTTACGCTTGTACGACTTGTAATGGTATGTCGGGTGCGTTAGATCCAGTCATTCAACAAGAAATTATTGACCGTGACTTGTACGCAACAGCAGTACTCTCTGGTAACCGTAACTTCGATGGCCGTATCCATCCTTATGCAAAACAAGCATTCTTGGCATCTCCACCGCTTGTTGTGGCATATGCAATTGCAGGTACGATTCGTTTTGACATCGAAAAAGATGCGTTAGGTCATGACAAAGAAGGTAACCCGATTTACCTCAAAGACATCTGGCCGTCTGATGCTGAAATTGATGCCTTAGTTAAAGAAGCCGTGAAGCCTGAACAGTTCCGTAAAGTCTACATTCCAATGTTTGACTTAGGTGAAGTTGAGCAAGCGAAAAGCCCACTTTACGACTGGCGTCCGCAAAGTACTTACATCCGCCGTCCACCATATTGGGAAGGGGCGTTGGCTGCACCACGTACTTTGGCGAATATGCGTCCGCTTGCGATTTTGGGTGACAACATCACTACCGACCACTTGTCGCCTTCAAACGCGATTTTGATGGACTCGGCTGCGGGTGAATACCTTCATAAAATGGGCGTACCAGAAGAAGACTTCAACTCATACGCAACGCACCGTGGTGACCACTTGACTGCACAACGTGCAACATTTGCCAACCCGAAACTCTATAACGAAATGGTGGTTCGATCAGACGGTACCATTAAGCAAGGTTCAAAAGCGCGTGTAGAGCCAGAAGGCGAAGTGATGCGTATGTGGGAAGCGATTGAAACCTACATGAACCGTAAGCAGCCGTTAATTATTATTGCGGGTGCTGACTACGGTCAGGGTTCAAGCCGTGACTGGGCTGCAAAAGGTGTACGCCTTGCAGGTGTTGAAGCGATTGTGGCTGAAGGTTTTGAGCGTATTCACCGTACTAACTTGGTGGGTATGGGCGTGTTACCACTTGAGTTTAAACCGGGCGTAAACCGCAAGACGTTAAAACTAGATGGTACAGAGCTTTATAGTGTGATTGGTAATATTGCGCCGCGTTCGACTTTAACTTTAGTGATTGAACGTGCCACAGCGGATGGTAAAGAAGAGATTCTTGAAGTGCCTGTGACTTGCCGTTTAGATACAGAAGAAGAAGTTTCTGTATATGAAGCGGGCGGTGTATTACAGCGTTTTGCGCAAGACTTTTTAGAAGGCCAAGTGGCTTAATTTTTAGTCTACAACTGATTGAAAATTATTCTAAAGAGCCCTATCTTGATGATGGGGTTTTTTACTATACATTGTGTAAAAAGAGTTGATAGCCTCATAAAAATTGCATTTAAAATAGATTTTTTTAGATAAATATCCATATAAAAAAGGATCAAAAATTGGAAACAACAAATAAATTAGATAATCAAGCTGAGAGGAAGTTACCAGTTAAAGCTCATCTATTATGTGGCTGGCCACTCGTACTTATGTTGGTTGGAGGTGCTATTGGTGGAGCTCTTGGAGCAAGTGCCTATGGTATAAATGTTAAGATCTATAAAGCAAACTTATCAAATATCGCTAAAGTACTACTCAATTTGTTGACAGGTTTAACAGCTATTATTCTTATGCTTATTGCGGCAAATTTGATTCGAATGTATTTTCTTTAAAGTGATTTATCGTATAAAAAAAGCCCGACATCCTGTCGGGCTTTTTTGTATTTGGTTGCTAGATATGACTCCTGTCGTATCTCACGATCCTGATGCATGAACCTATTATTGTTGTTTTATGTTCCGGAACATTCTGTTCCTGTATGAGTTCATATTAGAAAAAAAGCAGGAGACAGCCAATCCGCTAAATCCCTAAATCTATGTAAGATAAATCGTACAAATAACATTTTTTGCATTTATGCCATCATCATCGGGCGAAATGGACAATTGACATTCACTTTAAGTGGGTTATATTCCTGTTTAATATATATACGATTATAGGAATGTAATCATGGTAACAGCTGGCGAAAAACCCGGAACAGGCTTCTATTTCTGTGCTCAGTGCGGACATAGAGTGTTTTTAGAAATTAACACAGACCCTTTACCACCTTGCACTAAATGCTATTGCACTGAGTTTAAACGTTAAGAATGAAATAATATTTGCGTTCGCATTTAACAAAAAGCCCTGTCACCCGATGGGGCTTTTTGTTAGTTTAAAAATAAGACTTACATAACAAGACCCGCGATGGGCATGAAAAGGAAACCGTTATGGAAACAATATTGGGTTTATGTATTGGCGTGGGGCTGAGCGCTGCCTGCGGTTTTCGCGTGTTTGTGCCGCTACTGGTCATGAGCATTGCCACCATGATGGGATGGTTTGAGCCATCGAAAGGATTTGAATGGTTAGCTCTGCCATCGGTGTGTTTGGCTTTGGGCGTGGCAACGGTATGTGAAATTGCAGCCTATTACATTCCTTGGGTCGATAATGCCTTAGACACAGTCGCGACTCCTGCGGCGATGATCGCGGGTACATTAGCGACAATGGCGGTTAGTAGTGGCGAAATGTCTCAGTTTGCCAGTTGGGCGGCAGCGATTATTGTGGGCGGTGGTACGGCTGGTGTGGTGCAAATGAGTACAGTCGCTGCACGCGGTGTTTCGACTGCAACTACGGGTGGCTTGGGTAATTTTGTCGTTGCGACAGGAGAGTGGATTGGAGCAATCTTACTTTCAGTTTCAGCCATGTTAGTGCCTGCGCTTGTCGCGGTAGTAGTGCTGATTGCGGTAATTTTAGCGGTACGTTGGATACGCCATAAAAAGCAAGAACAGGCGCATAGTCCTCTATAGGTTTAGCCTAAACATCATTTTTAAACAGCAATAAAAAAAGCCCAACATCCTGTTGGGCTTTTTCGTATTTGGGTACTAGATATGACTCCTGTCGTATCTCACGCTCCTGGTGCTTGAACCTATTATTGTTGTTTTGTGTTCCGGAACATCCTGTTCCTGCATGAGTTCATAATAGTAAAGAAGGAGGGTGTCGCCAATCCGCAAAATCCCTAAAAGTTTGTAGGTTAAAACGTACATTGAAACATGGTGTAGGGCGTTTTGTAGTTACAGAGGGGGCGAATAGAGGGGGCTTACTTTTACCTAATCATTTAAGATGTTGAGAAGAATAAGAGTTGCTATTGATAACAATATGTTATGTTTAAGTTTGGTTGTAAAAAGAACAATTTTATCGGGAGTAATGAATAAATGACCGTTATGTTGGTAAAACCTCATTTAAGGTTTAAAGAGAGTTATAACAACTATATTAATGAATTAGCAGATGAAGATCGTCACCCTTTGACAACGGAGTTTGACCATACAAATTTTGAATCATTTTTGAATAAACTGAGAGATTATGAAAAAGGGGAATCCCTAGAAGAAGGGCATGTTCCCAACATTACATATTGGTTAGTAGAAGGTAATGAAATTATTGGCGCGTCTAACTTGCGACTTAAACTCAATGAACAGATTGAATATTGTGGTGGGCATATTGGTTTAGGTATTCGTCCTTCTAAACGTGGACAGAATTTTGGCTCGAAATTGTTAGAGCTTACAATTCAGGAGGCATGGAAGCTAGGCCTAACGGAGTTACATATACATTGTTATAAATCTAATTTAGCTTCTGCAAAAACTATTCAAGCAAACAATGGCCGCCTTCACTCTGAAATTACTCTCAACCAAGTAGTTCAAAGGTATGTTGTGAATAAAACAGTATAAGAATTTTCTTTTAGGTTATTTTTAAATGGCAATAAAAAAAAGCCCCACATCCTGTCGGGCTTTTTCGTATTTGGTTGCTAGATATGACTCCTGTCGTATCTCACGCTCCTGGTGCTTGAACCTATTATTGTTGTTTTATGTTCCGGAACATCCTGTTCCTGTATGAACTCATCATAGGAAAAAAGTAGGAGGTCGCCAATCCGCAAAATCCCTAAAAGCTTGTAGGTTAAAGCGTACATTCAGAAATAATTTAACTTTTCAAAGTGAATATGAATAATAGCCACCTTGTTGCTTTAAGAAAAAATCAAATGCGTATTAGAAAATCTTCAAGACTATTAGTTCTTAATGAAAATCATCAAATTTTGTTATTTCAGTTTACTCATACAAATGATGCTTTGGCTGGACAATCATATTGGGCAACCGTAGGTGGCGGGCTTGAAGAAGGGGAAACTTTCGAGCAAGCAGCTTGCCGAGAGCTTTATGAAGAGTTGGGCGCAGTCAGACAAAATGTAGGCACTCATGTTGCAACACGCAATTTTGAAATGATGTTGCCGAGTGCAGAAGTTGTGATTTCTGAAGAAAGGCTTTTTATTGTTTTTATTAAAAATGAAGAAGTGAATACAGCAAACTGGTCAGAACATGAAAAGCTTGTGATTAGTAAAAGCCGTTGGTGGACGTTTGAAGAGCTAAGCCAAACAGATGAGATTGTTTATCCAAACAACATTCCTAATATTCTTGCAGATAGCCTACCTGAGATTTTTAATCCCTAGAATCTTCCAATATTCAGATATAAAAAAAGCCCGACGTCCTGTCGAGCTTTTTCGTATTTGGTTGCTAGATATGACTCCTGTCGTATCTCACGCTCCTGGTGCTTGAACCTATTATTGTTGTTTTATGTTCCGGAACATCCTGTTCCTGTATGAGTTCATATTAGGAAAAAAGAGGGGTGTCGCCAATCCGCAAAATCCCTAAAAGTTTGTAGGTTAAAACGTACAAGCCATTAATCATTTTGAGGTAAAGGCCAAAGAATATCTTTGTTTTTCTTAAATTCTTTATACCAATATTGGCTTATAAGCTCTTTGTCATCTCTATCAAAATGATAAACAAATATATTCAAAGCTTCATTTAATTCGAGATCATAGCGGAATTTGGCAGTAGCTAAATGTGCCTGTATTTCATATAACTGATTAAATATAGGTAGAGAATCTTCATAAGTTAATAATTGGATTTGTTGAAGAAGTTCTTTTATTTGAAGTTCATACGCATCCAAGATTCTTGCAAGATCAATAGTTACATCTCTATAGGTGTTAAGTCTTTGCTCAAATTCGTCCCATGTATAGTTCATTCTAATAAATGTTCAAAAATTTAATGTAAGCACAGAATAGCTTGATTGATTATAAAGTTGCTGAGATTTTACTAAGTTTTATAATATCCACTTAAATTTAAAGAAGAAAATGATCATGACTTTAATAGAAAAAGTGGTTCCTGTGGTATTTAGGGAAATAAATAATAACTTGGAGATTTTAGTATTTAGACATCCGTTAGCAGGAATTCAAATCGTTAAAGGCACCGTGGAGCATCAAGAACAGTTAGAACACGCCGCTTTGCGTGAGCTTTATGAAGAATCTGGAATAAAGAGTGCTCAAATTCATTCATACCTAGGTAAACATATTCCTTCAGAGGCAGGGCCTGATTGGCATGTTTTTGTGTGTAGTACACATGAGGCTTTAAAAGATAAATGGTCACATTTTTGTGAAGATGATAATGGATTAACTTTCGATTTTTTCTGGCATCCTTTTTTAAACCCTCCAACAGAAGAATGGCATCCTCTTTTTAAAGAATTATTTGAATTTATTAAATCTAAACACAAGCTCAACTAACCAAACATCTTTAAGCCTCTGCGCCACAACAGGCTTTAATCTTTTGCGCTGATTTAAAGTAATAAACCATTGCAGCACAGAGATAAAGGAGCTAAGCCAAACGCTTATCCCAGACTACTTTTGTCACACCGCTGCATGAAGCTAAAAAGTAGGGGCAAAGTCCCGTGGGAGAACAGGACTTTGCAAACTGAAAAACCATAGCTACCTAGAACGAAACTTAAAGCCATAATAGGTTTATAAATTGTCATAATATTCTCATAGTGATTTATATCCATGAGTAGAATAAAAATATAATAAATTTAAAATAATTTTTAGGTAATAATTAATCCTCCTAAAAATATAGGAAAATAAAATAATTAAATTTTTAAAATAAAATTAATTTATAAATTTAAAAAACTAGGCATTAAAAACCTAAATTTTAAATAAATAAAATAGTTAAATGAGAGAGGGAATAAGTTTGAAAAATGTCATAGTCAACTCCTTAAAATTATGGAGTCCTACCACCAGATTACCGCGAATTAATTTATGGTGGTAGAACGAAAGGGGGTTGACAGACTGGACTCGTAGAACCAGCACGCACGGGGCGTCCCCCTCCCGTCCTACCGCAAAGAAAAGGGGACGCAAGGGTCTAACGACTTATAGATTGTACTATAACCCGCTACGAGTTACGGTCTGTCAAAACCGTCTGGCAATGTAGGCCAGCAACGAGATAATAATTGGTGATTTTAATTACGTCAATTTAATATTTAAAATATTTTTGATTTAATAATAAAACTAAATTTATTTTTAAAATAAAATATTATTATTAACTTTTTATTTATATTTGATGAGAAAAAATAATAAATATAGAAATATTTTGCCAGTTCCAAAAAAGAACTTGATTGTTAAGATCTATTTTTGTTGTTTTTATAGAGATAAGAATGGAACGTGTCGTAATAACAGGTATGGGAATTAATTCCTGTATTGGAAATACATTAGAGAAAGTAACCGACTCCTTAAAAGCAGGTCGCTCAGGCATTCGCTATAACGATGTCTATGCAAAATTAAACTTTCGAAGTCATGTGAGTGCCACTGCCGAAATGGATTTTGAAAATATTGATCCAGAATTAAAAAAACACATGGGCGTTTGTGCCATGTATGCCTATAACTCGGCAGTCGATGCGCTACGACATGCTGAGCTTGATGTGAGTGATATTGCCAACAACTCAAAATATGGCGTGATTGGAGGAACAGGTGGCAGCTCGACAGCTTCAATTATTGACATGCTGCATAGCTTAAAAGAAAAAGGTGCAAGCGAAGTATCGTCTGATTTAGTACCACGCTATCTTACAAATACGGTTAGTTCTAACTTAGCAAATGCTTTCAACCTAAAAGGTATCTCTCAATCAATCGCGAGTGCCTGTGCCACTTCAGCCGATGCAATTGGCTATGCATTTCACCTAATCGCTTCTGGAAAACAAGACTTAATGCTGGCAGGTGGCGGTGAAGAAGACCATTGGTCCCAAACAGCAATATTCGATGCGATGGGCGCATTATGCTCTAAATATAACGATGCACCAGAAACAGCTTCACGCCCATATTCAAAAGATAACGATGGCTTTGTGATCGCTGGCGGCGGTGGCATGGTGGTTTTGGAGTCTTTAAGCCATGCCCAAAAGCGCGGAGCAAAAATTTTGGCAGAAGTGGTTGGGTACGCTGCCAATAGTGACGGTGTCGATATGGTAGCCCCAAGTGGCGAAGGCGCGACCCGTTGCATTAAATTGGCACTCGCAGAAGCCAAGCAAAATGGCTCTGAAACGATTGACTATATCAATACGCATGGCACTTCAACGCCAGCCGGAGACATTCCAGAGCTATTGGCTATAGAAAGAGCTTTTGGTAGCGAAAAAGTACCGCCACTCAGTTCGACCAAGTCGATGACTGGACATAGTTTGGGGGCAGCAGGGGTACATGAAGCCATTTATTCTATTTTAATGCTGCAAAATAGCTTTATCGCGCCAAGTATTAATATTACCGAGCTACGAGAAGAAGCTAAAAGTTTTGATATTGTTCAAACGAGCAGAGAAGTCGAACTAAAAACAGTGATGAGTAATAGCTTTGGTTTTGGTGGGGTAAATACCTGTCTCGTTTTTAGAAAATGGGAAGGGTAATTTAAAATCGAAATGAATGTGACCTTATAAAAACAATAAAATAGGTCATACATACATTTTATAAGTGGTGGGAATTAATTACTTTATGAATAGTGCTCACTCAAAAAAGAACTGTCTTGAATCTCAAGCTTATTAATTTTTTATGTGCAGTTATTTGAAATTACTTGATTTTTTAAATTTATAAAGGCTTAAATAGTTCTTCGCCAAGTTGTACTACGCATTCATTATACCGTGCTCAGCTATATCACTTAAGCATCTACAAATAATTCACACCGCCTTAAAATGATCTAATTTTACGGTTTAAATACCTATTTAATAAGAAATTAACCTAAAACTGCATATTTAGACTAGTTACATTTTGAAAATGAGTATAGATAGACAGATTAGTCTTTTTTTAATTAAAATGCGGCCTAAATATAAGTTTGATTGATAATAAAAATGCAGATGAGTGTGTCGAGTATATTGGAGCGTTTAGGCCTTGTTTCACAAAATCGCGCTGTTCATATCCAATTCTCAAATCAGTCTTTAAATCAGCAAGTCTTCTTGCAACGCATCGAGGGCGAACATACGCTCAACCAAGGTAGCGTTGCTGAGTTACTGTGTCTATCGACCAACGCACATATTGCATTAAAACAATTTATTGGCTGTCAGGTTGCCGTCGATCAGGTCACTGACACAGGCCAATTTTTTAGAACAACAGGAATTACTACCGAAGCGAGCCAAGGGCAAAGCGACGGTTCACTCACCATTTATAACCTTACCTTAAAAGACCCAACTGCGCTCTGGCATAAACGTCGTAATAGCCGCGTGTTTATGAACAAAAGCGTGCGCGATATTAGTGAAATTCTGTTTAAAGAATGGCAGGGTAAAAGCCCGTTATTTGCCGCAAGCTTAACCCTCGACACATCTGGGTTAACCAAAGACTACGATGTGCGTCCATTTGTGATGCAGTCTAACGAAAGCGATTATGACTTTTTAATCCGTTTGTGGCGTAGTGAAGGCATTAACTGGCTGGTCGATGAATCACAGCTTTTTGTCGCTGACCCGAATGCTTCCATTCAGCCACAAGTGTTACGTTTAATTGATGATAACCAAAACTATCAGGCACTTGAACGTCGTAGCCTGCGCTACCAACGTAGCAGTGCGACAGAACAGTTTGATACCATTACCCAAGTCAAGGCAGAGCGCCGCTTACAACCGACTTCGGTTCATGTGCAACGCTGGCAAGCCGATGCCCTACAACAAGAAGAAGGCAGTGGCAGCGTACAAGGCACACAAAAGCACAGCGAACACTATGACAATGCCAGCTTAAACCTTGAAGATGCATGGCATGTCAGCCCAGCGTGGATGCAAGACCTAAATGGTGAAGACCAAGCTACTGCTTCTGGTAATAGTCAGATTGAACAGCTTAACCAGCACATCAATGCATACCATCACCTGAGTTCTAAACAATTTACCGTTTCGGGTAACGTCCGTGATGCACAGGTGGGTTACTGGTTTGAGCTGAATGACCATCCTGAACTCGACCAACATGACAGTGCGGACAAAGAGCTCTTAATCTTAAGCAAGCACTACTATAACCAAAATAATTTACCTAAAGAATTACAACAGCAACTTGAGCACTTATTACCAAAAGACAAGTTCAAGGCTGCGCAACTCGACAACCAAAACCCTGAGCAGCGCCACTTTGCTGAGCTAAATGTCGTTCGACGTAATATTAAAGCGGTGCCTGAATATAACCCACTAGAACACCGACCAGCAGCTTACCCACAGCGTGCTAGAGTGGTGGGGCTGGACGGCGAAAGCATCCATGTCGACCAGTGGGGGCGCATTAAAGTCCGTTTCTTGTTTACCCGAACTGACGACCATAGTCATGATGGGGGAGCAGGCAGTAACGACAATGACACCGACTCCGCTTGGGTCGATGTGCTGACTCCGTGGGCGGGCGCCGGTTATGGCGCACGCTTCTTACCTCGCGTGGGTGAAATCGTTGTCATCGACTTTTTTGACGGCAATATTGACCGTCCATTTGTGGTGGGCCGTATTCATGAAGCTGAACGTCACCCAACCCAGTTCGACCAGAAAGGCAAGTTACCTGATACAAAAAAACTCAGTGGCATCCGTTCTGAAGAAGTCGATGGCAAAGGTTTTAACCAACTCCGTTTTGATGACACCACAGGTCAGATCAGTGCCCAGCTACAAAGCAGCCATGCAGCCAGTCAGCTAAACCTCGGTAACTTAAGCCATCCCAAAGACAAGGCGGAAAGTGATGGCCGAGGTGAAGGTTTTGAACTACGAACAGACCAATGGGGCGCGGTAAGAGCTGGCAGTGGCTTACTCGTTAGTACTCACAAACAGGATCAAGCTCAAGGTGTACACCTCGATGCAAATGAGGCCAAACAACAAATAGAAGGCGGCCTCAACAATGCCAAAGCACTCAGTGAAGTTGCCAAAAATCAGCAAACTGATCCGTTAGAAAATTTAGAAAACTTAAAATCCTTTATTGAAAAACTCGAGCAGCAAGACAACGCAAAAGCTAAAACCTTTAAAGAGGCGATTATGTTGTTGGCGAGCCCAAATAGTGTTGCATTGAGCAGTAACGAAGACATTCACTTAAGTGCAGATGGGCAGCTAAACCAAACTGCTGGGGACAGCATTAATCTGTCTACTCAAAAGAACTTGATTGCACATGCCCAAAATAAAATCAGCCTTTTTGCTGCTCAAGAAGGTGCAAGACTTTATGCAGGTAAAGGCAAAGTTGAGATACAGGCTCAAGGTGACGGAGCAGATTTAATTGCCCGTAAAGCTGTGCAGGTGATTTCGACTGAAGACAAAATTGAGGCCACAGCAGCCAAAGAAATTGTGCTCACCGCAGGTGGCTCTCAAGTCAAAATTACTGGTTCAGGCATTTTTATGACCACAAGCGGTAAGTTTGAGGTGAAAGCTGGACAGCATTTGTTTATGGGAGGCGGGAGTGTGAATGCTAATGTTCCTGCATTGCCTGTATTAGGAGAAATTAATAAATATAACTTGAGATATTTATTGCAAGATAAAGATGGCAATAACTTTGCTAATCATAAATATATCGCTTTCTTACCTAATGGAGATATTGTAGAAGGCCGTACGGATGATAAGGGATATACAGATCTATTTAAATCCTACCAACCAGAAGAGATATCACTTCATTTATTTAAAGATGAAAAAATTGATATAGAGTAAAAATAATAATGGCAAAGTATTACCCTTATGTTGTTTTGGAAACAAATGTAAAAACTAGCTTATTGAAATATAGGCTGTATGTTTACAATACCGTAACAAATAAAGCAGAAACTTCGATACTTTTTACAAGTAAGGAATTCAAAAAAGTAGGAAATAATCTTTATCAAACAAGATCTGCTGAGATAGATGATAATAAATTAGGTATCGAAAGTATAAGAGATTGTGTAATTATTCTTGACTTATATCGATTAAGTATAAGTGGAAAAGAAGCTTTAGTATTAAGTAATTATATTGTGCCAGATAAGATCGAATCTTATACTTCTGCAAATTTTAGTCAGAATACTAATATAAGTAAGGTACAGTATAATGAAGCTAATTATGTGACTAAAGTTATCAAAGATAATAATTCGAAAAACACATTCCAGCTCAATTTGAGTAGAGAAAGAATTTTTCAATGTATAGATCCTGGCTGTAAGCCTGGCGAGGCTAAGGATCCGTTTTCAAAGATACAGATTGAAGCAGGTTTACAGGCCCGTTTAAATGAGCCACTACCTGATCAATCTTATGCTTCTTTATGTGGTCCTGCTGCATATTTTTTCTGCCTTATTAATTTAAGCCCTACTAAATATAAACTGGCAGTAAAACAACTTTGGGAGAAGGGGCTTACAAAAATTGGTAATTTAGAGATTAAGCCATCTTTAAGTGGATGTCGGCGTGTAAAGAATTTTTATGATGGTGAATTACCTAAAATTCCACCAATTGATTGGATAACTTTAGCTAGCTTAAGAGAATCTGAGAATAAAGCATTCCAATTAAAAGATCCTAGTCAAGAAGTTGCAGGTATCACCGCTTGGTGGGAAATGGAAAGTTGGTTTAAAAGTTCAGGGTTTAAAATTCTAAAGACTTTTCCATTTTATATAACTGGCTATAATCCTACTTTAATTGGTGAGATTAATAAGTATGCTGGTCCAGATTATTATATAGTTACTTTGATATCCGCAAGCTTATTAAATAGTGGTTCAAGTTCAGGAACGCAAAGTCTACCAGACCACTGGATTGTTTGGACAGATAAGTTAAAACAACCTAATGGAAAAGCTATAACTTCTTCAACGGACCCCTATAAAACTGATGTAAAACTCAAAGCATTCTCATGGGGAGTAAACACTCAAGTGATTAAGTCAAAATTATCATTGTATAATTTTGAAAAAAAAGTTTTTTTTGCCATGATTATTAAAAAGGAAATTTTTTAATGAATAAGTCTTTTATATTTTTATTTCTTACTATTGTGCTTTCTGGGTGTGGTAAGAAGGATTATCCAGTTGAACCCAATCAAATCCCTGCAGGTACAGTGGGTAAGTTATATAATCAAAAAATAGATGTAAGTGGAGGTGTAGTTATACCTTATACTGTACAAATAACTACAGATTTTAAAGAGGATATGGGAGTTGTTGTTAAACCAATAAATCAAGATGTTTCTGATGCATATAATCATTTAGTTATTTATGGGGTTCCAAAATATAGTGGTGATTTTAAAATTAAAATCTCTGGTGGAATATATGGTAGTGGTGATGGAAAATTTACAAAGGAATATACTTACAGGGTTAATTCTAAATAAAATATTTCAAAGATTTATAAATAATTTATGAGAAATTTTTTAATTATTTTATCCATTTTATTGTCAAGTTGTAATCCTTTAGCCAAAAATGAGAAAGAAAATTTTAAAGATATGGCCCTTAAGAATTTAACTTATTCTCATATGGATGGTATGAGTGTTGATATTTTTAAATTTAATTTAGAAACAACTGATGATTTAAAGAATTTTTATCAAAACGGGAATTATAAATATTCACATTTTAAGTGCGATAATATTAAAAATTATCTTATTGTAGGTGCTATCTCAGTTGAAGGAGAAAAGTTAAAGAATGGAAAATATACTTTGTCTGGATACTTCAAAGTTTGCGAAGATGAATCAATGAATGTATGTATCGCTAAGAACCAATTGGAAAAATTATTAACTAGCAATATGTCTTGTAGAGTAGTCTTTGGTGGCTTATTACAAAGCAGTAAAGTTGTGGTAGATAGTATTTTGGTATCAAAAGAAGCTATAAGAAAATCCAATTTTCAATAGAGTTTGGAATGAAAAAATTTCTTTATCTATTAGGACTAATTTTTTTAACTGGATGTAGTGAAAAAATCTCAAATTTCACAATAGATCATATTATAAAAAGCAATGAAAAATTAAATTTTGCTATGAAAATTGAAGGTAAGGAAGTTTTAAATAAAATAAAAAAATCATCATCAAAAAAGTTTATTTGTGAAAGTATGATTGATCCTCAGCAAACATTAGATGTGGATATCGATAGATTTGAGAATAACCAAATTGATGTATCTGTAGAATTTTGTTCAAATAATGATAATGGAAGCTGTGAGCCTATACATATAAGTTCAGTTAAAAAAATTAATTTAGAATGCCAAGCGGTTTTCTCTGCAATGATTGGTAATATCTCTAAATCAGAAAAATTTCCAATTGTATGGGAAGAACAATAATTTGATTAAGACTATAAAATTTTTCTGGATAGTTTGCGTAATTCCCTATTTACTTACGGGCGGATGTCAGGATAAATATACGGTTGAACCTGAAAGTCTTCCAGTTGCTTACGTAGGGCAAACATATACCCAACAATTAAAAATTACAGGTGGAAAAGTCTCTGAACAACATTTTGAATTAACTTCTAATATTCCGGAAAATCAGGGAGTTAAAATTACTCCCGTAGATGATATAGATGGATACAATCACATAAAAATAGAAGGTATTCCTAAATATAAAGGAAAATACAAAATTGTAATTAATACATATTTTTATGGGCGCGGCGATAATAAGCTAACTAAAACCTATGAATTTGTAGTTAAATAATAAAAGATCTTTTTAATAAGAAGAGGATATGAAAAAGAATTTATTAATTACCGTACTAATTTCAATTTTCATCATACAGTCCTTATTAAATTATTACTTCTGGAACCGCACAAAAACACCCGAAATTCATGTTTTAGAAAAACCTTTAAAGATATATTCGTTTGAAGGTAAATATTCGAAAAATAGCACTTTGCCAGAATATTATATTTTACCAGAAGGTACTGTTTTATATGATGATAGTGACTCTTTGAACAGAAGGGTTATGGTTTATTTCAATTTACAAGGTGTAGATTTTAAATTCGAAGAACAAGACCCAGATATCTTAAAACAACCTAGTGAAGTCAGTGGTATAAGGTCGAAGGACTTGCCTGATTTGCTAAAAGAAATTCCTCTGACTAAAAAAGATATTTATTTAATTATTAAACATGATGAGCGTATAAAAGACTCTGTACGTTCAATTTTATTTAAAGAATACAAAATTGATCCTTCAGAGTATGAAAAATAATTAAATATTTCTGAGACATACAAATATAAATTAAAAAATTTCAGAGAAGCGTAATTTATTACGCTTCTTCTGTCATAAGAAATAGTTTAAGCAGCTTGAATAGCTTCACCACAAAAGGAAACAGTTTCTTGCTTATGCTGGTGTAAGTACCAGAACTGCTCCGCAATGGTTTCTGGATGTACCGTGTAGGTCTTATCTTGTGCTCCAGATGTCCCATCAACAAAACCATTCACAATCACTTGGCTCACATAAACATTTGAGTCCGCTAGACTATGAGCAAGTAAATTGGTGGTTTTGTATTGAGCGGCAGCGGTGGTTGCTAACGATGAATATTCTTTGGCAACCAAGTCGATACCAACTGCATCGAAAGCAAAAATTCCGTTTGTCGATAAAATGCTACCGTGGTTCTTCTCTAAATCGCCTAAGCAAGCTTGTACCGTCGCAATATAGCTCGAAACACGAATATGAAAGCTTTTGGTAAGCTCTAGTGGAGGGGTTTCTAATATATTGCCTTCAATATCATGGAAAGCATTCCAATGAATATTTTTAATCTCTTCTAATCGGTCTTTAATACGATTAATAAGATTTGGTATATCTTCAAGAACCGCTAAATCACATGCAAAAGCATAAGCTTCAATACCTTGTGTTTTAAGTTCTAAAATGGCTTTTTCGAGTTTTTCACTATTACGTGCCACTAACCCGATTTTATAGCCTTCTTTACCAAACTTATGTGCTACGGCTTTGGAAATACCCGTTCCATAACCAAAAATTATAATATTGTTGTTCATTATAAAGTTCCAAAAAACCAATTATTTGGTTAGAAATAGTTTATAATATGTTTTTATAATGTATTCAAGCGCAAAAGTTATCTCTAAGAATAATGCCCAAAGAATAAAAATGCTTAAAAGTGGAGATTAGGGAGTCAGCTTTACATGAGTTATTGGGCTAAACATGCGCGGTTGAACGAACTTCCAATTTGGCTTAAAAAATTTTCTTGGTAAAATAAACCGAAAAATACAAATAAAGTGGAATTTAAATTTAACTAATTATGTTTAAATGGGAATAAATTCTTTTAAATTGGCTTAATGTTGTAAAAAATCCCAAAAATAATAAAAATTCGCTTTTCTTAGAAAAACAATCCCGCAGGGTGGTGGCTAAACTATATCTCAAGGGTGTGATAGGGATCGAAAAGAGTAGCATGCACCAAAACGTATAACGTTAGTGTGTACTCACCCAAAAGGTCTCGATTCGGCTTAGGACGCTATAGATCAAAAGTTTATAGGCACAAGGTTATAACTTACAAAGTTATGATTGTTGAAGTAAACCATAGATGTTTTCCCTTGACACCCTAAAAAATTCTCTATAATAAAAACGATACTTTACAAGAATATAATTTATGAATAAGCCTTATCTTTCTGCTTTACCTATCGATAGTCAAATCTCATCTCAATTGAACAATGCCTACTTCCACGACTCGTGGAGCATTGTGCTTGGTCAACCTGATCTAAGTGTATTTGAGCAGCTTATTAAGCTATTTCAGCACACTCCGCAGTGGATAGAGTGGAGCATGAATATGCGTAATAAAATTACTTCAAAGATTGGGCTTAAAGATTTAGGAAGTTTTAAGCAGATTGATACTCATAAAAAAGAAAATGAGTATGTGGCAGGTGACCGAATTGGAATTTTTACTTTTTTGCAGCGTACCGAAAATGAATTAGTGATTGGAGACGATGACAAGCACTTAAATGTGACTTTATCTATTTATAAAAATGAAGATACCCAAGTGCTTACCGTAACTACAATAGTGCATATTAAAAATTGGCTTGGGCGATTGTATATGCTACCTGTAATTCCTGCCCATCGAAAAATCGTACCAGCGACTTTACAGATTTTAGGTTAGATTACTATTTTTATTTACGATGTGATCAGCCAAAATTGTTTATATAATAATCTTATTATCATAATAAAGAGCTGAATAATATGGAAAATAAAAATCAGTGTCGGCAGTGCGCCGTTTGTGGGAAAAATTTTTCTTTAAAAGATCTAGTGTCTGGTGAAGTCATCCGTAATGTGATTAGCGACGAAATTTTAAAAGACTATCCAGATTGGAATTACTCAAGTTTTATTTGTCGGGCCGATCTGGCAGATTATCGAATTAAATATGTGCAGTCGCTATTACGCTCAGAAAAGGGTGAACTCTCTAATTTAGAAAATGAAGTGATTGGCAGTATGCAACGCCACGAGCTAATTAGCCGAAATACCGAATCCGACTTTGATCAAAAATGGACGTTTGGGGAAAAACTGGCAGATAAAATCGCATCATTTGGAGGAAGTTGGGCTTTCCTTATTTGCTTTGCTCTATTTTTGACAGGCTGGATTATTCTAAATACGGTCGTAATGGTAGTACGGCCTGTTGATCCTTATCCCTTTATTTTGCTGAATTTAGTATTGTCATGTTTAGCTGCAATTCAGGCGCCTATTATTATGATGAGCCAAAATCGCCAAGAAGCAAAAGACCGCTTACGTTCTCAACATGACTACCAGATTAATTTAAAAGCCGAGCTTGAGATTCGCCATTTGCATGAAAAAATGGATCATCTTTTGTCGCATCAATGGGAAAGACTTGCGCATATTCAAGAAATTCAGCTCGATCTTTTGGCTGAAATGAATAAAAAACGATAAAGATTTTCTGAGTTTCACGTGGAACATGAGTAGAGCGTTATAGATTATTTTGCGGTAGAACCGAAATTTCTTTATGATTTGCCGCCATGCTCCATTGCTGCTTCTACGACCATGCCTTTAAACGACAACTTTGTTTACGCTCCACCACAAGATCCACTTTCAATTCTATTTGAAGATGACGATTTAATTGTGGTTGATAAACCTGCGGGTTTGTTGTCGGTAATGGGCCGTTTACCAGAGCATCATGACAGTGCTTATTTACGGGTGTTAGAAAAATTCCCTTTGGCTAAAGTGACGCATCGTTTAGATATGGCGACGTCGGGCTTACTTATGTTTGCCAAGCATCGTGATGCAGAAGTTGCTGTAAGTAAAATGTTTCAGGCCAGAACAGTTAAAAAGCATTATATTGCGTTGGTGCAAGGCCAAGTCGCACAAGAGGGCAGCGTTGAAGTTCCTCTCATTACTGACTGGGAAAATCGCCCAAGACAAATTGTACATTTTGAATTAGGAAAACATGCTAAAACCTTGTTTCAACCACTCATTTATGATGAAAAGAACAATCAAAGTCGAGTATTACTTGAACCAGTAACAGGACGTTCACATCAGCTACGTGTGCACATGATGCATATAGGACATCCGATTATGGGGGACAAGTTATATCACCCTGAGCCTAAACGTTTTCGCTTAAACCGCATGGCCTTACATGCCGCATATTTGGCTTTCCAACATCCCTTAAATGGAACGGATGTAGTGATTGAGTCACAAGTGCCTTTTTAAAATTTATATAATTAAAAAATTAATTTGATGCAATTGGGAACGGAATATATACCCAAACTGCAATAAAAGTCGGGTATTCTTGATGTCGAATAATATTAATACTGCGACAACAACAAGGAACATTTTATGACTCGTGACTACGAACAATTTCCAGATGACGATAACGGCAACGTACTTTGGCAAATGGCTGAAGATGGGGATGACTTAACCGAGCTGCATGAAATTGAATTTTCTATTGCTTTTCATGATCAGAAAAATGCAGAGCAATGTGCGCTGTATTTGCTTTATCAAGAACAAAAAGTTTCACTTTTTCAAGATGACTCTGTTGAGCCAAATGAATGGGTGATTACTATCTTCGTTAACATGGAACCTGAGTATTCAGACATTGTTGACTTGGAACAATGGTTTGCCAGCATCGCTGAGAAATTTCAGGGCGAATATGATGGATGGGGCTGTATGGCCTATGTCTTCGAGGAAGACGAAGAAGATGACCTGTTGCAGTAAGGTCTAAAATAAAAAGTAGAAGATAATCATGAACTTATCTCAAAAACAAATTGCAGTACGGTTTTTAGAGCTTGCCGCAGCTGGTGAAGTCGATGAAGCTTACAGCAATTACACTGCGCCGAACTTCAAGCATCACAACCCTTATTATGCGGGTGATGCGACTTCTTTGAGGGAAGGGATGCGTGAAAGTGCAATTGAAACTCCCAACAAAGTCTTTGATGTTCAACATGTCATTGAAGAGGGCGATTTGGTTGCTGTGCATTCAAAACTTGAAATGCAAATGAATGGGTTAACCACCTTGGCCGTGGTTCATATTTGCCGTTTTGAAAAGGGTAAAATTGCTGAGTTTTGGGATATTGGACAAGTACAGCCCGACCCACTCGTCAATGAAAATGGTATGTTCTAATCAAAAGCCCGAAACTATTCGGGCTTTTTTATTTTATAGATAAATTAAAATTTCCACTGTGCCGAGATTGAAGCATTCAGTGGCTCACCTGGTTGAACCCATAAATCGCTATAACTTGAGACATAGTAGGTTTTATCAAACAGATTATTTACATTGAGCTGATAACGTAAACGGTCAGATGGTGCATAGTAGCTATTTAAATTGACCAGCGTATAACTTGGTAAGTTAAATCCATTATCTAGATTATGCCCGCTACGCTCATCCACATAGGTGAGGTTGGCACCTACACCTGCTTTTCTTGCACCTTCTTGTAGAAACTCATAGTTAGTGCTTATAGCACCTTGGTGTTTAGGAACATTGCTCAGCCGCGCGCCTTTTGCCAAGTCTTGGTCTTTTTCAATTTGAGCATTGGTATAACTATAGTTGACATTGACGAACCAGCGATCAGTGATCTGGCTATTTAAGTCAAACTCAACTCCTTTACTACTCACTTCACCTGCTGCGGTTTGAAAATTACTGTCGATTGGATCGGTTGTCAGTACATTCTGTTTTTTCATTTTAAACAAAGCGAGACTAAGCACACTTTGATCATTTATTTTATATTTGGTGCCGACCTCATAACTTTCGCCTTTTTCAGGGGCAAAAGTCTGACCATTTCGATTCATACCACTATTCATGGCAAATGAGCGACCATAGTTGCTATAAAACGCCCATTGGTCAGAGGCTTTAAAATTTACTCCGAAACGTGGACTATTCTGGTGAAGCGTTTGGTTGCTTTCAGTCTGAGTCAGGTGATTTTCAAAGTCTTGTTCGACCTGATCAAAACGGTTGCCAAATAGCACACTCCACTGATCATTAAAAAAGATCTGGTCTTGAATATTGAGTGCAAAATAGCGTTGGCGCTCTTTAGTGTTGGTAAATGGAGCTAAGTTCGGTAAATATTTACCATATTCAGGTTGGTAAATATCAATAGTATTCACTGTAGTGGGAGAGTTTGAATCATGGTTTCGACGCAGTTGATATTGTTTATAGTCGAGTTGACCAAGCTCGGTTGAAAGTAAAATTTCATGGCGAGCCCACGAGGTATCAACCTTGCCAAGTAACTCTGTCTGAGCCAGCACATCTTGGCTTGTATAATCACGATAGCGACGTTGACGCTCTAAAGTACGGCCATCGGCTTGCATACGACGAGGTTCGGTTGCAAAGCCGACCATTTTGGCATCTTTATAACTGACAGCACTATTTAGCTTCCAGTCAGGGTTAAATTCGTGACTCAGACGTAATTGGTAAAAGTAATCTTTTATTTTCAAATCGCCGTCGTCAGGTTCACCTGTAAAGGTTTTCGGGTCCATCACAAACTGGTGATTGACGGTGCTGACACCACGGTCAAAGGTTCCTTTATGCTCTGTAAATTCACTATCAAAGTCGAGTTGTGTTTGGTCTGAAATTTTCCATGTGAGCTGCGGTGAAAAGAACCAGCGTTCACTACTGACATGATCACGAAAGCTTTGATTATCTTCATGAGCCACTGCTACACGATAGGCCAGTTCATCGTTAATAGGGGCAGTGTGTTCCAGACTTATTCTGTATTGTTCTTGGGTATTGGCACGTAGGTTAACTTCACTTTCGCTTTCCCACTGTGGTTTTTTACTGTTGAGGTTAAGTAAGCCTCCTGTTTCGCCGCGGCCATATAGCGCCGCCATTGGACCTTTTAAAAACTCTAAAGATTCAATATTTACTACATCTTTTGGAGCACTAATCCCTCGGTTGACACTCAAGCCGTTGCGGATCATTGAGGCACCTAAATTGGGATCGGTACTAAAACCGCGGAAAGAGTAATTATCCCAAAAACCACCACCGAAACTATTTTGATGAAAAACACCGCTCACTAAGCTTAATGCGTCATCAATTCGTTGAACGTCTTGTTGTTCCATTATTTGTTTAGAAAGATAAGCACGGTTAAAAGGGACATCTAAAACATCGTGAGTAAATTTAGTTGCCGGGCTATTTTGGCTCACATCTTCTCGGGTGCTTTCGGCCTGAATGCGTATGGTCTCAAGTACCGTTGATGTTTCCTCTCCCCAAGTGAGGGTCGATATAAATGATAGACCTAACGAAGACAACAATCCTAATTTGTGTCGCATAAATAATCAGCCATAAAAAGACAAAAGGAATTAAATGTAATAGTATAACGTTACATTATTTTATTGATTACCGCTATGTCTATAGAAAAAAATATTGAACGTTTACAGTCGATTGATGCTTTACGCGGTCTGGTCATCATTATTATGTTGCTCGACCATGTAAGAGAAACTTTCTATTTACATAAACAGGTTACCGATCCAATGGACGTAACAGTAACAGAACCGGCTTTATTTGGCAGTCGATTATTGGCCCATATTTGCGCTCCGGTTTTTGTACTTTTAACGGGTATTTCTGCATTTTTATTTCAATCAAAAAAACAAGATTTACAGCAAACACGTGCCTTCCTATTAAAACGCGGCTTATTTTTAATTGTGTTAGAGCTTACCCTTGTGAATTTTGCATGGACAGCGACTTTTCCACCCGAAGCCATTTATTTACAGGTGATCTGGGCGATTGGTATTAGCATGGTGGTGCTAGCGTGCTGTGTAAGTTTGCCTTTGCCTGTTCTTGCAGGCGCAGGTTTGGTTATTATTTTTGGGCACAATTTATTAGATTCAGTGCACTTCTCACAAGGCGTCTTGCAAAATATATGGTTTGTTTTACATGACCGTGGTTGGATTGAGATTGCAGACATCAAGCTTCGCACAAGCTATCCAGTTTTACCTTGGATTGGGGTGATTTTATTGGGCTATGCATTAGGCCAGTTCTTTAGTTCAAAATATTCAGCAAAGCAAAGAAGCCGCACTTTACTTAGCCTTGGTTTAGTAAGTATTGGATTGTTTGTTTTACTGCGTTTTATCAATGTCTATGGCGACCAGCCGTGGCAACATTTTGAGTCATTCCAACTGAGTCTCATGAGCTTTTTTAACCTCACTAAGTATCCACCGTCTTTATTATTTATTTTGCTGAATGTTGGAATTGGCTTGATTGTGCTGGTGGCTTTTGAGCGTATGCAGCAATATTCGTTTCTAAAACCCTTGGTGGTGTTTGGCTCGGTGCCTATGTTCTTTTACTTACTGCATTTATATGTGTTGAAACTCATGTATGTGTTTGCACTCAGTGTGTGGGGAACCAACTACGGAAACTATTTGTCGGTCAACCATGTGTGGATGCTGTGGCTAATTACGATTGCGCTGTCTTTTGCGCTCTATCCAGCAGTTAAATGGTTCTCGAAGTTCAAACATCAAAACAAGCATATCTCGATTTTAAAATATTTCTAATTTCCAAAAGTGAGTAAAGCGATTTCAATTAATGCTCGCTTTACTTACTTACATCTAGATATAGAGTTTCTTTGACTTCTTCCATAACCACATAACTGTGTGACGATGCCGAAGCAGGGAGTTTCTTTAGCAGATCTCCTAATAAGCGGCGATATGCACTCATTTCTTTTAAACGCGCTTTTACGAGGTAGTCAAATTCGCCTGAAATAAGGTGACATTCAAGCACTTCAGGAATCTCAACTAAATCTCTAGCCACCTGATCAAACACATCGCCAGATTTGGCAGATAACTTAATTT
This sequence comes from Acinetobacter sp. 22512, assembly GCF_052044755.1. Classification (NCBI taxonomy): domain Bacteria; kingdom Pseudomonadati; phylum Pseudomonadota; class Gammaproteobacteria; order Moraxellales; family Moraxellaceae; genus Acinetobacter; species Acinetobacter sp. 22512. The sequence continues at coordinate 41,651 of NZ_JBQENP010000012.1, read as the reverse complement.
CTAAAAAGACCAGCAGGTTACGGTCGACAAAGGCTGGGTTTAGCCGAGCGTAATAACCCATGATAATGCCATCGCGTTCAAGACGCTTTACACGCTCCGAACAGGGGGTGGTCGACAGGTTAACTCTCGATGCCAATTCACTAATCGCAATTCGTCCTTCGCGCTGCAAAATGTCCAGAATCATGCGATCTATACGATCCAAGGGGCGCATAGATATTTCCTCTTTTTTTTAAATTCTCGCGAGAAAAACATAAATTTACCTAGATTATAGCCTGAAAAACAGTGAAATAAACTATTGAAGCAGAAATATACTAGTTAAATAAACTGGTGTGCGTGAGGGAATGGAAATGCGCGTAATTGTTTTAGGTAGCGGCGTTATTGGAGTGGCAAGTGCCTATTATCTAGCTCAACAAGGAGCTGAGGTTACTGTTCTCGATCGCCAGTCAGGTCCTGCTGAAGAAACAAGCTTTGGTAATGCAGGTCAAATTTCGCCTGGGTATTCTACCCCTTGGGCAGCACCAGGAATTCCTTTTAAAGCCGTGAAATGGATGTTCCAACACCATGCACCGCTTGCGATTAATTTAGATGGTAGCATGTGGCAATTACAGTGGATGGCACAAATGCTGAAAAACTGTAATCCACAAAGTTATGCGGTGAACAAAGAACGTATGATGCGCGTTGCTGAATACAGCCGTGACTGCTTACGTGAACTCAGAAAAGATACAGGCATTAATTACGAAAACCGTGCAAAAGGCACGTTGCAGTTATTCCGTAAAGAAGCACAAATGGAAGCGGTTCAACGTGACATTAGCGTGCTACAAGAATGCGGCGTAAGCTACGAATTATTAAATGGCAATGAACTTGGTCGTGTAGAACCGGCGTTGGCAAATGCACAAGATAAACTGGTTGGTGGTTTACATTTACCAAATGACGAAACAGGTGACTGTTATTTATTTACCAATGCTTTAGCTCAAATTGCCAAAGAGTTAGGTGTTAACTTCCAGTTCAACCAGAACGTAGAAAAATTGATTGTTGAAGGCGATGAAATTAAGGGCGTTCAGGTCAATGGTAAGGTCTTAACCGCAGATCGTTATGTACTAGCGTTTGGTAGTTATTCACGTGATTTCTTGAAACCACTTGATCTACAGTTGCCTGTATATCCTGTGAAAGGTTACTCGTTGACGATTCCAATTGTTGACCCTGCTTTTGCTCCGCAATCTACAGTGCTTGATGAAACCTACAAAATTGCGATTACTCGTTTTGACCAACGTATTCGCGTAGGTGGTATGGCTGAGTTAAGTGGCTTTAACTTAGGCCTGAATGAAGACCGCCGTGCAACATTGCAAATGGTGACTCAGGACTTGTTCCCGGGCGGTGATATGGCGCAGGCGTCTTTCTGGACTGGTTTACGTCCAATGACACCAGACAGTACACCAATTATTGGCGCAACTCGCTTTAAAAACCTGTTCTTGAATACAGGTCACGGTACTCTTGGCTGGACGATGGCGTGTGGTTCAGGAAAATTAATCAGTGACATCGTATTGAATCATAAGACTGAAATCAGTACCGATGGCCTTTCAATTCAGCGTTATTCACACGCGCATGCGGCATAACGGACGTTAGGAAAGTAATCATGCCTCGTCCTATTACCGCAGTCATCCACCGTCAAGCCTTACAAAACAACTTGGCGGTGGTACGCAAGGCTATGCCAAACAGTAAGGTCTTTGCCGTTGTAAAAGCCAATGCTTATGGACACGGAATTGAACGTGTTTATGAAGCGTTTAAAGCAGCAGATGGCTTTGCCTTACTTGATCTTGATGAAGCAAAACGAATTCGTGCTCTAGGTTGGACAGGTCCAATTTTATTGCTCGAAGGAATTTTCTCTCCTCAAGATTTATTTGATTGTGTGCAATATCAACTCAGTTTCACCATTCATAGTGAAGCGCAAATCGAGTGGGTAGAAAAGTATCCTTATGCGGCCCAATTTGATGTTTGCCTAAAAATGAACAGTGGTATGAACCGTCTCGGTTTTAAACCACAGCACTATGTTCAGGCTTGGGAACGTTTACATAACTTGGCAACTGTATCCAAGATTACCCACATGATGCATTTTTCAGATGCAGATGGTGAGCGTTTTGGCCAGCAAGGTATTGATTATCAAATCAATGCTTTTGAAGAAATTGTTAAGGATTTACCGGGTGAAAGATCGGTAAGTAATAGTGCGGCAATTCTGCGTTATCAAGACCAGCTCAAATCAGATTATGCCCGTAGTGGCATCATGCTCTATGGCAGCTCGCCAGACTACCCGACGCATAGTATTGCGGATTGGGGGTTACAACCGACCATGAGCTTACGCAGTGAAATTATTTCCGTTCAGCATTTGGAGCCGAATGAAAGCGTAGGTTATGGCTCAAACTTTGTCGCAGAGCAACCCATGACGATTGGGATTGTGGCTTGCGGCTATGCCGATGGTTATCAACGTATTTCGCCAACAGGTACTCCGGTTTTAGTGGACTCAGTACGCACGCGTACAGTTGGCCGCGTCAGTATGGATATGTTGGCAGTCGATTTAACGGGTATTGAGAGTGCCAAAGTTGGTAGTGAAGTGGTGCTCTGGGGTCAGTCAAGTACAGGCGTCGTTCTATCTATTGACGATGTTGCAGTTTCATCCGGTACGGTGGGTTATGAACTGATGTGTGCCGTCACCGCCCGTGTTCAATTTATTAATCAGGTATAAGGAAATCCGAATGTCTAATTCAGATATACAAAAGATTAACACTAACGAAGTCATGAGCGCCGTGACTGTTTTTAACAAAGTGGTTTATTTGTCAGGTCAGGTGCCTAAAAATACCGAGCAAGATGTGGCAGGCCAAACCCGTGAAATTCTTGCAACAATTGATGAACTTTTGGCGTTAGCCAATACCGATAAATCTCGTTTGCTCTCTGCGCAGCTCTATTTGAAAAATCTTTCTGACTTTTCAACCGTAAATGCAATTTGGGTTGACTGGTTAAAAGGGTGTGTTGCTCCATCGCGTGCCACAATTCAGGCCGATTTGGTCAATCCAGATTGGTTAATTGAAATTGCCGTGACGGCAGCACAAAAGTAATTCGTTTTTACTCCAAAAATGATGATGTATCTAACAGAAGGAAGATAGATACGGTTTAACCAGTCATTTTTTGGTGAACAGATTCAGTGACCTATGGCATACGGTTCGATTTTCGCCATAGGTTGCTGATCTTAACAAAGGAATTCAAAAAGGAATTTTAATATGACAACGGCTCGTCATTCAGATACGGAAAATTCTCCTGATCATCTGCAACGAAAACTGTCTAACCGTCATTTACAACTGATTGCTATTGGCGGTGCAATTGGAACCGGCCTATTTATGGGTTCGGGCAAAACTATCTCCCTCGCAGGTCCTTCAATCCTTTTGATCTATATGATTATTGGAGGAATGTTCTTTTTCTTAATGCGTGCAATGGGCGAGTTGCTCCTTGCAAATCTGCATTACAAATCTTTTGTTGATATGGCTCATGACCTGATTGGTCCTTGGGCCGGTTACTATTTGGGCTGGACTTATTGGTTAGGTTGGGTGCTGGTGGGTATTGCGGACCTTTCAGCAGTCATTAACTATTTAGGTTTCTGGCTACCCGATGGCGCAAGTTTCTCACCAATACAGCAGGCCATGATTAGCGCAGGTTGTGTGTTGTTTGTGATGGGTCTTAACCTCTTAACAGTACGCCTATTTGGTGAAATTGAATTCTGGTTTGCGCTGATTAAGATCTTGGCGATTATTGGTCTGATCGGAGTGGGCGGCTACATGATTTTCAGCCATTTCCAAGCTCCGCAAGGCGCTGTTGCAAGCATCAGTAATGTTTGGTCACATGGTGGTTTATTCCCGAAAGGTACAGAAGGCTTCTTGGCAGGATTCCAGATTGCTGTATTTGCTTTTGTCGGGGTTGAACTTGTAGGTACAACGGCTGCTGAAACCAAAGACCCGCAGAAGAACTTACCGAAAGCGATTAATGCGATTCCGGTACGTATTATTTTGTTCTATGTGTTGGCACTGTTTATTGTGATGTCAGTAACACCGTGGGACCATATTCGTGCAGACAAAAGTCCGTTTGTTGAGTTGTTCTTAAATGCGGGTATCCCTGTTTCAGCCATCATCATGAACTTAGTTGTACTTTCTTCGGTGATGTCTTCAATGAACAGCGGCGTGTTTTCAACTAGCCGTATGTTGTTTGGTTTATCAAAAGACGGTCAGGCACCGGGTGCATTTGGTCATTTATCAAAACGCGCAGTTCCTTCAAATGGTTTGATTTTCTCTTGTACCTTTATCATGGGCGGAGCGGTGCTTCAGTACTTTGTTCCAAACACGATGGAAGCATTTACTTTGGCAAGTTCACTTTGTGTGATTCTATTCATTAGTGTCTGGAGTCTCATCATGGTGTGCTATTTACGCTACCGTAAATTACGTCCTGAATTACATGAAAAATCAACATTCAAAATGCCAGGTGGCGTTTGGATGAGTTATGTTGTTTTGGCATTCATGCTTTTCACTTTAGTTATTTTGGCATTAGAGCCAGATACATTGAAAGCTCTATATGTCAGTCCAGTATGGCTGGTCATTTTAGGTGTTACCTATCATGTGCTCTATAAACCACGTATGAAAAAACTAGGACGTGAACTCGTCAACGATCATTAAGTTTTATTAAAAAGCCAATCAATCATGATTGGCTTTTTTTATTTTTATTAGATTTTTTATCGGAATAATATTGTTTATTTTTGGATCAATAGAGCAGTTTGGAGAGTATTGGAAAAGTACATATAGCAGGATCACATGCTACACTTCGGCTAATCTGGAAACCCAGATTGATTAATTAAAATTGCCGTGAAGGCAGTACATAAATAATGTGACTTAAAAAAATCAGGACAAACGATTTATCAATTAAGGAAAAAATATACTTGAACATCTTGTCCTGAGGTATAGACTCAGCAACCCACGATATACGGTTCGTTTTTCTCCCTATAGGTTGCTGATTTAAGTTAAGCAAAATATAAAAAGGACTTCTAATATGACAATGGTTCATCATTCTGATGAGGCAAGCTCCCCTGATCATTTACAACGGAAATTAAATAATCGCCATCTACAAATGATTGCAATTGGCGGTGCAATTGGAACCGGCTTATTTATGGGCTCGGGCAAAACCATCTCCCTCGCAGGTCCTTCAATCCTCGTGATTTACATGATAATTGGTGGCATGTTCTTTTTTCTGATGCGTGCATTGGGTGAACTACTGCTTGCCAACTTACATTACAAATCATTTGTCGATATGGCTTATGATTTGATCGGACCATGGGCTGGCTATTATATAGGCTGGACTTATTGGTTAGGCTGGGTACTGGTCGGTATTGCTGATTTGTCTGCGGTCATTAACTATTTAAGTTTCTGGCTGCCCGAAGGCGCTAGTTTCTCACCCATGCAACAAGCCATGATTAGTTCAGGCTGTGTACTATTCATTTTAGGGCTTAACCTGCTTACTGTTAAGCTATTTGGTGAAGTTGAATTCTGGTTCGCACTCATTAAGATTTTGGCCATTATTGGCTTGATTGGAGTGGGTGGCTACATGATCCTCACTCATTTCCAAGCTCCTCACGGTGATGTGGTGAGCATCAGTAATGTCTGGTCTCATGGCGGCATATTTCCAAAAGGTGTAAGTGGATTTTTGGCAGGTTTTCAGATCGCCGTGTTTGCTTTCATTGGCGTTGAATTGATTGGTACAACGGCTGCTGAAACGAAAGATCCACAAACGAATCTACCTAAAGCGATTAATGCGATTCCATTACGTATTATCCTGTTCTATGTTTTGTCGCTCTTTATCGTTATGTCAGTGACACCTTGGGATCATATCCGTGCAGATAAGAGCCCGTTTGTTGAGTTGTTCTTAAATGCAGGTATTCCGATTTCAGCAATCATCATGAATTTGGTTGTACTGTCTTCGGTGATGTCTTCAATGAACAGCGGTGTATTTTCAACGAGCCGTATGCTGTTCGGTTTATCAAAAGACGGTCAAGCGCCGAGCGCATTGGGTCGTTTATCAAAACGTGCAGTGCCATCAAACGGCTTAATCTTCTCATGTATTTTCATTATGGGTGGAGCGGTGCTTCAGTACTTTGTTCCAAACACGATGGAAGCATTTACCCTAGCAAGTTCACTCTGTGTAATTTTATTCATTAGCGTGTGGATTTTAATCATGGCGTGCTATTTACGTTATCGTAAAACTCGTCCTGAACTTCATGCCGCATCAACATTTAAAATGCCGGGTGGCGTGCTGATGGCATACGCCGTTATAGCATTCTTCTTGTTTACTTTGGTGATTTTGGCACTCGAGCCAGATACATTAAAAGCGGTATACGTGAGTCCAGTATGGTTGGTGGTTTTAAGCGTTACGTATTTTGTGTTCTATAAGCCACGTATCAAAAAATTAGACCAAGAACTCGTTTAATGAACTATAAATGATTTCAAAAAAAGCCAATCATAAGTGATTGGCTTTTTTATTTAGGCTTTTTAATCAACCAACAAATGCTGATATTTGTCAGCTTGTTTACGTAAATAATCCCAAACCAATTTAATGCGTGGTTCATGTTGTAAATCAACAAAGGTCAGCATCCAAAAGGTATGAGTAAAGCGAACTTGTTGCTCTAGCACCTCTTCAAGTTCCGGTTTATCATCTGCCAAAAACTTGGGCAAAATCGCAAGTCCTGCGCCAGCACTCACCGCAATTTGCTGGGCCAAAATACTGCTGCTACGGAAGTTGGCATTCAGCTTCAAAGGTAAACGTTCTAGACAATACAACTCGGGGCTATACACTAGATCATCAATATAGTTCACAAAGCGATGTTGGGTTAAATCTTCTAAGGCTCGAATAGGCGGGTTTTGGGCCAGATAGTTTTTGCTACCATAAATTTTTAAACAATAATCTGATAATCGCGTAATGATGTAAGGGCCAGACGTAGGACGATCAATTGACACCACAATATCTGCCTCACGGTGTGAAAGCTTAATCATTTTTGGCACTGGAATTAAGTCGATGGTGAGTAGTGGGTATTGAATCGAGAACTCAGCCAGTAAGCGAGCTAAAAACGCAGTACCAAAGCCTTCAGGTGTGCCAATTCGCACACGACCTTGCAAAGGTTGATGTGGTTTTTCAATTTGTAAGAAAGCTTGTTCCATTTGCTCAACTCGAGGAACAAGTGCCATTCCTTCGAGTGTCAGCTCATAACCCGTCGCTTCACGCTTAAACAGCGTTGTACCCAAAGCAAGTTCTAGGGCCTGAATCCGTCTAGCCACCGTACTGTGCTCGACACCAATAATACGTGCAGCATTGGTCAAGGTTTTAGTCCGAGCTAAAACCAGAAAAAAATGTAGATGATCCCAATCCACTTTCATTTTTGTTGTCATCCTTGTGCATATTTGCACAACAATCGTGCATGAATTTCCGTTGGTGGTCAAAGTTTTCTTTGCTAGTCTCAATTGAAACTGGAATAAAGAAAATACGATCAAAAGGTATTTTCTAATAATTGAACACAATAAAAATATGGCCTACGGAGAGGTTATGAACACAATCCAAAAAATCGAATTGGAAACCGCTAAATTACTCATTAACGGAAATTTTATCGAATCTGAAACACAGGAATGGCAAGACATTATTAACCCTGCGACTCAGGAAGTAATTGGTCGTGTACCATTTGCAACGGTTAAAGAAGTTGACGCTGCTATTCAAGCTGCACAAGATGCTTTTGCTTCTTGGCGACAAACCCCAATTCAGGCACGTATGCGCATCATGCTCAAGCTACAAGACTTGATTCGTGCCAACATGAAAGAAATTGCACAAGTATTAACGGCGGAACAGGGTAAAACCTTGGCAGACGCTGAAGGCGATATTCAACGTGGTCTAGAAGTGGTTGAACATGCCTGTTCAGTTGGTACTTTGCAAATGGGTGAATATGTTGAAGGTGTTGCGCGTGGTGTAGACACCTATACCTTGCAGCAACCTTTGGGTGTCTGTGCGGGCATTACGCCGTTTAACTTCCCTGCCATGATTCCACTTTGGATGTTCCCAATGGCAATCGTGTGTGGCAATACATTTGTTTTAAAACCATCAGAACAAGATCCTTTATCAACCATGATGCTGGTTGAACTTGCCATTCAAGCAGGTATTCCTGCTGGCGTGCTCAACGTTGTGCATGGCGGTAAAGAGGTGGTTGACCGTTTGTGTACGCACAAAGATATTAAAGCGATTTCATTTGTAGGTTCAACTGCAGTTGGAACACATGTTTATAACCTGGCAGGGCAACATGGTAAACGCGTGCAGTCGATGATGGGTGCAAAAAACCATGTTGTGGTCATGCCTGATGCCAATAAAGAACAAACTTTAAATGCTTTGGTGGGTGCAGCATTTGGTGCAGCAGGACAACGTTGTATGGCATTGTCGGTTGCAGTCATGGTCGGTGACAGCAAACAGTGGATTCAAGAGCTAGTCGAAAAAGCCAAAACCTTAAAAGTAAACGCAGGCCATGAACCAAATACTGACATTGGCCCAGTCATTTCAAAACGTGCTAAAGCGCGTGTGCTTGATTTAATTAATAGCGGTGTTGAGCAAGAGGCAGAGTTGCTACTCGATGGCCGTGATGTTCAAGTTCAAGGCTATGAATCGGGCAACTTTGTAGGTGCAACGATTTTTAGCGGCGTAAATACCGACATGCGTATTTATAAAGAAGAAATCTTTGGCCCTGTTCTTTCAATTATTTGTGTAGACACACTTGATGAAGCGATTGCGCTTATCAACGCCAACCCATTTGGTAACGGTGTAGGTCTATTTACACAAAGCGGTGCGATTGCACGTACTTTCCAAAACTTAATTGATATTGGTCAAGTTGGTATCAATATTCCAATTCCTGTGCCAGTGCCTTTCTTTAGTTTTACCGGTTCAAGAGGTTCGAAACTGGGTGATTTGGGGCCATACGGCAAACAAGCTGTGCAGTTCTATACTCAAACCAAAACCATTACCAGTCGCTGGTTTGAAGATAGCCATGAAGTTGGCGGTGTAAATACAACTATTAGTTTACGTTAAGGGGATCACGGATGAATATCGCCTTTATCGGTCTAGGCAATATGGGCGGCAAAATGGCCCATAACCTACTTAAAGCCGGACTCAAAGTTTATGGTTATGACCTCAGTGAAGTCGCGATTCAGCACTTCGCCGAGGCAGGTGGGGTGGTGTGTAGCAGCCCGCAGGATGCAGCTAAACAAGCAGATGTGGTCATTACCATGTTGCCTGCGGCCAAGCATGTTAAAGAAGTTTACTTGGGTGAAAATGGTGTTTTAGAAGTACTAAAAGCAGGTAGCTTATGCATTGATAGCAGTACCATTGACCCACAAACCATTAAAGACATTGCTGCTGTTGCGCATAGTAAAAATATTAAAATCTGTGATGCACCCGTCTCTGGTGGAACCATTGGTGCTCAAGCAGGAACCTTAACCTTTATGGTGGGTGCCGATGATCAAACCTTTAACGAAGTAAAACCTGTGCTTAGCCACATGGGCAAAAATATTGTTCATTGTGGTGATGTCGGCGCAGGTCAAATTGCCAAAATCTGCAACAACCTGATTTTAGGTATTTCAATGGCTGCTGTTGCCGAAGGTATGGCACTCGGTGTAAAGCTGGGCATCGACCCACAAGCATTGGCAGGCGTCATTAACACCTCAAGCGGTCGTTGCTGGAGCTCGGATGTGTGTAACCCATGGCCACATATTAATGAAAATGCGCCAGCATCTCGAGGTTACCAAGACGGCTTTGCAACTCAGCTGATGCTAAAAGATTTGGGTCTTGCAGTAGAAGCGGCAGGCCAAGTTAAACAGCCAGTTGTATTAGGTGGTATGGTGCAGCAGCTCTATCAGCAAATGTGCATGCGCGGTAATGCCAATCTCGATTTTTCGAGCATTATTCAGCAATACCTGCCACAAGAGGCATAACGGTAAAGCCAAAGGATGGCTTTAAACACATTAAACCCTGTCGTGAATAACAACAAATCCAGACTGAGGGAAAAGATATGATGGATTATCAAAATGCTGCACAGACTTTCGATTTGGAAAGTACTGCAAAACTGATGTTATCAGGTTCACTTGATGCCTTAAATGCTTGTTATGAATGCTGTGATCGACATGCCGATGGCGACAAAATTGCTCTGTATTGGCAAGGAAAAGACGGACGAAAAGAGCAATATACCTTCCGTGAATTAAAAGAGTGGTCAAGTCAGTTTGCCAACTTTCTAAAATCACAAGGTGTAAAAGCAGGCGACCGTATTTCAGGTCTATTACCAAGAACACCCGAATTGATCGTGACTATTTTTGCAGCTTGGCGAATTGGTGCTGTCTATCAACCACTATTTACTGCATTTGGCCCAAAAGCGATTGAGCACCGTATTCAGCTTGCACAAAGTAAGCTGGTGGTGACCGATACGGGCAACCGTAGCAAGCTTGATGAAATTGAAAATTGCCCTGCAATTGTGACGGTGGCCGATGCACAAGGTACTCCGCTTAAAGCAGGTGATTTTAACTTTTGGAATGAAGTAAAACAGCAGTCCGATCAATGTGATCTGGTTATGCGTAGTATCCAAGATCCTTTCTTGCTCATGTTTACTTCAGGCACTACAGGTCCTGCTAAACCATTGGAAGTGCCATTAAAAGCACTAATTGCCTTTGGTCGATATATGCAAGATGCTATTGGTTTAACCGAAGAAGATTCATTCTGGAATATTGCCGATCCGGGTTGGGCGTATGGTCTGTACTATGCGATTACTGGGCCGTTATTCTTGGGTCACGCTACTTTGTTCTATGAAGGTGGTTTCAGCACAGATAGCCTATGCCAAATTGTGAAAGATTATAAAGTTAACAACTTGGCAGGTGCACCAACGGCTTATCGTATGATGATGGCGGCTGATCCAGCACAAATGACGCCGTTAAAAGGGCAGTTCCGTGTAGTGAGCAGTGCAGGCGAGCCACTGAATCCAGAAGTAATACGTTGGTTTAAACAAGTGCTTGATGCTCCGATTTATGACCATTACGGACAAACTGAAGTGGGCATGGTGGTGTGTAATCATCATGGTTTAAAACATGAAATTCATGCTGGTTCAGCAGGTTTCCCAAGTCCGGGCTATCGCGTTGCTATTGTCAATGAACAAGGTGAAGAACTGCCGCCAGATACACCGGGAATTTTAGCAGTCGACATTAGCCAGTCTCCAATGATGTGGTTCGGCGGCTATAAAGAAAGTCGTAAATCGCCCTTCATTGGTCACTACTATTTAACTGGCGACACTGCCGAGTTACATGCCGATGGCAGCATGAGCTTTGTAGGGCGCAGTGATGATGTAATCACTACATCGGGTTATCGTATTGGACCTTTCGATGTAGAAAGTGCTTTGCTTGAACACGACGCTGTAATTGAAGCAGCAGTGATTGGTGTACCTGATCCGGACCGTACCGAAGTGGTTAAGGCCTTCGTAATTTTAGCTGCGGATGCTCAACCTTCCGATACACTTGCTGAACAACTCAGTCAATTTGTAAAAAAACGGCTTTCTGCACATGCTTACCCACGTTTAGTTGAATTTGTGAGTGAATTACCTAAAACTCCAAGTGGTAAAATTCAGCGCTTTTTATTGCGTAATCAAGAAATTGCTAAACAACAAGCTAAAGCAGGGTAAAGGAAATAATAATGCAATTTACCGAAGAACAATTACTCATTCGTGATATGGCGAAAAGTTTCGCCCAAGAACAAATCAAGCCTAATGCCAGTGATTGGGACCGAGATGGAACTTTCCCAAAAGAAACTCTGACTCAAATGGGGCAACTCGGTTTTATGGGGATGCTTGTTTCAGAGCAATGGGGTGGTTCAGACACGGGTAACTTAGCCTATGTACTAGCTCTTGAAGAAGTTGCGGCAGCAGATGGCGCAACCTCAACCATCATGAGTGTACATAACTCGGTTGGCTGTGTGCCTATTTTAAAATTTGGTACCGACGAGCAAAAAGAGCGTTTTTTAAAGCCTTTGGCTCAAGGTGAAATGATCGGCGCTTTTGCCTTAACTGAACCACATACTGGCTCAGATGCGGGAGCCATTAAAACTCGAGCGGTGAAAGATGGCGATGATTACATCTTAAATGGAGCCAAGCAGTTTATTACCTCGGGTAATAATGCCGGCGTCATTATTGTGTTTGCCGTGACCGATCCGAGCGCGGGCAAAAAAGGTATTAGTGCCTTTTTAGTCCCACGCGAAACACCGGGCTATGAAGTGATTCGTGTTGAAGAAAAACTCGGTCTGCATGCTTCAGATACCTGCCAAATTGCGCTGACCGATGTGCGCATCCATAAAAGCTTAATGCTGGGTAAAGAAGGCGAAGGCCTTAAAATCGCTCTTGCCAATTTAGAAGGTGGCCGTATTGGTATTGCTGCACAAGCAGTTGGTCTAGCACGTGCGGCACTCGAAGAAGCAACTCGTTATGCCAAAGAACGTATTACTTTTGGAAAACCAATTTTTGAGCATCAAACCATCGCGTTTCGCCTTGCTAGTATGGCAACTGAAATTGAAGCAGCAAGACAACTGGTTCACTACGCTGCGCGTTTAAAAGAAGCAGGACAACCATGTCTCAATGAAGCTTCAATGGCTAAGTTATTTGCTTCAGAAATGACTGAGCGTGTGTGTTCGAGTGCACTACAAGTGTTTGGTGGCTATGGCTATCTCAGAGACTTCCCAATTGAACGTATCTATCGTGATGCCCGTATTTGCCAAATTTACGAAGGCACGAGTGATATCCAGCGTTTAGTCATCGCACGTAGTCTATAAAATCAGAACAAGGAATAAGTAATGCAGTGGCAAAGTATTTTATTAGAAAAGCGTAATGGGGTTGGACTGATTACATTAAATCGCCCTCAAGCGCTCAATGCCTTAAACAGTGAATTAATTAGTGAAATTAATCAGGCATTAGATCAGCTCGAAAAAGATCGTGAAATTGGCTGCATCTTATTGGCAGGCTCAGAAAAAGCTTTTGCCGCAGGAGCTGACATTAAAGAAATGGCTGATTTGGCATTTCCTGATATTTATTTAGATGACTTTTTTCATCTTGCAGACCGTATTGCACAGCGCCGTAAACCTCTAATTGCAGCGGTGAGTGGCTATGCATTGGGTGGTGGCTGCGAATTAGCACTGATGTGTGACTTTATTTATTGTGCTGACAACGCCAAGTTTGGTTTACCCGAAGTTACTTTAGGGGTAATTCCGGGCATTGGTGGCACACAACGCTTAACCCATGCAATTGGTAAAGCCAAAGCAATGGAAATGTGTTTTACCGCTCGTCAAATGGGCGCTGTAGAAGCAGAGCAAAGTGGTTTGGTTGCACGTGTGTTTAGCAAAGAAGAATTACTTGAACAAACCTTGCAAGCGGCAGAAAAAATTGCAGCGCGATCTTTAACTGCAAACATGATGCTTAAAGAAACGATTAACCGAGCTTTTGAAGTAAACCTTACTGAAGGCTTACGCTTTGAAAGACGTATGTTCCATTCAATTTTTGCAACATTTGACCAAAAAGAAGGAATGCAGGCGTTCGTTGAAAAACGAAAACCAAATTTTAAAAATCAATAAGAGATCAATAAAATGAATACAGAAAATCACTTAATGATTGAGCAACAAGGTAAGTTGGGCATGATTACCTTAGACCGAGTGACTCATCTCAACGCATTGTCGCTAGATATGATTAAAAGTATTGGTGCCCAATTGGAACTGTGGCGAAATGATGCTGCTGTTCAGGCAGTTTTAATCAAATCAAATAGTCCAAAAGCCTTCTGTGCAGGTGGAGATATCCGCTATCTCTATGACAGTTATAAAAATGGCACGGCTGATTACAAAGGCTACTTTAGTGCCGAATATAAAATGCTAAATATACTGCGTGAATATGAAAAGCCAATCATTGTTGTGCTTGATGGCTATGTATTAGGTGGCGGTTTTGGCTTGGCTCAGGCTTGCCACATTGTGGTGAGCAGTGAAAAGTCCAGATTTGCCATGCCTGAAACAGCGATTGGCTTTTTCCCAGATGTTGGTGCAACTCATTTCCTTTCTCGCCTTGATGATATTGGTGTTTATATGGCCATTACGGGTGAGCAGATCAGCAGTAGTGATGCGCTTTACCTCGATTTAATTGACTACCATGTGCCAAGCGAGCAGTTACAAGCTTTGCAAGATGCTCTCGTTGACGCGCCAAGTTTAAGCAAAGAGGGAATTGAACGTATCATTACCCGATTTATTACTCGCCCTGCCGAAAGTGAATTAAAACAATTGGCGGAAGGTATCCGTAAACACTTCGGATATCAGCATTTAGATGAAATCGAGCAAAGTCTTGAAAATGAACAAGATGAAAGCTTAAAGACTTGGGCAAGCAAGATGCTCAGCATTTTGCAGCAACGCTCATTTATTGCCAAGCAAACCAGTTTAAAACTGCAACATTTAGGTCGAGGGCTCTCTTTACCTCAGTGTATGCAGCTTGAACGTGATTTACAGGATATCTGGTTTGAACATGGTGACTTTATTGAAGGTGTCCGCGCTCTCATTGTCGATAAAGACAAACAACCACAGTGGCAAGAACGTAATTCGAAATTTGAACCAATTTTAGAAAAATTGAGCTAAACCGAATTACAAAAACATAAAAAGCTTAAGGAGATAAGGCGAGACCTGAAAATGCTTATGGTCAGGGCTGGTCATAAGCATAAAAAAGATAAAACAAGAAAATCTAAAAAGGATATTACGATGCAATCAATACATGGAAACGGTTCAAATACTAAAAAGTCGTCACATCGATTAGCAGGTATCTCTAGCATGGTCGGCACCACCATTGAGTAGTATGACTTTTTTATTTACGGTGCGGCAGCAGCGCTCATTTTTAATAAGCTATTTTTCCCAAATCTGGATGCACTTACCGGCGTGCTTGCTGCATTTGCCACCTATGCCGTTGGATTTATTGGAAGACCATTAGGCGGCTTAGTCTTTGGTCACTTTGGTGACAAGATTGGCCGTAAATCGATGTTGCTGTTGACCTTGATGCTCATGGGGATCCCAACCGTACTGATTGGCTTATTACCGACTTATGAATCAATTGGATATTGGGCTGCGATTGGCTTGGTTGTCTTGCGATTTATTCAAGGTATGGCAATGGGCGGTGAATGGGGCGGTGCTGTACTGATGGCCGTTGAACATGCGCCCGAAGGCGGGAAAGGGTTTTGGGGTAGTTTGCCTCAAGCTAGTACAGGTGGTGGCTTAATGCTAGCCTCAATCGCGTTGGGTCTGGTGTCGTTATTACCTGAAGAAGCACTGTTTAGCTGGGGTTGGCGTTTACCATTTCTTGCCAGTATTATTTTACTGGCAGTAGGTTGGTATATTCGTGTAAAAGTGCCTGAGTCGCCAGATTTCGAAAAAGTAAAACAACAGTCTGAAGAAGTTAAAGTTCCTGCTCTACAGGTTTTTAAAAACCATCCAAAGCAACTCATCACCATTATTTTGGCTCGCGCTGCCGAAAATGCATGGTTTTACATTGCTTCAACTTTTACATTGGCTTATACCACTGCACAACTTGGAATCCCGCGCCAAGACATTTTATTTGCCACCATTTGCGGCGCAGCCGTTATTTTATTTATGACGCCTTTATGTGGACATTTGTCGGATAAAGTCGGCCAACGCAATATGTTTATGTTTGGTCTATGCATATTGGCGCTTTACTGCTATCCATTTTTTACCATGCTCAATACCAAGGATCCGGTATTAGTGTGGACAGCAATTGTTTTGGCAATTGGCGTTGTGTTCCCAATTATGTATGCGCCGCAAGCTCAGCTTTTTGCACGTCAATTTCCAGCGGAAATTCGTTATAGCGGAATCTCGATTTCGGTACAGTTGGCTGGCGTATTAGGTGGCGGTTTAGCACCGATGATTGCTACTAAATTGTTGAGTGTCGGGCAGGGTAATCCATATCTAATTATGCTTTATATTGGAAGTATGGCTGTAGTCGCAATTATATCGACGTCATTTATGCCGCGTGATAAAAGCTTTGTAGTAGATACGCATCATACAAACCCTAAAAATTTAAATCTTAATACGAATGCTTCAGATCATTCTTGAGCTATTTGGAGAATAAAGGCCTAAGTTTTTCTTAGGCCTTTATTGAGGTAAGCTTAAAATTAAGATAATGACGATATATAGCTGTTGTAGAGATGAGATTGGTTTTTGTACGAATATATTGTATCAGGGGTGAAGTGGCTTTTTTCCAATCAAATGCGTTTTGATTTTTTGTCCAAGTAGATGAACCATTAAACCTAGCATCACAACAACAGAACCAAGCCATTGCCAGTTATTTAAATGTTCATCTAAAAAAATATTGGCAAAAATCATACTAATGACAGGAACCCATAACGAAAGTGGGCTAATCTTGGCTGCTGGATAACGTGTCAGCAAATAAATCCATAAACCATATCCAATAATAGTTGCGAAATAAGCTAAGAAAGCAGCAGCTCCCAAACCACGCCATGTTAAGGCGTGCCAGTCTACAACGACACCTTGCCAACCTGTATCTTGGATAGCGAATAATAAAAACCAAAGAGGAGTAAGAATATTTCCCCAAACGACTAACCCGATTGGATTAATGGACCCCATTCGTTTTATAACAATATTTCCACATGCCCAAGAGAATGCTGAACATAAAACGAGTATCAAGCCTAATAAAGGGATATGACTATGCTGTTGACCTAATGCAATCAGTAATAGTCCTAATGATGCGATAACGATTGCTAGCCATTGATTCCAAGATGCTTGCTCCTTAAGAAGAAATACAGCAATCATCACTGTAAAAAAGGCTTGTGATTGAACAACTAAAGCAACTAGCCCAGTAGGCATACCTGTGGCAATAGCACTAAACATAAAGGCAAATTGAGAAAAGTTGCTAATAAACCCATATGCCAAGAGCCATTTCCATCCGACTTGTGGAATACGAATAAAAAGTAGAGCGGGGATTAGAACTAAAATATAGCGTAAACATCCCAACATCATGGGGCTAATTTCACTCACACCAACTTTCATAAAATAAAAGTTAATACCCCAGATGAACACCACTGCAAAAGCAGCGAGTTTATCTTTCAACAACATGTGCTTATTCCTGAAAAGAGATTTACGACCTATCTAAAAGACAGGTCGTGTAAACGAGAGGAGGTTAGATTTTGTTATGCTTCGCAGGAACGAGAGTATCTAACTTGGGATGTTGATTACGTAATTTAAGTAGTTCCACATAGTCACGAATCATAAAAATGCAGAATAAAATCGCAGCACTAGCAATACCGAACCAGAACGCTTTTTGTAAACTTGGAATGAGGGACATTGCGGCAAAGATACAAACCATACCAATAATGGCAACATAACTGAGGTATGGGAAACACCACATACGAACTTTAATTCGTTCAGGGGCAACACGTTCTAGGTGACGACGTAAACGGATTTGAGAAAGGGCAATGATGATATAAACAAATAAAGCTACCGTACCATAGGACTCGACCAAGAAAGGAAAGATACCCTCAGGTGAAAAATACGAAGCTAAAATGGAAATATAACCAAATAGTGTGCTGAATAAGATGGCACGAACAGGGACTCCATTTTTAGACAATTTAGTTAAGGCACGAGGGGCATCACCATTTTTGGTTAAAGCAAACAACATACGGCTTGCAGCATAAACTCCTGAATTTAGACAACTCAGAACCGCAACTAAAATGACAGCATTCATAATATCTGCAACAAAAGGGATATTGAGTACTTTAAGTGCACTTACATAAGGTGTTGCGATATCGGGGCTGCTCCACGGCACAAGGCATACGACTAAAAAGATTGAGCAAACATAAAAGAGCAATACACGAGTGATGACAGATTGAGTTGCCTTAGCAACAGATTGCTCTGGATTTTTTGTTTCTGCTGCAGCAATTGTGACGATTTCAGCACCAAAATAAAAACCAGTAGCCGCAACTGCACCTGATAACACAGGAACCCAACCATTTGGCATAAAGCCACCATGGTTTAATAATTCACCTAGTCCTGAAGCTTGATGGTTTGGCCAGAAACCAAATAAATATAATGAACAAAGGAAAATAAATACCCCAATTGCTGCAACCTTGATAGATGAAAACCAAAATTCAAATTCACCAAAAGATTTGACAGAGAACAAATTGGTTGCGGTTAATAGAACGAGCAGAACCAGACTCACGATCCATTGGGGAATATCAGGTAACCAGTAAGCGAGAAGTTTAGCCCCAACAATTGCCTCAAGGGCAATCACGATCACCCAAAAATACCAATACATCCAGCCTGTCATAAATCCAGCGAGGCGAGATAAAAATGGTGAATCTTGAAAAGCGTAGCGAGCATAAGCATAAAAGGAACCTGTTACCGGTGAAGCAGTGGCTAACTCCCCCAGCATACGCATCACTAAAATGATTAAGGTACCTGTGATGAGAAATGAAAGAATGGCTGCAGGGCCGGCAGATTGAATCACTACTGAGCTACCGACAAATAGCCCCATACCAATGACACCACCAAGTGCCATCATCTGGACATGGCGTGGCTTCAAGCTACTTTTTAAATCTTGGTTTGAATCTGAATCATACATGGCTAACTCCCCTCATAATTTTTATAACCGTATCGTTAGGCTGATCGTTGAATAACACTTAAAGCATTTCGTCTTTTAAGTAATACCAGCGGTACAACAAGGCTTGCCCCAACCGTCTAAAAGGTCGAAATAAATGTGAAGGTAATGGTGACTGATAAATAGGTAGATCAAATTGTGGGCGTTGAATGCCCATTATTCGTTCTGCAAGACGACGTCCTGCCATTGCTGAAAAAGATACACCATTGCCGCCATAGCCAATTGCATAATAGATAGTTTCATCAGGATTAGGCTGTACAATTCGTGGCATCATGTCATGACTGACATCGACCCAACCCCACCATGAATATGCAATTGGTATACCACGCAAGCTTGGGAATTTGCGATAGAGTCCTTCTTTTAAACGCTCTAGATGTACAGGGTTATTTGCATCGGCTCCTGTTAAAGCACTTCTGCTGCCACACTGTACTGAACCATCAGGCAATAAGCGGTAATAATGGCGTAAAGTGCGAGTATCTGTAATGAACGTTGTACTATGTAGGCCTGCTTCTTTAAGCTCAGCAGCTGTTAACGGACGGGTGACAATAGAATTAGATAAAATTGGCATGATTTTGCCAGACAAGCTTGGATGCAAACCATTAGGTGTATAACCACCTGTTGCTACAGCGACTCGTTTAGCTTTGACCGTGCCATGGGGGGTACGTAGATAGTGAATACCATTACGTGTTTCCCAATCTAATACAGGACTTGAGGTATGTACTTTCGCGCCGGCAGCACGCGCTCTTTTTAAATATCCAAAAGCCAATTTTAAAGGATGTACACCAATACCATCAGGTTCGAGTAACGCACCGGCAGCTTCTTGGTCTCCAACAAATTCTTCGTGAAGTTGTTCGCGGCTTAGCATACGAGTGTTATAACCAAACACATCTTTCATGACTTTGCCTTCGTTTTCTAAAAACGCCAGTTTTTTTGCACGATGAGCAATATATAAATGCCCACCATCTTGTGCATCACATTCAATACCAGTTACCAGATGTTTAAAATAATCAAAACCTTCGCGAATTTCTGCATCTAAACGTTTGGCTATATCTAGTCCCCATTTTTCGATCCACTGTGAACGATATAACCGACCAGAAGCATTTTGACCTTGTCCGCCATTTCGGCTTGTACAACCCCATGCACTACGATTTGCTTCAAGAACTAATGGCGCAGTACCAAATTGTTCTGCAAGAGTTAACGCAGTTGAAAGACCAGTAAAACCGCCACCAATAATGACAATGTCGGCCTCTGTATCACCTGGTAATGGGCCATCATCATCGGGAGGTGTTCCAGCCGTTGCAACCCAGTAGGTTGGTGCGTATTGTTCGTTGCCAGTTACGATCTTATCTGTCAACGGATCAAATTTAGCGTTGTAGGTTTTAAAGCCACGATGAATGGGTTCAGATATTGGATCAACTATTTTGTCTAGAGAAGTTAATTGTTGTACTGATTGATTCATGGGCAGGCTCCTTAAGCGGCTGCTTGCACGGGGCGATTTTTACGGAATGCATTTTTGACTAAAATTTTTCCATCTTTAAAGGTGAAAACATCAACCATGTTGGCTTCAATCTTTCCACCTTCAGGGGTTGATGCTGTAAATGTTGTTTCAGAAATTCCGTATAGCGCATCTTCGCTCAACCAGTGTTTACCATTAAGCCACTGTGCATCAGGAAAACTTTTAAAAGTATTTTCAAATGCTTGACGAACAGCCTCATGCCCTTGAATACGTGTACCGTATACCTCATCACCTGCAACTGTTTCAAAACAACAATCAGGATGCATACAGTCCATGAGTTGCTCTACATCGTGTTTATTCCATGCTGTAGAAAAGTCAGTGATTAGTTGCAAAAGTTGAGCTTGGTTCATCTTTTTAACTCCAAATACATACGAATCCTTTTTGATGATTAAACTGTACGGAAATAGAGCAATTAGCCGTAGTACCAGATTTAAGGTTTTGATGGAGCCAGACTTAAATTAATTTAAATATTTAAAATTTATTAATTTTTTATTTTTTTTATATGTTGGAATAGGTCTTGCATTTGTATTTATGATGCCAGATTTCGGTAAATCATAGGTCTTCAGAGGCAAAATGCACCATGTTAAGCATTTGGGCTTCAAAATAGGTCGAGAAATGCACTATGGAAAGAGATCAGTTTGTAACAAATCCAGAAGCACCAGGTATATGGAACGTATTATTTGCAGAGACTGAGCAAAGTGGACTCAATTTGCAGGGAAGAATTTGCCGTATGATGTTTACTGCATTAGTACAAGGTTATCTCAAGCCAGGTATGGCTGTTCCATCAAGTCGTTATTTGGCAGATCAACTTGGAGTTGGTCGTAATACTGTGACTATTGCATATCAACAACTCGTAGCTGAACGTATTTTAGAGTCTAGGCAACGTAGTGGACATTTTGTGCATCCCAGCTTCCAAATTGATAGTAGTGAAAGCAAAACGATAAAAACGACATCAAAATCTACAGAATGGGTTTCACGCTTTCGTCTTCGCCCATCAGCACAAAGGCATATTAATAAACCTGCGGATTGGATGAGTTACCCATACCCGTTTATATATGGTCAGCCTGACTTTGAAAGTTTTCCGGCCTCATCTTGGCGTGAGTGTGCTGTTAAAGCTTTATCAGCTAAAGATGCATCGATATGGGCAAGGGATATTACACAACAAGGTGATGATACTTTTCTTATAAATGCAATACGGCAACATATTTTACCGACCCGTGGAATTATGGCCAAAGAAAATGAAATATTACTTACGGTAGGAAGCCAGCATGCATTGTATATGTTGGCAGCACTACTACTTAAAGAACAACAAAGTGTTGGTATAGAAGACCCTGGCTATCCTGATGCACGAAATATTTTTATGTTGCATACACCAAATATTGTGCCATTAGCGGTTGATCATGAAGGCGTTACCCTAACAAATGCTGTGGGCTGTGATTATTTTTATGTGACACCAGGACGACAATGCCCAACAGGCATAACCATGTCTCCTTCACGCCGTAAAAAGCTTTTACAACTGGCGGAGCAGCAAGACAGTATCATTATAGAAGATGAATACGATGCACAGGTTCTAGTTCAAAATACTACGATCCCTGCATTAAAAAGTTTAGATCGGCATGGGAGAGTAGTTTATATCGGGAGCTTATCTAAGCCTCTAGCACCAGGTTTACGCTTAGGGTACATCGTAGCAGCCCCAGAACTCATTAATGAGTTGCGTCATTTGCGTCGTCTAATGCTTCGGCACCCCAATGTTTTTAATCAAAGAGTATTTGCCTTTTTTATTGATCAAGGTTATTACCACGGCATGTTACGTCGTCAGTTTCAACTCCATAAATATCGTGGTGAGCAGTTAATATCAGCATTACACCATCACTTTCCCACATGGAATGTTTATGCATTAAATGGTGGCTCGGCATGTTGGATTGATACCCAAAGTGATATCAATTGTACTGTTTTAGCCCAATACGCAGCTAATGTAGGAGTTTTTATAGAGGCCGGTCAGCCATTTTTTCTAAGTACAGATCACCATCAACATTTTTTAAGGTTAGGCATTGGATCTATTACTGCCGATAAAATTGATGAGGGAATTCAGGCTTTAGATCAGGCAGTTAATGATTATAAGAAATACAATTAAAAAAATTTTTATGAGTCAAACTAATTTTTCGGGTAGTGCTTTTAGTACATTTGAAGCGAAAAAAGAGGTGCAAGTGCTACTTTTTTCTCGCTCCAGCTGTTCAATGTGTACCTAATTGATTATGAACTACACATCAATCAAGCATGCAAACATCGCATAGCCATCAATAACCATGGGTGGGCCTGCACGATGAGCACGAAAACCCGCAGCACGTAATAACCGCTCTACCCCCAGAGGAGAGGCGGTAATGAGTTGTTTTGCGCCTTGTTCCCTTGCAAAGTTGATAGATTCTTGCAGAATTGCAATAGAGACGGGCGATGACACAGCTTGACTAGCTGAAGATGGCGGATTTGAGAAATCTACTGCTGAGAATCTTGATAACTCCCAAATTTCTGGTGAGCAAGGAATAGGCATTCCATTAAGTAATTGAGGAAATATCTCACCAAGTAAATAAGGTTGAGTAGTTGGTAGTAATCTGGCACAACCAATAATATTAGATTCTCTATCTTGAGCGACGACATAGGCGGTATCGACTTTGTCAAACTGATCTAGTTCTTCATTATTAGGACAGTTCAACTCCCAACCTAAATATTCAACAAATACCCTATAGCGGTAATTTTTAAATTTAGTATATAGGCCTTCTGAAAAATTATTTTGAAATCCAGCAATAACATTCATTACAAGTGCTTCCACTTATTTTTCAAGTGACTTTACTTAACAGGTGAGGAAGCGGTAACTGTAAGAATTTACAGGTTTCTAAGAGAAATATGGAGTTAATTTAGCCATTGTTTGGGTTGTATTGATTTGAGCATAAATGAACTGTTCCCAGAACAAAGTATCGATTTTCTTTTCAATTAGTGTTTCAGTAACTTCAAATCCAATATCTGTACCAGATACATCAACAAGCATAATATTGCTTCGAGGCAGTCCAATTCTTTTTATACTCGTGATGCCATTGTACTCAATAAATTCCCAATCCCATCCCGTACTTAAAGCTGGGGTCAGTGATGTTGCCCATTCAGTAAAACCATAATAGAGAATTTGAGAATCTTCAATTTGTGTTGATTCAACAATAGATATGAGGTGTTGGAGTGGATAGTTCATAAGCTGGTTTTCATTCAGTCGAATAAAACCATCTGCTGATATTGAGAAATGAGGGGGGATGGTGACCATGCTACCTGTTCAAGTGACTTGAATTGGGGTTCAATGGATAAATAACATAAATTATTGCCAATAAAATACTGTTATGTTTAACAGGTTAAATGTAATTGTATGGCATACACCGTTAAGCTGTTCTTACTAGAGAGTTATTCAGCCTTTAAGGCTTACTTATGAAAAATGAGAATTTTGTAGTTTTAATATGCAAACTGCCTTTTAAAAAATGCTAGATAGATTGGAGTTGTTGTAGATCTTTTAGTGTGCATCAACTCTCATTGTTAAAATAATAATCCTAAGTAAGGTGAGTGATAATGTAATTGCTTGATTTATTAAATTATTAAAGGTGTCTTTAGTTTCTTTACATAATAATTAGTAAAATTATACCGGCTAGATAGTTGATAGAAAATATTGTTTAATTAAATTAATGAAAACTGACTATCAATAATAATTAATAGGTCTCCTTGATCTTTTTTAAAATACTTAATTTTTGGAATAAAATGCATCCCGTAAAATTTAATTTTTCAAGCATAATCCGCACATGGAATATAACAACCTTAGAAGCTCTCATAAATTTAGTTTGGCTGAATAATTTACAACCATATCTGGCTTAAAAGAGTTGTTAATTAGATGATGAATTCAAAATCTGAAATTGAAAAATCAGATAAAGAAAATTAGGTATTTAAAAGCTTTGTTGAAATAAAGGTAAACGAAGAGACCTACGCTTCAATTGGATTGTTTGAATTCACAATATGCAACTGAACAAAAAATGATTTGTGAATGGAGTCTAATGAGAGTAAATGGAAAATTGGCAAGAGGATTTATTATCAGAATTTCTGATCGTAAAAAATGAATACCAGCTGTTTGAGATCGTTAAATCTACAGCTTCAAAGCTTGGATTTGATTATTGTGCTTATGGTATGCAGTCGCCATTATCTATTGCTGAACCAAAAATGATTATGTTGAATAATTATCCAGAAGCATGGCAAAAGCGGTATGTGGAACGGCAATATGTGAAGATAGATCCAACTGTGCAGCATTGTATGGTATCACTTCAACCTCTTGTCTGGTCGAGCCAATTTGCAAAGACACAAGAAGAAAAAGATTTCTGGGAGGAGGCGAGCTCTTATGGCCTTAATGTCGGTTGGGCTCAGTCAAGTCGCGACTTTATTGGAACCAGAGGGATGTTAACACTCGCAAGATCCAATGACCAATTGTCGGAAAAAGAGCAAAAGGCACAATATACAAATATGTATTGGTTGTCTCAAACAGTACATTCTAGCATTGCTAAAGTTGTAAATGAGGTGGAATTCGCTCAGTTTAATCTTTATTTAACGAACCGAGAAAAAGAGGCACTGCGTTGGACTGCTGAGGGTAAAACGTCTGCAGAAATTGCCCAGATTCTAGGGGTGACTGAAAGAACAGTAAATTTTCACCTCGGAAATTCAATGCAGAAGTTAAATGTGAATAATAAAATTTCAGCAGCTATCCGAGCTGTGATGTTAGGACTTTTATAAAGTATACGTATAAACAATACATCTGAATAAAGTAAATGCTTGTAATATTTATATTTTAAATCAATCATTACTATAGCTTATTATAAAAGCTATTTATCTGAGTTTTATTTTAAAATTAAACCAACTGGAAAAATTTAATTTCATATTATTTTAGTATTCATGATTTTATGACGAAAGTTAAAATTAATTATGTTGATTTATAAAAGTATATATTGGTTGTGAGAAATTATAATGTTGAAATATGATTTATTTTTAAATGAATAATATGGGTGGATTGTTAATCTATACTTAAATAGCTTATTGCTATAAGAAATTAAATCTCAAAAAACTAAAATATCAATAAAAGAATTATATGAGATAAGAATTCGCTGATGTATTGAAAGCTTTTAGACACTTTTTTAACTACTAAAAAAGTAAAGATGAAAATAAGTTTAATATTTAATCTAATTGTAAAAAAATCGAAATAAGAAAACGATTTGTAAAAGGTGTCTAGCTTCTCGATTTTTATAAATATAGGCCAACCTGTAAGCACTTACAGGTGTAATAAATGATGCCCAACCATAAAATATAATGTGAATTTATATTTTAAACAAAAAGTATATTCATTTTTATTAAAAGCCCCGACGAGAAATGTAATTTCTAAATTAGCGAATTTTAAGGGTGCATTATAATTAATCGGAGTAAGTTATGGCTGTAATGGATACGGATAATATCATTGCAACATTGGAATCCCACGCAAATTTAAATGGAAGTAAGGTTGCTTTCGAGTATTTAGGGCGTCAATCGGGTGGTATTCAGTCTCTTACGTATAAAGATTTGAACGCTCGGGTTCAACATCAAGCTCAGGTATTAATGAATCTTGTAGACAGTGGTGATCGCGCTGTATTGCTGTTTGAGCCTGGGTTGGACTTTATCGTATCGTTCTTTGCCTGCCTAAAAGCTAAAATTATCGCGGTGCCAGTCAGCCTACCGTTTAATCGTAATGGTTTTTCTAATATTTTGAATATTATGAATGACTGTGAGCCAAAAATAGTACTCACCACCAAAAAGATTCTTGAGCTATCAGGTCTGATCACACTAAAAGCTCAAAATGAAAGCTTAATATTACATGCCGTTGATACTGAGCTACAGCGTGATTTGGTACAAAAAGATTTCCCGCTCATTACTGAAGAAGATATCTGCTTCCTGCAATACACTTCGGGATCAACAGGTTGGCCTAAAGGGGTAATTGTTACCCATAAGAATATTATGGCAAACGAAGTCATGATTGCTGAAGCTTTTGGCACACAACCTGAAGATATTGGCCTTACATGGCTACCTGTTTACCACGATATGGGGTTGATTGGTTCAGTTTTGCAAACTGTGTATGTGGGCCTGACTTGCTATGTCATGTCACCGCTGGACTTCATTCGTAAACCTCTAAAATGGTTGCAATTTATCAGTGAAAAAGGTGTCACAATTACTGGTGGACCAAACTTTGCTTACGAATTATGTCTGCACCGCATCTCTGATGAGCAGGCTGCATCGCTTGATCTGAGTCGTTTACGGGTGCTGTTTAATGGCGCTGAGCCGATCAAGGCTCACGTCATGCAACGCTTCATGGAAAAGTTCAATACCCAGTCGGAACTGAGACTAGATACTTTCTTGCCATGCTATGGATTGGCAGAAGTTACGCTTTTAGTTAGTGGCGTAACTGGCCCTCTCAATGCAATTTCAATCGATCGTGACAAGTTAAATGCCAATCTGATACAGGCCAGTCAAGATCAGACCGCCGTGCAAGTGGTGAGCTGTGGCAAGATCTCGGCACATATTGATTGCCGTATTGTCAATCCGCATACCCGTCAAGAAGTAGCGGCTCATGAAGTTGGTGAAATCTGGCTAGCAGGTGAGAGCGTTACAGCAGGTTACTGGCAGAAGCCAGAGGTCAATCAGGAAACTTTTGCGGCGACTATCATTGATGACGCGGGTCAGCCGAGTCAAGTGCACTACTTGAGAACGGGTGATATGGGCTTTGTCAAAGACGGAGACCTATATGTAACTGGCCGCCTTAAGGATGTGATTATCATCCGTGGTAAGAACTATTACCCGCAAGATATCGAGTGCTCTGTTGAAATGGCACATCCTGCTGTTCGTAAAGGCTGTGTTGCGGCAGTGAATGTTGCTGATTCTGAGGGTGTTACGGTTGTACTTGAGATCAAGAAGAAATCACTAGACAAGACTCTCAATTTTGAAGCCATTAGAACTCAGGTCAAGGAACAAGTGACAGCTGATATTGGCTTACCTGTAGAAGGCGTCTATTTACTGCATCAAGGCCGAATTAACAAAACTACTAGCGGCAAAATTAGAAGAAGAAAAATTAAAGAGCAAATCGAACGCGGTCAACTGGTCTGTTTAACCCATCCAAACCGTAGAACAGTGATTGCTCGAAACTATGTCAAAAACGGTTTAGAAGTCATCCGTGATCGTGAGCAGCGGGGGCAGCTGATTCGTTATAGCTCCAATCTTCTCAACTCAATGATCAAGGAACGTGAAGTACGCGCGCTGATTTTTAATCGTCTGAAAAGTGCTTTGTTTTAACCCTTACCCTTTAATCATTTGAGTGAAAATCCATGTCACTTACATCCAATTTGCGGCAGTTTCAGTCTGCTGCTCGTCTGGAGCAAATTTTAGGCTCCGTACATGATAACAACAACGATTTTTCTTGGTCCGCTGCCATCGAGCGTGATGAGAAGGAGCAATATCCTCAGCGTGCTGTTGATTTTCTGAATGCGGTGGGTATGAACCGTTTCTATGTGCCTTCAGAGCTCGGAGGTCATATGGAAATTGGTGAAGAGTTGCTATATCTGCATCGCGTGTTGGCACGACGAGATCTAACTATCAATTCGACCTATAGCACGAACGCTTGGTCTGTGATTGTGTGGATCGGTGGTAATCCGAATCAATGCCAAAATATTGCTAGCCGAATTTTAAGTGGTGCTGCTCCAGCATTGGCTTATAGCGAGAAAGCGCATGGTGCTGACCTATTATCTAGTGAAGTGACAGCACAGCCTGCCGAGAGTAAATACATCTTAAATGGCGAAAAATGGTCAATTAACCGCGCCACTTTAGGAGACTCTTTAAGCCTGATCGCTAAAACATCGAACGATCGTGGACCACGTAGTTTGAGCGCATTCTGGCTTGATAAGCGTCATATGGCTTCTAAAGGAACCTATAGTCTGAACCGCCTGCCAACAGTGGGCATGCGTGGTTTAGATATTAGTGGTATTGGCTTTAACAACGCTGAAATTCACAAAGATGCTTTGATCGGTGAAGAGGGCCAAGGGTTGGAACTTGGACTCAAAACCCTACAGGTAACGCGTGCATATTGCAGTAGTTTCTCGCTGGGGGCTGGCGATACGATGCTACGAATCGCGACCGAGTTTGCTATCGAACGCGAGTTATATAACAAAAAAGTAATAAGCATTCCACTGGTGCGTGAGCAGCTCGCTACAGCCTATGCCTATCTATTAGCAGCGGAGGTGTTATCACTCGTTGGCGCGCGCGGATTACACGTTTGTATTAATCAGTTCAGTACATGGTCGCCAATCGTCAAGGTACTGGTGCCTGAGTATGTAGAGTCACTTGCCAAGATCACTTCTTCAGTGCTTGGGTCACGTTTCTTCTTAAGAAATGCATATGCAGATGGAATGTACCAGAAAGCATTCAGAGACCATCTGATTGTTAGTGTGTTTGACGGAAGTAGCACCGTTTGTCTAGACAGTCTGAGTTTTCAGCTCAAATCAGCCAATAAAGGTCGTAGCAAAAAAGCCGACCATCTCAACCAAGCCGAAGCCAAAGCACGTTATCGCCAGTTGTATGACTTACAAGTGGAGACAGACGCTATTGATTTCCGTGGGCTTGAGATTTTCAACCGAGATGGCGATTTGGTGATGGAGTCGCTGGGGACAATCATTGAAATGCTCAACGATGCCGAAGCCACAGTAGGGTTGTCTACTGAAATGCTATCTACGCTACGTGAGCATGCAGACCGGCTTCTGGTTGAACAGCGTTCATTGGATCAAAAAATTCAGAATTACTTTTCAAACTCTGAGGAAAGCAAAGAGTTTGAAACTTTGCGTTTTAGTCTCGCTCGAGGCTACGCAGAACTGTTTGCCCGCATTGCTGTGTTGGGTTTCTGGGTCTTCAACCGTCATGGCTTAAGGACTGCTTTAAAGGATGGAGCATGGTTGATCATTTTCCTAAATGCTGCTGAAGGGCAGACATCTCCTCCTATTACGTCATTACGTGAAAGCACATTAGCAGATTTGCTAGACCGAATTTCAACCAACCACATGTTATCTGTTATCGATTTCGCATTGGCACCGCGTGATGCCAAACCAGTTAAAGAGGAGATTACCCCATGAATAAGGATAAAGTTTACTGGAGCGCGATCATTCGTACGCTAGTAGCTAAAGAGATGCGTGTAGAGCCTGAGACGATTGATCCAGAGCAAAAATTTACCAGTTATGGTCTTGATTCGATCGTTGCTTTGTCTGTGTCTGGGGACTTAGAAGATCTGACAAAACTGGAACTTGAGCCGACACTGCTATGGGATTACCCAACAATCAATGCATTGGCTGAATATCTGGTTTCTGAGTTGCAACAGGGAGTTGCTTCATGAATAACATTGCGAGCCTAGAACCAAAAATTCTGTCGCGTCATGCGATTTCTGCAGAACAACTTGGTATTTGGTATATCCAGCGTCTTGAGCCAACTTGCAGTGCCTACAATATGGTGGTGGCTTTTGATGTGAAGGTCAACCAGCCATTAGGCAATAAGCCGATGGAGATTTTGGAAGCAGTGTTACATGATTATCCGTTACTACGTGTAAGCATGCCTGCCAATGATCAGGGTATCGAGCAAATCATTTGGGATCGTGTATATCCTAATATCATTCTCTCTGATGCTCGTCATGTTGAAGCTTCTGATTTGACGAAATTAGTCGAACAGGATACCAAGCAACCATTTGACCTGACTCAGCCACCGTTGTGGCGTATCCATTGTTATGAGCGTGGTCAGAATCACTATGTGATTGCAGTTGTGATTCATCATGCCTTAATGGATTTCTGGTCAATTGGCTTGTTGCTGCGTGATGTCTGCAAGCGTTTTGGGCTAGTGACAGAGTCAAATCTAGTGAACGGAATCGAGTTCGCTCAATATGCAGATAAGCAGAAGAGCAACGTGATTGGTGATGCTGATGAAAGCTTACTGTTTTGGAAAAATGCGTTAAAGCATGCTCCACATGTGCATAGCATTCCACTTGATTATCCACGTCCAGCTGTGCAACAACATAAAGGTAGCTCGGTAATTTTCCGTGTACCTGAGTCAGTATCGTCTGGTCTTGTAAACTTGGCGAAAGATTATGAAATTACCTTGTTCGGTCTTGTACTATCGGGCTTCTATATCCTGCTGAACAAACTATCAAATGAAAATAATCTAGTCGTTGCCACAGCAGTAGCAGGTCGACTTGAACGCTCTTTGCGCAATGCACTAGGACAGTTTGTCAATACAATTGCTCTTAACATAGACATCGATGCTGATCAGACTTTACGTCAATTTACACAGCAGGTGCAGGAACAATTAAAACAGAGTCTTAAACATCAAAAAGTTGCTTTTTCCAGAGTGGTTGAAGCTGTTTCACCAAAGCGTGATGGCAGTATCAACCCATTGGCTCAGGTTGGAATGTTTTGGGAACGTCTAGGTGGTTTGGATGAGTTTAAAGAATTACTCTTACCAATCCAGAATCCAGCTACTTTAGCTGGTCAAGACCTTACGCTAGGAAGCTTTCCAGTTCGCCAACAAGAAGGCCAACTAGATATTATGCTAGAAATGGGTGGTGAATATCAGGGTGAACTGATTGGCGTACTGAAATACAACTCTGAAATATTTTCTGCGGAGTCTGCCGAGAATATGGTGCAACTACTGCAAGTTGTACTATCGGAAATGGTGGCTCATCCTGAACGTAAGATCGTTGAGTTAGATATCGCACCTGATTATGCGAATGGCATTCAGCTAGGCTATCTACGTGGTCAGGTGACCGACTATCCTCGACATGATCTACTGGGAATGATTCTAAAACAGATCGATGAGCGTGGTCACAATCATGCTATGACTTCTAGAGATCATGCTGTCAGCTATCATGAGTTAGGTCAGCATATTGCTGGGATTGCTGAATATTTACGTGCACATGGTATTACCAATGGGGATCGTGTAGGTCTGATGGTAGACCGCACTGTGCTATTGCCCGCGGCAGTCCTCGGAATCTGGGCGGCAGGAGCAGCATATGTACCGTTGGATCCTAGTTTCCCAAGAGAACGTTTGCATAACATCGTAGAAGATGCTGAACCTAAAGTCATCTTGACCCAAACTGACTTGATGGATGCTCTTACAGTCTCTGTACCACGTCTAGATATCAATCAAGCTGGTGTTGTTCCCCTTGAGCAAGTACGTGAGACGCTTGCCTTTGGTGATACCGCTTATGTGATGTACACCTCCGGCTCGACAGGTAAACCTAAAGGCGTGCGTATTGGGCATCCTTCAATAGCTAATTTCTTACTGTCTGTGAATGATAGGCTGCAAGCAACTGCTGATATGCAGTTATTAGCAATCACTACTTATGCGTTTGATATTTCTGTTGTTGAACTATTGATTCCACTGATGTACGGCGGTGTGGTGCATGTGTGCCCACGTGAGATCTCTCTAGATGGGAACCTGCTGGTTGAGTATATGCAGGCGAAGTCAATCAATGTTATGCAGGCAACGCCGTCCTCTTGGAAAATGCTCTTGGACAGTGAGTGGAAAGGTATCCCACATCTAACTGCACTTAGCGGAGGCGAAGCGCTAGATCCTGTACTCGCAGAAAAACTACTGGGTAAAGTCAGCTGTCTTTGGAACGTCTATGGTCCGACCGAGACAACTGTGTGGTCCAGTGCAGCCCACATCACCGATGCCAAATATATTGATTTAGGCGAACCAATGGCGAACACCCAGCTTTATGTTCTTGATGAACAGCAGCGATTGGTTCCACGAGGCGTTATGGGAGAGCTCTGGATTGGAGGCGATGGTCTTGCAGTCGATTACTGGCATCGACCTGAGTTGACAGATGCACAATTTAGAACTTTACCATCCCTACCAAATGCTGGTCGACTCTATCGCACCGGAGATAAAGTCTGTCTGCGAATGGATGGGCGTTTGACTCATCACGGACGTCTGGATTTTCAGGTCAAAATCCGTGGATTCCGTATTGAGCTAGGCGAAATCGAGAATGTCCTCAAACAGATCGATGGTATTACAGATGCAGTAGTCTTGGTTAAGACCACAGCCGACAATGATCAGAAACTGGTGGCTTATGTGACTGGACATGATATTGAAATGGCTGGTTTAAAAAAGACTCTACAAATCCATCTTCCGGCTTATATGGTGCCAAGTACGTTTATCCGATTGGATGAGTTTCCAATGACGGCTAACAATAAGTTAGATCGTAAGGCATTCCCTGAGCCAGTGTTTGAGCAGAGCAACGATTATGTTGCTCCACGCGATTCGATCGAAATCGAGTTATGTACTACCTTTGAGCAGATTTTATCAGTCAAGCGAGTTGGTATACATGATGATTTCTTTGAATTAGGTGGGCATTCATTACTGGCTGTGAAACTTGTCAATCATCTCAAGAAGGTATTTGGTACCGAATTATCAGTTGCTTTACTTGCACAGTACTCAACTGTTGAGAGTTTGGGGGAGATCATCCGTGAAAATAAAGAAATCAAACCTTCAATCGTAATCGAACTGCGCAGCGGAACTTATGAACAGCCGCTATGGCTCTTCCATCCGATTGGTGGCAGTACCTTCTGTTATATGGAACTCTCGCGTCATCTCAATCCGAACCGTACTTTACGTGCTATTCAGTCTCCGGGTCTGATTGAAGCAGATGCTGCTGAAGTGGCGATTGAAGAAATGGCGACACTCTATATTGCTGAAATGCAAAAAATGCAGCCTCAAGGGCCTTATTTCCTCGGTGGTTGGTGTTTTGGCGGTGCGATTGCATACGAGATCAGTCGTCAGTTGCGTCAAATGGGGCAGCAGGTCACAGGGATTGTCATGATTGATACACGTGCTCCAATTCCAGAGAATGTGCCTGAAGATGCTGATGATGCCATGCTTTTGTCTTGGTTTGCTCGTGATTTGGCTGTGCCTTATGGCAAAAAGCTGACGATATCAGCGCAATACTTGCGTGAATTGAGTCCAGATCACATGTTTGATCATGTGCTTAAAGAAGCTAAGGCCATCAATGTCATACCTCTGGATGCTAACCCATCAGATTTCCGGCTTTACTTTGATACTTATTTGGCGAATGGCGTCGCACTACAGACCTATTTCCCAGAGCCTGAAGATTTTCCGATCCTCTTGGTTAAAGCCAAAGATGAGTCTGAAGATTTTGGGGAAAGTCTCGGCTGGGATCATTTGATCAAAGATACGCTTACACAAGTGGATCTACCTGGTGACCATTCATCGATTATGTTCGCTGAGAACGTTGCGGCTGTGGCCAAGACAATTGATCAGATGTATCCAATTCCTGCATAAGAAATACAAGAAGGTAGAACCACTATGGTGACCATAGAACATGCTTTCCTTATACCGGCCGAGATTGATAAAGTTTTTAAATATCTTGCAAACCCGGGCAATGATGCAAGCTGGCAATTGTCATGTAAGCATTCAGAGCTACTAGACACTACTCCGCGTGTGGGCAGCAAGTATGAACTCAATTTGAGCTTTGCTAGTCGTGAGTTGGCCTTTAAAGGTGAAATTACACACCTGGTACCGAATGAATTGTATGCCTTCCAAGTGTTAGAAGGACCGTTTTATTACAAAGGTACTTATCGCTTCAAACCTCATCCAGAAGGTACATGGATTGAATGGTTGTTTGAGGCAGAGCCGGGCGGCTTTTTTGGTGTATTTCCTAATGCACTGCTAAAAAAAATGGTTCTTGCCCAGTTCAAAAAAGATCTTGCTAATCTTCAGGCGCTGGCTCAGAAGGGCGGAACCTATGAGGCAGTGAGTACGCAAACGCAAGAGATTGAAGAGCCATCGGTAGAAGTCAAAAAACCATTGCAGGAGATAGAAGAACCATCGCCAGAGATCAAAAAACCATTGCAGGAGATCAAAGAATCATCGCAAGAGATCGAAAAACCACTTCAAAAGACTCATCTAGTGATGGAGCAATATGCGCGATGGATTCTTAGACATCGCCGTATTGTACTGACAGTGGTCATGCTCTTGACGATTGCTTTGGCATACCTTGCATCTGGTGTAAAAATTATTATTGATCCAGGCGCACTTGCACCGAATGGGCATCCTTATATCACCTCGACCAAGCTGATCGAAAAAAAATTCGGCTCCAAGTATATGGTTGTGATCGGTATTACACCGAAGCAAGGTGATATTTATCAACCGCAAGTGTTGGAAAAAGTCAAACGTATTACCGAAGAAGTGGACAACGCCCCCGGCGTTGTTCGATCAACTATGATGAGTTTGGCTGCACGTCA
The DNA here is from genome assembly GCF_052044755.1 of Acinetobacter sp. 22512. Taxonomy (NCBI): domain Bacteria; kingdom Pseudomonadati; phylum Pseudomonadota; class Gammaproteobacteria; order Moraxellales; family Moraxellaceae; genus Acinetobacter; species Acinetobacter sp. 22512. The sequence continues at coordinate 6,970 of NZ_JBQENP010000012.1, read as the reverse complement.
AGCGAAAGGAATCATGGCTAATTCGGAAGGGTTTGATGCCAAAAAATTACTGCCGACCAGTTCTGTAACTCAGGATGATATCGATCAACTGAAAAAAGTGTTGGCAATGAATCCAACTTATATGAATTCAGTGGTGTCTAAAGATCAAAGAACTGCTGCGATTTTGCTTGAGCTTGAGGAAAGTCCAGAGGGCTTCCAGAAGATGATGGCTCCGATCAACAAAATTGTAGAAAGCGAACAATCTAAAGATATGACGCTCAGTGTCGGCGGTAATCCTGTCTATCTAGATAAAGCTGAAGATTACTCTAAGCGTATCAATATCTTGTTCCCGATTGCCGTATTGGTGATTGGATTGTTGCACTTTGAAGCATTCCGCAGTAAGCAGGGTTTGATTCTGCCACTCGTTACAGCTTTGCTTGCTGTGGCATGGGGTATGGGCATGATGGGGCTGTTCAAACAGCCTATGGATATCTTTAACTCGCCTACACCAATTTTGATTCTGGCCATTGCAGCAGGGCACGCCGTGCAGTTGCTCAAGCGTTACTATGAAGATTTTGATCGTCTGATTGCTCAAGGGATGGAACCTAAAGCTGCCAATAGCGAAGCTGTGGTGCAGTCTTTAGTTCGTGTTGGTCCAGTTATGGTGCTGGCTGGTGGAATTGCGGCGGCTGGATTCTTCTCTCTGTTGACCTTCAATATTCCGACTATTCGTTCATTCGGTATTTTTACTGGAATCGGGATCATCAGTACGCTGATCATTGAGATGACTTTTATTCCGGCACTACGCTCAATGTTGCCACCGCCTTCGGTTACCAAGGTCAAACGCAAAGGGCTACCGATCTGGGATTGGATTCCAAATCGTATTGGCGATGCCATTTTGTCAGTTCGTCCACGAATGATATTAATGACTGCGATTGCGGCAATTGGTGTTTTTCTTGCGATCGGCACGAGCCGTATTGTGGTAGATAACGATAGTCGGAATTTCTTCTCACGTGATCTTCCGATGCAGCAGGATGACAGGTTCTTGAATCAGTCACTTGGTGGCACAAACAGCCTTTATATTATGGTCGATACGAAGGTTCGTGACGGTATTGAAAACCCAGAGATCCTAAAAGCGATTGATAATACAGAGAAGTTCGCGAATTCAATTCCAGAGGTTGGTAAAACAATCTCTATCGTGGACTATATCAAACGAATGAATCAGGCAATGAATGCCGATCAGCCACAGGCATTTCAGGTTCCTGCAACCAAAGATGTTGTTGCTCAATATCTGCTGTTGTATTCAATGTCTGGTGAGCCGACTGATTTTGAATCCTACATTGATACTACTCAGCGCTATGCCAAAATCACGATTCTTATGAAAACGGGCAGCAACCACCGTATTAAAGAAATCCTTGAATCGCTAAAAACGTATATGGCGGCTCAATTGGGTGACAAGGCTGTAGTGAGTTTTGGTGGTGACGTGACGCAAACCATTGCTTTGACTGAAACAATGGTTCACGGCAAGCTCATGAACATTCTACAAATTTCATTTGCCGTATTCTTTATTTCAGCACTGGTCTTCCGTTCGATTTCAGCTGGGCTGATTGTCCTGACACCACTTCTGTTCTCAATTCTTGCCATCTTTGGTGTGATGGGCTGGCTCGACATTCCGCTCAATATTCCAAATTCCCTTATCTCGGCCATGGCTGTAGGTATTGGTGCGGATTACGCCATTTATTTCCTCTATCGTTTGCGTGAAATCTTGCGCGAAGAAGGGGGAGATATCAAAGATGCTATTCGTAAAACATTAAGTACTGCTGGTAAGGCTTCTCTTTTTGTCGCGACTGCGGTCGCTGGCGGGTATGGCGTATTGTCCTTATCGCAGGGCTTCCACGTACATCAATGGCTAGCGATGTTTATTGTGATTGCGATGCTTTTCAGTGTGTTTGCAACCTTAATTATGGTACCTACAATGATTCTAATATTAAAACCTCGTTTCATCTTTTCCTCAAATAAGAAAAGCATCCCCGTTGCACAAACTGTTGTGACAAGCCTTTTGTTAGGTACTGCGCTCACCTTTTCATTACCTAAAACATCTCATGCAGATGAAGTTCAAGACATTGTTAATCGTAGTGATGATGCCTCTAAATTCCTGACTTCAAGTGCTAGTGCCAAATTTATTTTGACTTCTAAAAATGGTGAGCAACGTGTGCGCTTGACTAAAAATATGACCAAGCTTGCTGGAAATACTCAGAATAATATGCGTTTGACCGAGTTTATCTCGCCTGCAGATGTACAGGGAACCACGACGTTATTGATTGAGAATGTAAAAGGCAGTGATAGCATGTTTGTCTATTTGCCTGCATTGAAAAAAGTACGCCGTCTTGCATCAGCGAATAAGGGTGATGCTTTTATTGGCACGGACTTTAGTTATGGTGATGTCCTTGGCTATAAGTTAAGTGACTGGAAGTACACGAAACTTGCAGATGGCAAATTTAATGGCAAAGATTGCTATATGATCGAAGCAACGCCAATCAATAATACGGTGAAGAGTGACTTTGGTTATAGCAAACGTCGCATGTGCATTCTCAAAGACAACTTTGTTACAGCAACCATCGATATATGGGACACAGCAGGCAAACCGTTAAAGCATATTGAGTTCACGGATATCCGCCCTTACGGCAAAGTAAAACCAAGATGGCAAGCCATGAAATCTATGGCGAAGAATCTGCAAACTCAGCATATGACACAAGTGATCGTTAATGATTTTGTCGCAGAGAAAACTTTATCCGATAAGATTTTCTCACCGCAGAGCCTTGAAAAATGACGCAAGGTGCCTATTGGGTATTTGCATGCTGCAGTAGCTTTATGCTACTGCAGCATGCTTATGCAGATGACAGCGAAATGAGTTTTGTAAGCCAGAACTCAGCCAGACTCGATGTCTGGTCATCAGATCGTGATTTAAGTTCGTTAAAAAACATTGGGCAAGCAAGTTTCTGGTCCAATGGTACGCTCAAGTTTAACCCTGAGTTTAAGATCCATTACGACATAAATATTGGAGACGAAACGGACCATACTGTAAACCCAGATCAGGTGAGTAAGGTGAATCGCAACTTACGTGAGTTGTACGCCTCTTACAACTGGGATCAGACGTTCTATCTTGATGTTGGCCGCCAGATTGTAGTCTGGGGGAGAGCTGATGGGATTAATCCAACAGATAATCTATCACCCCGTGATTATACGCGCCTAGTACCAGATGAAACAGATCAACGTCTTGGAAATGATGCAATCAAATTGACGTATATTCCTGAATCTGGAACCAATAAATGGACAGCGTTGTGGTATCCGCGTAGTCGTTCAGATGTAATTCCATTGCGTCAGATTGCTGGTGTTCAATATGACATAGACCATAAGAGCCGACCTGCATTTGCAGTGCGCTGGGATTATTCTGTAGATGGTTTAGATGTTGGTGCATCATATTTCTCGGGTTTGGATCATATGCCCGATCTGTCACTCCAGTCGTTATCTCAAACAGGAGCAACTTTACAACTGAAAAATAATCCTATGTCTGTCTATGGATTTGATTTCAGTTATAACCATAACGATATCGTATGGCGCGGTGAAGCAGCCTATACCCAAACTGACTCAGAAGGTAGTGAAGATCTTACGCACAAAAAAAATAATCTGGCTGTAGTCATCGGTCCAGAATTAGCATTGAAGAATTCCACCGTGAGTTTAGTAGGTGTCTATAAACATACGGAGGACTTAAGATCTGCCGATAGTCTAACAAATCCATTATTGAGAGAAGTTTACCGTTATCAGCAAACCATCAGTAACCAATATGAGCGCGATCAGTATGGAGCTATGCTGCGCTATGCACTTAACCTCCTGAATGACAACCTAAAGTTAGAAGTAACAGGTTTCTATTTTGCACCAGAGCCCAATGAGATGTTGAGAGTTCGTATTAATTACAACCTTAATGATCACTGGCAGTTTAATGTAGGTGGAGATCGCTTCTGGGGCAGAAATGATACGGTGTTAGGACAATTTAGAGATAACAGTCTGGTATATGGCCAGGTTCGATATAACTTTTAAGACAATTCGCTCCAAAACAATGCTGGAGTGCCCAGTACCTAATAAGGTGATATATGGATAATTTAAATAACGCAAAAAAAGATAATTTTTCACAGAAGACCATATTAGTAACAGGTGCAGCGGGTTTCATTGGCAGTAGACTGATCGTTGATCTTCTACGTGAAGGTCATCAGGTGATTGCTGCACTGCGCAATGCTGCAACCAAGAAAGATAAGCTGTTAGGTTTTATTGCAACAGAAGGGCTAGTTGATCCATCTATTTCGTTTGTTGAATATGATTTAAGCCGTGACTTTAAGCTGGACTCTCTACTAACGGATGCTCAAACAAAGATCCATGTTGTTTATCATCTTGCTGCATCATTTAATTGGGGCATTAGCAAAGCTGAAGCTCAGCGTACGAATGTAAAATCAGGACTTGCTCTGATTGAATGGGCTGCGACATTGAAGCAGCTTGAGCGATTTATCTGGATTGGTGGATATCGTGTCGCTACCCCGCCGCAAGAGTCTGCTGATGATTTGTATTATAAATATGGTGGTTACGAAGCTTCGAAAATTTTAGGGCATCAAGCTTTTATTGAGACATGTAAGCGTTTAAATGTGCCATGGACCGCAATAAATCCGGCGACAGTCATTGATGGTTTTTATACTTATGGTGATATGCAATATATTGGTATTGCCGAAATGATTGATAAGTTATATCAAGGACGTCTGCTGGCGCTGCCTGGTGGGAGTGATACATTCCTGCCACTCTGCAATATGCAATATATCGTGAGCTTTCTCATCCGAACGATATCTTTTCCTGAGACTATTGCTCAGGAGTATGTATTACTTGATCCTGCGACACCTAAATGTCATCGTCTAGTTAACCTAGCTGCCGAGCACTTAGGGGTTAGCGCACCACATTTGCAAATACCTAAAGTTCTGCTCGAGAAATTACCTGAGGTATTGCTTGGTGGCTCAAAAGAGCAGCTCGCTTTTATTTCTAATGAAAACTATCATGTCGCTGAGACAGAAAAAATGGCTGTTAAGATGGGTATCGCAGGCCTAATCAATACCAGTCCTTATTTTTCTCGTTGGATTGATCGACTGGTCCTTACACGTTTTGGTCGTATGCAAGCTCCAACACCTAGCTGTTTCAGCTATCAGAATCGATATTGGACAGAAATCTATACTAAACAACCAGTTGGTTCAGAAAAATCTTCTGCATTATTTTTACACGGTATCCCATTCGATAGCACATGTTGGCTCCCAATAATTAATAAAATCACCTATGATCAGGTCGTTATGATGGACCTACCTGGACTTGGGCGTTCAGGTAGTTATGAGGTGATGGAAGATAACAATCATCAGTTTATTGATAATGCTGCAAAGCTTTTAGCACCAAATAGTGTTGTTATTGCTCACTCGTTAGGATGTTTATTTGCATTGAGTCTTGCGCAGAAATATCCAAATAAAGTTGCACGTCTTATCCTTATATCGCCTTATTTCGTGCAGGCACAGGCCGCAAAAATATTTCAAATACAAATCATCTCTAATCTAATTTTCCGTTTTGTATCGAAAGATAAAATTGCTAAAAACCTGCATCCAGATGGACAAAAAAATCTATCTGTTGGTTATGCGATGGATTCATTACACCGGGTGTCGGTAGCCAAGCATATTAGTGAGTATATGCATCGTATTAGTTTGCCTCAGCAGAGAGTATCTCAAACAGCTTTGTTAAACGAGCTTGGCTCTAAAGTTGAAATCATTGTTGGAGAGAAGGATCCAATTGTTACTACAATAAGTCCTAATATTCCTGTACATATCATTGCTGGCGCAGGCCATAATCCGCACGTTACCCATGTAGAAGCGGTTTATGATTATCTCACACCAGTTCTAACCAAATATATCAGCACCACAGTACAGCTCAGTGATGTCTGATATTTCCAAAGTACAGGTGTATGTCTGCCCGGTTTCACGCGTGCCACAAAACCATCTCATGTTGAGTCATTATCTCAGCTTTCTCAATGCGGCAGAAAAGTTGAGATATGATCAATATCATCCTCATGCTGCACGACTTTTCTTAATTTCTCGTGTGTTAACGAAGTCTGTTTTAGCAGATAAGTTGGGTATTTCACCCCATGAGGTCAACATTCAATTACAACCTAACGGCAAACCTTTTATACAAGGTAGTAAAGCTGTTTATTTCAATCTTAGTCATTCAGCAGACGTTATTGTTCTTGCGGTGACTGAAAAAGGAGAAATAGGAGTTGATGTTGAACGGCTGGACCGTGAGTTCGATTGGATGCGTGTCGATAGTGTGTTAGCGCCAAGTGAAATTGAATGGATTCAGGAAAATGAAAGGATTGATCCATCCACTGTATATCAACGGTTTTTTCAAATATGGACCTTAAAAGAATCCTATATTAAATGTACTGGCGAAGGAATGAGTCGTCATTTAAAGAAGCTCAACTTTCATGTGTTAGCTGAACATATAGAGTTTCTCGATTCAACTCGTGATATTCAAAAGGCAGAAGAATATTATTTCCAAAGCTATGTCTATGATCATAACTTCATCTTTTCTATCTGTTTACAACAAAGATGTAGTCTAGAGCGCTTTAACTTGGATTGTTTTCAATCATTACCCTTTATATCTACGCATCGGATAACACCAATACCCTGCAAATATAACTAGATTAACTCGAAACAATTACTGGTTTAAAAATCTGAGTCTATCAATGAAATACTCGGCCTTGAGCTGAGCTATTCTCAGAATGAATATGCTGTGAATCGATAGAACGTAAAATCATGGGTCGATAAAAAGAAAAAAGCCCCAGTCTTTCGACTAGGGCCTTTTAAATTTGGAGCGGGAAACGAGACTCGAACTCGCGACCCCAACCTTGGCAAGGTTATGC